>CAJOGB010000108.1 GCA_905233835.1 uncultured Lachnospiraceae bacterium
AAAGAAAAACCATCAGAGGAAACGATACAGATGGTGGAAAACTATAAATCTGCCGTGGGATTGACTGAGTGGATAGATTATGACTACCAAAAGGGAAAAGATATCTACGAGGATACTAAGGCGCCAAGTTGGAGGAAGTTTAACTTTTCTGACTATTTTGCACGAAAAGCCTTCGAACAATAGGGAATTATTTGACATAAGAATCCTTTAAAAACTATTGAATTTGCGAAAAAAAGGTATTAGAATAAATTAGGTATGTGTAAAAATTAACGAAATTATGATTACCTGTCGCGAAGACAGCTTTTGGAGGACAAAGATGGCAAAAGAGATTAATACAATCGGTGTGTTAACATCAGGAGGAGATGCTCCGGGAATGAACGCTGCAATCCGTGCGGTTGTTCGTGAGGCAATCTGCCGCGGAAAGAAAGTTATGGGTATCAAACGAGGATACGCAGGACTTTTGGATGAAGAGATCTTCGAGATGAATGCACACAGTGTTTCAGATATTATTTCACGAGGCGGTACCATTCTGCAGACCGCTCGTTGTTTGGAGTTCGTAGAGCCTGCTTACCAGAAGCAGGGTGCCGAGATTTGTAAGAAGCACGGAATTGACGGACTTGTGGTAATCGGAGGTGACGGTTCTTTCAAGGGTGCACAGAAGCTTGCAGCCAACGGAATTAACACCGTAGGTATTCCGGGAACCATCGACTTGGATATTTCCTGTACCGAATACACCATCGGTTTTGATACCGCTGTTAATACCGCGATGGACGCAATCGATAAGGTTCGTGATACATCTACTTCTCATGAAAGATGTTCCATCATCGAGGTTATGGGACGTGGTGCCGGATACATCGCTTTGTGGTGCGGTATCGCAAACGGTGCGGAGGACGTACTTCTTCCGGAGCGTTATAACTACGATGAGCAGGCAATCGTAAATCACATTATCGAAGGCCGTAAAAAAGGAAAACAGCACCATATCATTATAAATGCCGAGGGTATCGGACATTCCGTATCTATGGCAAAGCGTATCGAAGCTGCAACCGGTATTGAAACCAGAGCTACTATCTTAGGTCACATGCAGCGTGGTGGTTCACCGACCTGTAAGGACAGAGTTTACGCTTCCGTTATGGGTGCCTTGGCAGCCGATCTTCTTTGTGACGGAAAGTCAAACCGCGTGGTAGCATACAGCGGCGGAAAATTCGTTGACTTCGATATCGACGAAGCACTTGCAATGAAGAAGGATATTGATGAATACCAGGTACAGATTTGTAAGGACCTTGGAAATTCATAATTGTGAAATGACATTTGATAAGAATTTGGCAGGCTGGAAATGTTAATTTTCAGCCTGTTTTTTCGCGTAGGGGAATGAAATGATTGAAAGTACGTCGAATGCCGGTGTGAAGCTGGTCATCGGATTAAAGGAAAAGGCAAAGGTTCGTAAAAAAGAAAATGCCTTTGTGGTGGAAGGCCCGCGTATGGTTTTTGAAACACCGGAGCATCTGTTAAAGAAGGTGTATGTTTCCGAGTCCTTTGATTCGGGAGTGGAAGAGGAACGCGCCCTTCTTTCTTTGGTGCAGCAGTCGGTATCCGTGGAAGAAGTAACGGACAAAGTTATGAAGGCCATGTGTGACACGGTTACGCCACAGGGAATTTTGGCGGTGGTGAAAAAGCCGACATATGAGCTAAAGGACTTGCTGAAAGGGACACCGCTTTTATTGGTGTTGGAGACTATTCAGGATCCGGGGAACTTGGGAACTATTCTTCGAACCGCAGAAGGTGCGGGATGCACCGGAGTGATCTTAAGTAAAGATACGGTGGATCTTTTCTCCCCGAAGGTGGTACGTTCCACCATGGGAAGCTTATATCGCATGCCTTACTTCGTGGCAGAAGATTTGGCGGAAATCATTGAGGAGTTAAAGACAAAGGGTATTACATTTTTTGCTGCACATTTAAAGGGCAAAAAGTGTTATGATGAGTATGACTATAAAATGCCTACAGCCTTTTTAATCGGAAACGAAGGAAACGGGCTTTCCGATAATACCTCTGACTTGGCGGATGAGAAAATCATTATCCCCATGGCAGGAAAGCTGGAGTCATTAAATGCGGCGATGTCGGCAGGAATTTTAGCCTATGAGGCATCCCGTATTCGCAGAAACGGATAACTATGAGAATTTGGTTTAAAGAATGGAAGGACAACCGCCTCGTTGGTGATTACGAGGTAAAAGATGAGACAGTTGAAACACGTACCCACAAGATATTTAACGCTGTGGAAGAGGCTTGCAACGTGCTTGATTTGTCAAAACCCATTTGGTTGGACTCAGCCATTCGTGATTTTAAGAGGGACGCAAAGGCCCGTTTTTATCAAGAGAGTTTTATGGATGAGATTTCCTTTGATTATTTGGAAATACATGTACTAGAGGAGGACTGATATGGATCAGGCGGAATATCTTGCACTGTGCAAGGACGAGGGAGTGGATACATGGCGCTCCGTCATGCTTTTATATCGCGCAGCTTTAAAGGAGCTGGATACAAAGATAGCGATTTTAAACGAAGAGTTTCAGCATACACACCAATACAATCCCATTGAGTATGTAAAAAGCAGAGTAAAAAGCCCGGAGAGTATTGTTAAGAAGTTAAAACGCTACGGTTACGAGGACAGCATGGAAAACATGGTGACCTACTGTAACGATATCGCGGGACTTCGTATTGTTTGTTCCTTTACATCTGATATTTACCGTATGGCGGATATGATCGGACGTCAGAACGACATCACGGTCATCTCCATTAAGGATTACATCAAAAGCCCGAAGGAAAGCGGATATAAGAGTTATCACATGTTGGTGACCGTACCGATTTTCTTATCCGATAAGGTGGTGGATACCAAGGTGGAAATTCAAATAAGAACCATCGCCATGGATTTTTGGGCATCTTTGGAGCATAAGATTTATTACAAATTCGAAGGAAATGCACCAGATTACATCAGTAAGGACCTTCGGGAATGCTCCGGAATCGTATCCATGTTGGATGCAAAAATGTTGTCACTGAACGAAGCGATTGCAGAGGCAAAGAGAGTCGATGAGAAAAAGGATATTTGACATTATTCAAATCGGATCCAAAGAGGATATCGTTAGTGCCATTTGTGATTACGTCATCGTAATCTCCATCGTTTTAAATCTTTTAGTCCTATACGTAGGTACGTTTCGCGTTCCGCAGGATTTAAGGAATTTTATGAATCATGTGGAAGCTGTCACGGTTGTAATCTTTGTGATTGAATACATTCTTCGTGTTTGGACGGCGGATTATCTTTATCCGGAGTTTTCACCGGTGAAATCCAGAGTGGCATTTATCTTTTCCGTGTTCGGATTGATTGATTTGCTTTCAATTTTACCTTACTTTTTGTTGATGCTACCCAGCGGTATGGTGGCTTTTCGAGTGCTACGCGTATTTCGAATCTTTCGTTTGTTTAAGATTAATGCGCAGTACGATGCTTTTAACGTCATCGTGGACGTTTTGAAGAATAAAAAAGAGCAGATTATTTCTTCCGTTTGCATCGTATTAATTATGATGCTGGCCTCATCCCTTTTAATGTATTCCGTGGAGCATGAGGCACAGCCGGATGTATTTGAAAACGCCTTTTCCGGTGTTTGGTGGTCCGTATCTACGCTTCTTACCGTAGGATACGGGGATATCTATCCAATTACGACTTTGGGACAAATCATGGCAATCGTCATGTCGTTTTTGGGCGTGGGCTTAGTTGCCATCCCCACCGGTATTATCAGTGCGGGATTTGTGGAACAATACACCCGCATGAAACCTCTGGATCAGATTTCTGACGGGAAAGATTTAAACTTTATTATGATTTCTCTTGAGGAAAAGCATCCTTGGGTAAATAAAAAGATAGAAGATATCTCAATTCCTCCGGAGTTGATTATAGTTACGATTGTTCGAGATAAAGACA
>CAJOGB010000109.1 GCA_905233835.1 uncultured Lachnospiraceae bacterium
TTAGATTTATCCGACGTGCAAAAGAGCGTTCTTTCCGTGGTGTTTAAAATCGCAGATGATGAGAATTTACTTTTAATCGATACCAAGGATTTAAAGTCCATGCTTGCTTATGTGGCAGAAAAGAGTAAGGAGTATGAGCTGACTTACGGAAAACTTTCCGGTCAGTCTTTAGCTGCCATTACAAGATCGGTGGTTGCCCTAGAATCCGAAGGTGGAGATATTTTCTTTGGAGAGCCGGCATTATCCGTACAGGACTGGATTTCTGTGGATACAAACGGAAAAGGAATGCTGAATATCTTAGATGCATCAAGCCTTATAAATTCTCCGAAGTTATATTCTACATTTTTACTTTGGATGTTATCCGAACTTTTTGAGATCCTTCCGGAAGTGGGAGATTTGGAAAAGCCGAAGATGATTTTCTTCTTTGATGAAGCACACCTTATGTTTAAGGACGCACCAAAGGCACTTGTGGATAAGATTGAACAGGTGGTAAAACTTATTCGTTCCAAAGGTGTGGGTGTATACTTCTGTACCCAGAATCCAAAGGATATTCCGGATGGTGTGTTGGCACAGCTTTCCAATAAGATTCAGCATAACTTATCTGCTTATACCCCTGCGGATCAAAAGGCAGTAAAGGCTGTTTCACAAAGCTTTCCGGTTAACGAGGAGTTTGATACCTATGAGACGATTTTAAACCTTGGAATCGGTGAAGCCGTGGTTTCTTTCTTGGAAGAAAGCGGTGTTCCTTCTAAGGCAAGAAAGATTAAAGTGCACATGCCGGAATCCGCAAAGAATTCTTTGGATGCGGCAGAGCGCGACAGTATGGTAAAGGGAAGCATCCTTTACGGAAAATATGCCACTGCAGTGGACAATGAATCTGCATATGAATTCTTGATGCGTCGCGGCGCACAGGCAGCAGCGGATATGGAAGAACAAAAGCAGCTGGCAGCAGCGGAAAAAGAAAAACAAAAAGCAGATAAGCAGGCGGCTTCCGCAAAGAAACGTGCGGTAAAATCCGTAGGAAATACAGCGGCGGGTACCATCGGTCGCGAGCTTGGAAAAGAAGTGGGCAAAAACTTCGGAAGCTTCGGAAAGCGCTTGGGTGGAAATCTTGGTGCCAGCCTTGGACGTGGACTTTTATCCACGTTATTAAAGATGTAAGGAGATAGTTAGAAATAATATGGCAAAGTTATACTTTCGATATGGTGCCATGGGAGCATCAAAGACCGCAAATGCCATTATGGTTGCATATAATTACAAGGAGCGCGGATTACATCCTTTGATGTTAAAACCTCGGATTGAAAACAGAGACGGGGAGATGACAATTAAAAGTCGTATCGGATTGGAGTGGCCTTGTGAGTTTGTAGAGGACTGGTTCCCGGCGGATGAAGTGACCCTTCGTGAAAGATTAAAAGGAATTGATTGTATCATTATTGATGAGGTACAGTTTGTGGATCCGGAAGTGATCAAAGCATTACAGTGGGTAGTGGTTTCATTACAGATTCCGGTGCTTTGCTACGGACTTAGAGAGGACTTCCGTGGCGATCCTTTTGCGGGAGCGGCGGAACTATGCGCTCGTGCAGATAAGATTGAGGAGATAAAAACAGTTTGTTGGTGCGGACAGGGGGCAACGTGCAATGCGCGTATTATTGACGGAAAAGTCGTATATGAAGGTCCGCAGATTATGCTTGGTGCAAATGAGTCATATACCGCACTTTGCAGAAAACATTGGTTGGAGGGGAATTTAGGACATGACTCTTGATTACAATATCTTACTTGAAGTGGCAGTAATACCGCTTGATATTATTCTTTTAATATTTTTTCAGATAAGATATAAGAATCACTCAAAGGTAAATGTGGCGTTTAAGCGCTTTGCTTTTTTGGTGACGATTTCAACGATAGTGGATGTGATTACCGCTATCGTTACAAGTGCGCATGCACAGATTTCAAATCCGGTGCACTATCTTTTTAATACGGCAGATTCCATGCTGGCTTCTGCATCGGCTATTTCTTTCGTACTCTATATTTATGCCTATGTAAAGGTGGAATTTAAGGCCAGGTATATGTTCACGCAGGTGCTTTTGTTTGTAAACTATGCACTTCTTCTAACAAACCCCATTACTCATTTTGTATTTGAATATGATGCGGACGGAAACTATATCCATAACGCGCTATTTGTTCCCGTTGCATACGGATTTCCGTTTTTGTTTTTTGCCATCGGATGTGTGTACATGCTTGTAAACTGGAAGAATTATAAAAAGAACCAGATTTATATAATGACTATGGCAATTATCGGAACAGGGGCCCTGTTTGGAGTACAGATGCTGTTCTTTGATAAGTTTTTAATTACGTTTTTTGTGGCATCTTTGGGTGTATTGATTATTTATTTGTCTCTGGAGAGTCCGGAGTATGAAAAACTTCTTGAAACCATGGAACAGCTTCATGAATCCCAGGCCAGAGAAGCAGCGGCGGAGACCAGAGAGCGCCTATCCAAAGAGATTACTTTGGCCCTTTCTCAGGCGGTAGATGCAAAAGACCACTATACAAACGGTCACTCTGCTCGCGTGGCGACCTATGCGAAACAGGTGGCAAAACAGCTGGGAAAAACCGACGAGGAATGTGACGAGATTTATATCATGGGTTTACTTCACGACGTGGGTAAAATCGGTGTACCCGAGGAGATTTTAAATAAAAAAGGAAAACTGACAGACGAAGAGTTTGCAAAGATAAAAAAACATACGGTGGACGGTTATGAAATCTTAAGTACCATTGAAGAGATTCCGGGACTTTCCATCGGAGCCCGTTGGCATCATGAACGCTTTGACGGAAAAGGATATCCCGACGGATTAAAGGGCATGGACATTCCGGAGGAGGCCAGAATTATTTGTGTTGCGGATTGTTATGATGCTATGACTTCAAAAAGGGTTTACTCTGATCCGAAGTCGCAGGAAGAAGTTCGGGCGGAATTTGTTCGTTGCAGCGGTTCGCAGTTTGATCCGCAGATTGCATCGGCTATGGTGGAATTAATCGATCAAAAAGCTTTGGCTTAATTTTTATATATAAGTGAGGGGAAAAATGGAATACAAAGAGCTTATCAAAAAGAAAAATCACATCTTTATTATCACGTTGTTTATTTGTATCGTTTTAAGATCGGTGGCAAATGCATTTTTTGTGCCGATTTCAAACATGTTTGCCATGATTGTGGCAGGGGTGGTTTTGACCGGTATCTTATACGGTTTATCTAAAATCATTCCACCGATTCCAATGATGTATTTAATGGTACTTGTGATGACTACCTTGTGTGTAATGTTAATGGTCGCCTTTCCTTGTACCACCAACTTCTTAATGTTTTATCTGGCCATTTTTATGGTGGTTTTGTATGAGGATATCAAGCCCATTGTTGTGCAGTGTATCCTATCCGGTATCGGGATGATATGGGCGTATGTAACCTATGCCGATCGTTTGGCAGAGACTTGGAGCAAAGATGCACTTGTAATGTGTGTGGTTTATGTTATTAGTGCAATGCTTATTTATATTTCCCTTTGTCGTATGACAAGAGCGCAGTTTGCGGTATTGCAGGAGACCAGTAAAAAGAGCGAGGAAGAATCCCAAAAGGCAAATGAACTTGTTGCGGAGATTTCCAAATCCGTCGGCGTGTTAGGTGAGACCAATGAAAAGATTTCCGATTCCATCGGTGTAACGAATCAGATTTCTTTACAGATTGCAGAGGCGACAGAGGATGTCAGTCGCGTAACCAATACGGAAGCAACCGATGCAAATGAAATCCGTATGATGGTGGCAGAGAGTGTATCTCAGATTGAAATCGTGGAAAAATCTTCATCCGACATGGGAACTGTTGCAGGAGATGCCAGTGCAATCGTGGATGAGGGAGGACAAAAGGTATC
>CAJOGB010000110.1 GCA_905233835.1 uncultured Lachnospiraceae bacterium
GACGGAAGCCAGCTTGGAATGAATATTGAATATGCTATCCAGGAAGCCCCAAACGGACTTGCGGAAGCATTTAGTATCGGCGCTGATTTCGTCGGAAACGATGCGGTTGCACTTGTTTTGGGAGATAACATCTTCTATGGACAGAGCTTTTCTAAGGTTCTTCGCCAGACAGCAGAGCGCACCGAAAACGAAAAGGGTGCCACCATCTTCGGATACTATGTACGTGATCCGAGAGAGTACGGTGTAGTTGAGTTTGATGAAAACGGTATTGCGAAATCCATCGAAGAAAAGCCGGCAAATCCGAAATCAAATTATGCGGTTCCGGGACTTTACTTCTACGATAACGATGTTATCCAGATTGCAAAGACCATCACACCTTCCGCTCGTGGAGAGTTGGAAATCACCGCGGTAAACAACGCTTACTTAGACAGAGGCGATTTACATGTAGAAACTTTGGGACGTGGATTTGCATGGTTGGATACCGGAAATCATGACATGCTTCTTGCTGCCGCAGATTTCGTTTCCACATTCCAGAAGAGACAGGGATTATACATCTCTTGTATCGAAGAGATTGCTTATAAGAGAGGCTTTATCGATAAGAACCAGTTGTTAAAACTTGCAGAGCCGTTGATGAAGACCGACTACGGTAAATACTTAACGGAAGTAGCAAACGGCCTCTAAAATTATTGGCAGACAGAAAGGACATATCATGGGAAAAATTACAGTAACAAATGATTGCAACGGAATTGAAGGATTAAAGGTTATTGAACCTCAGGTATTCGGTGATAATCGCGGATATTTTATGGAGACCTATAACTATAACGATTTTAAAGAAGCCGGCATTGATTGCGAATTCGTACAGGACAACCAGTCCGCATCCAAAAAGGGTGTGCTTCGCGGACTTCATTTCCAGATTAATTATCCGCAGGATAAGTTGGTTCGTGTTATTAAAGGACGCGTATTTGACGTTGCCGTTGATTTAAGAGAAGGATCAAAGACCTACGGAAAGTGGTTCGGTGTAGAACTTACAGAGGATAATAAAAAGCAGTTCTTCATTCCGAAGAATTTTGCTCACGGATTTTTGGTTCTTTCTGATTATGCGGAGTTCTGCTACAAAGTAACCGATTTCTATCATCCAAACGATGAGGGCGGACTTATGTGGAACGACCCGGATATCGGTGTGGAATGGCCGATGCCGGAGGGCATGACCGAAGCAGATCTTATTTTATCCGAGAAGGACAAAGTAAACTGGAGCTATAAAGAACTTCTTGAAAAAAAGAACTAGTTTTTGACTTGTAATACGGACTTGAAAATGTGGAGGAAAAGGGAAAATGAAAAAGTTTTTCTCAAAGAAGAGAAACATTGTTATCGTAATTCTTGTTTTGGTTATGATAGCGGCAGCAGGCGCAGGAGCCTATTGGTATTTGTATATCCCTCGCGGAACGGCTTCCGATGAAGTGGTATATGTTTCTTCTGTAGCTACGATTACCGGCCAAAGTGCCAACGGCTTAAACAATCGTTATGCCGGAGTGGTTGAGTCGCAGGAGTCTTGGAGTGTAACCGCGGACTCCACGTTAAAAATTGAGGAAACTTTTGTAGAGGTGGGCCAAGAGGTCGAGAAAGGCACACCTTTGTTTTCTTATGATGTCACAGAGACGGAAAATAATCTTCGCACGGCTAAGATCGACTTGGAACGAATGAACAACGATCTTACCGCTTTGAAGAATACCATTGATGAACTGACCAAATCCAGAGATGCCGCTACGGATGAGACTGTCCGTGCGGAGTATAATATTGAATTACAGCAGAAGCAGTTAGACTTTACCAGCCAGCAGTATGCCATCACTTCAAAAACCGAAGAGATAAAAAAACTGGAGGAAACCGCGAAAAAAGGTGTGGTTACCAGTAAAATCTCCGGAGTGGTAAAGTCTGTTTCCAATTCCGATGATTCTTTCTCCTATTCGGAGTCTTCCAATGCTTACATTACCATTGTGAATATGAATAAGTTCCAGGTGAAGGGAAGCGTAAACGAACAGAATTTATCTTCTCTTACTCAGGATGCGCCTGTGATTGTATTTTCCAGAAAGGATAACAACACCTATTGGAAAGGTACGATTACGAAGGTGGATTCCAATAACGCAAAGAGCAATTCCTCCGATGGAGCATCAGATTCCATGACTTCCTCCAGCAAATATCCTTTTTATGTTTCTTTGGAGGATACCACGGGACTTTCCATGGGACAACATGTGTATATTGAACTGGATGAGGGACAGTTGGAAGAGAAGGGTTCGACTTCTTCCATTTGGCTGGAAGAATACTACATCGATAAAACCGATGAAGAAAATCCCTGTGTTTGGGTGGACAATAAAGGCCGTATCGAAAAGAGAAGCGTAACTCTCGGAGAATTTAATACACAGACCTTTAAGTATGAAATAAAAGAGGGATTGGAGCTTACCGACTTGATTGCCATGCCCTATCCGGAAATGAAGGAAGGTCAAAAGACACTAAACACCGACGAAGAAAGTGGCGGAATTTTTGAGGATGTGGACGGCGATTTATCCCCTGAGGAAGGTGCGGATCCTAATCTTTTAGAGTATGAAAACGAGGAAATAACAGAAGATTAATCTTGGGAGAAATACTTTGATATTGGAAATGAAAGATGTTTACAAAGATTTCCCCCAGGGAGATTTCACCGTAAACGTATTAAAACATATAAATATCCGGGTAAAAGAAGGGGACTATGTGGCGATTATGGGTCCTTCCGGATCCGGGAAAACAACCATGATGAATTTAATCGGATGCTTGGATAACGTGACCAAGGGAACGCTGATTTTGGATGATGAAGATGTGAGTTCCTACACGGATAACCAGCTGTCCGATTTGCGTTTAAATAAAATCGGTTTTGTATTTCAGAACCATGAACTTTTGGGACAAAAAACAGCTCTTAAAAATGTATGTATGCCCTTGGCTTTTGCGGGAGTTCCGAAAAAGGAACAGATAGAACGAGCAACGGAAGCTTTAAAAAGAGTGGGGTTGGAGGATCGTTTGGATTTTAAACCAAACCAGCTTTCCGGCGGTCAGAAACAGCGTGTGGCCATAGCCAGAGCCATGATCAATCGACCGAGACTTCTTTTGGCGGATGAGCCTACGGGAGCACTGGATTCCGCTTCCGGAAAATCCGTTATGGAGTTGTTTCAGAAATTAAACGATGAAGGCACGACGATTGTCATGATTACTCATGATGCTGATATTGCTTCAAAGGCAAAGCGTCGTGCGATTATGAAGGACGGAATTTTAAGTTCCGAGGATGCGGATTTGGTACCGCCTTATAAAGAGGAGGCCAAGGATGCAGGGTAAAGAGTGGTCCTTAAAGAAAAAAATCATTGTCGGAATCTTTAGCACGATTTTGGTGTTTGCCCTCGTTATCGGAGTGGTTTATATCGCAGTTTATTCCAATCGTGGAACGGTACTGGTGGTGCCGGTTTCCGATGTGGTATACGGGGATTATAACAGCGACGACTACGGAATACAGGGAACCATAAGCACAGGTAATGTGCAAAACATTCGAAAGGATGAAGGGAAAGTCTCAAAGATTTACGTATCCGAGGGAGATTCCGTAAAAAAGGGAGCCGTGTTGGTTCAGTTTGAAACCACCATGGAAGACTTGGAGTTAAAGCAGGCGCAGATTAATTTGGAAAGTCGAAAACTTGACTTATTCCGGGCACAGAAGAAGTTGGAAATGCTAAATGCTGCCAAGCCTTATGAGACGCCAGAAGACGATGACGACGAAGATGAGGCGGAGGACGAGGATTGGGACGAGGATGAGGAAGAGGAAGAGGAAGACGAAGAGGAAGACGAAGACGAAGATTCCGATTCTGAAGAAAGAAAAAGTGGTGGTCAATCTCTCCGGAGAACCGCTGTTTGAACTTTCAAGCGGTGAGGTAATTACAGAGACCGAACTTCGCAGAGGAAAAAACGATGCTACGGCAGCTATCGCATCTGCCAATACCGAGATAAAAGCCTGTACCGAAAAAATCGAGACCGCCCAAAAAACACTTTCCAAACGAAGAGTGACAGCGGAGTTTGATGGTTATGTCACAATGGTAAACTCGGATTCCGAAAAGAAAAAAGAAGATACGGAAGAAGAGTCGGATGAATTCTCTTCCGAAACCGTGACGGATTCCAATCAAGAAAGCATTTTAATCCAAGTCAGCTCTCAGGAAGGGCTGTTTGTAAAGTCCTATATGAACGAATGGAGAAAAGAGCAGCTTCAGATTGGGGATACGGTTTATCTTATGAATTGGCAAAACGGGGAAACCTATGAAGCTGCCATTACTTCCGTTTCCGATCAGGTTTCGGAGTCCGTTACGAATATGTATTCCAATTGGTATGGAGATTCCGCCAGTTATTTCCCCTTTACGGCGGAGGTAAAAGGAGAGGATGTTCCTCTTTCCGCAGGGAATTCCGTGGATGTGTATTTTAAAAATCCGAAGGGAATGTACTCCGACGGACCCGTGGAGTCCTCGGACGGAAAATTAAATGTGATGAAAGCATTTATCCGAACGGAAAACGGAAGAAAGTATGTTTATGTTCGGGGCGAAAATGATTTGCTCCGAAAAAGATATATTAAAACCGACGGACAAACCCAGGGGTGCTATATCGTAACCGAGGGACTGACCACAGAGGATTTTATTGCATTTCCCTATGGTAAAGATGTGCGAAATGGGGCGAAAGTTCGAGAAGGAAGTATAGGCGAACTGTACGGTTATTAGAGGATATAAAACATGAGAGAAAATTTGGTGGAGGCCCTGCAGGAAATCTGGTCTCACAAAATGCGCTCATTTTTAACCATGCTGGGTGTGATTATCGGAATCGCATCCATCATAGCCATTGTTTCTACCATTAAAGGTACCAACGATCGGATTATGAAGGATTTGGTGGGACGGGGAAATAATAATGTTTCCATTAAACTCTATCAGGGAGAATGGGAGTATTATTTTGATACCGAAGTGCCCCCGGATATCGCACCGGTTTCCGAGGAGCAAGAGAAAAGAATCCGAGAGACGGAGCATGTGGAAGACGCCACATTTTATAATTTAAGAACTTATGTAAATAATATTACCGCCGGCACAAAGAATTTGTCCGGAGCTACTCTTTACGGTGTGGATGATCATTTTTTAAACACCTGTTGTTATGTGGTTTATAAGGGAAGAAGTTTTGTGGATTTGGATTATACCAACTGCAATAAGGTGGCACTTTTGGATTCCACTGCGGCGGATATTCTTTTCCCGGATAAGAATCCTATCGGACAGACTATTGAAATCGGCTCGGAGCCTTTTATCGTAGTAGGGCTCTATCAGCAAAAAACGGAATTTGAACCAAACATTCAAAGTTTGACGGATTATGAAACCTATTTCCAAGAGGCTTACGGAACGGTGCTGATTCCGGATGCGACTTGGCCCATTATTTATTCCTTTGATGAGCCCCAAAATGCGTTTATCAGAGCAGATGAAACCGTTAACATGTCGGAAATCGGAAAGAGTTCCCAAACGATTATGCAGGAGTGCATCAGCGCAAAAGAATCGGAACTGAAATATACGGCCCAGGATTTGGTGGAAGAAGCAAAACAACAGCAGCAACTAGCCAATTCTACCAACAGCCTTTTGATTTGGGTGGCCAGCATCGCACTTCTGGTAGGCGGTATCGGCGTTATGAATATTATGCTGGTGTCGGTTACGGAACGAACCAGGGAAATCGGATTAAAGAGATCTTTGGGAGCCCGAAAGAAGCGAATTTTGGCGCAGTTTTTGACAGAGTCTGCCGTGCTTACCAGCTTAGGCGGTGTGCTTGGAATTGTAGTGGGAATTGTTATGGCGGTAATTATTTCAAAAATATCCGGTGTTCCCGTGGGAATCTCCGTGCCATCTATCGTAATCAGTGTGGCCTTTTCCATGGTCATCGGAATTGTATTTGGATTATTGCCCTCCATTAAAGCGGCAAACCTAAGTCCTATAGATGCCTTAAGACGGGAATAGTGGATATTTTTAAGGGGATTTGATAAAATTTTCTTTGAAAGTGAGGAAGGTATGTTGCAACGTGCGGATGCAGAAAATTTACTGAAAAAATATGGACAGGAGCATGTCCTTCGTTTTTATGATGAATTGGATGAAAACGGCCAAAGAAGCCTTTTA
>CAJOGB010000111.1:0-4467 GCA_905233835.1 uncultured Lachnospiraceae bacterium
ATACCACTTCAAGTTCATCTCCGAAGCGCATTTCTTCCAGCGCTAAATAGTTTTTTACATGGTTTAATTCCACTTCAAAATCCACCGGTTTTGCGGCGCTTAGGGCATTCATATTTCCGCGAAGATAATTGGAAAAGTGGTTGATGGCTTCCTGTGCCAAAGAAATATCTTTTTCGCATAAATAATAAATGGTATTTAATGCGTTGTACAAAAAGTGTGGTTGAATCTGAGAAATGACAAGACGAATCTGCATCTCGTTAATCTCTCGCTCACGAGCCACGATTTCCATTCTTTGCTCGTAAATATTTCTTCTTTGTTCCGTTACAATCATAAGCACCATGAAAAACAGCGCCAAGGAAATACCGATATTTAATCGAGATACTCTGGTGTACTGTCCGGACTGTAACAAAATGGATACCGTTGGAAATGTTACATAAGAAAAGAAAGCAATAAACCCGTTTCGTCCGATTTGCTTTCTGTTATGAATAATCATAAAAGCGATGGCCAAAAAAGGCAGCACCGTGGCCCACTGTCCCACCACGAAATACTGTCCTCTGTGATAGATATTGTTTTCATCAAAATAATAATAAAAGGGCACAAAAAGATTGGCAAAAATCGCCAAGACCCCCGCTACCGCAAAGTCCTTTACAAAGTACTCCCCAATCTTTGTGGGCAAATCCGGTTTTATAAAGCAGACAATGTAACTGGAAAATAAATGCAGACACGCATAAGCCAGTGCAAAGCATAAGAAATTTGAAATACGATTTGCGTAATATGCAGCCACCCCCGGCTGACCGTAGGACGAAAAAGAAACCACGTCGGAAAACATCATGATATTACCGATAATTAGCATAATGGTCATGTAGTTTGCCCCCGTAGGGTTTAAACGTTTGGTACGCTGCGTATAAAAAGCGATAAAAATACATGCGACGGCACCCCAAAGTTCAAAGCCCGCCAACAGATAATCCGATACCGATGTTTCCATATTTCTCTCCCCGAAAAATTAATATTTGTTTACCATCTCATCCAGTGCACCGTTGGTAAACTCCGCCCAAGAATACTGCACCATATATTCTCCGGCGTAGCTTTCTCTGGCATTATTTTTATTTTCCAAAAAATCATAATAATCGCTGTCGATCAAATCCGGCACGATTCCCATGCGGCCGTGCTGGCGAACAATAACATCCGCACAATCATGGCTCTCCAATGCACCGGTAAGATCTCGACGTAAATTCTTTAAATAAGAAATATGACTGTCCGGCTCATCGTCGTCCCAAAGATTCATAATGATTTCCTGAATAGTGGATAAAGACCCCTTCCGATCCAATAAAAAGGCAAAGAGTTCTCTGGATTTGTTATACTGGAAATCCAAAGGTTTTCCGTCCACAAACATTTCAAAGTTTCCGAAGGTCTTACAATAGATTCGATTCTTTCGTTCATCGGAAATAGGATGGCGAAGTTCCGCCATCTCTTTTTTTATCTTTTCCGCCGTAACCGGTTTCATAACGTAACCGCTGGCGTGCATGGAAAATGCATCTCCCGCATATTCCCCGTATCCGGTAGTAAAAATAATATTAATATCGGGATAAATCTTTTTTAATTTCTCGGCGATTTCAAGTCCGTTCTCCCCACGCATTTCGATATCCAAAAACGCGATGTCCACAGGATTTTGTTTCGCATATTCCAGCGCCAAATCCCCTCGACGAAATCCCAACACTTCCGCATTTTCCGCAGCCTTTTCCACGCATTTTACAAGTCCTTCCAATGCGATTTTTTCATCATCCACACATACAATTTGCATACCAAATCTCCTCTTTATAAAAATCCCGTTACACCCTTTAATCCGTCGTTACGGCATCATCCAAGCTCTTATCCGACATAAATGCTTTATGAATAATCATAATATCACCGCGATTACGTTGTTTCACCGCATACATAGCATTGTCGGCAGCGTACAAATAATCCCAAAGTTTATTATGCTGGGTAGGAACCGTATTTCGGATTCCCTGAGAAACGGAAATTCCGCAGATATCGTCCTTTCCGGTTTGTACCACGATTTCTTGCAACCTGTCACGAAGAGCCTTTGCGGTCTCCATGATTTCATCGTCCGTCATATTGTAATAAAGGATGTAAAATTCATCCCCACCGTAGCGAGCCACATACACTCGGTCGGAGGAAAGCGTTTTTAAAACCCGTCCGATTTCCACCAGGCATTGATCTCCCACCTGATGACCGTAGGTATCGTTATACTCTTTAAATTTATCGATATCAAAAAGTTCGATTCCGATGGAAACGCCATCCTCTTTTGCCTTTTCAAAACGAGACTCGGAAACCTCCATCAAATCCAAACGATTGGAAATATCCGTAAGCACATCGGTGCGTGCTTCTCTGGCAAGACGAATGTTTTCCAAACGAATCTCCTCTACCGTATCCATCATTTCCATATAGAAGGTAAAGGCTTTCTTTCGTTCCTGAATCAGTCTTTGAGAATTCTCATAATATGCAGTCATGGCATGCTGTTTTCCGGCCTCATCCTTTTTCTTATCGTAAAAAGCAGCCAGCATGCGATAAAAATCCATGTTCAAATGAGGAATGTCCGTATTTTTTACATTTGTCTCAATCAAATGAATATAGTCTTCCGCATCTTTTAAATGGTTATGTTCCAACAAAGCTTCACAATAACGAACGATATCCCCGATACTGTCCACGGACATAGAGGCAAAGAACAACGCCTTTTTAAACTCAGCCTCCACTTCTTTCTCGTGTTTTGTATCACCGATTCTGTGGAAATAATTAATTCTAAAAATATAGTTTAGCGGTTCCTGAATGGCATCATCCACACTGGCACCCAATATATGGCGAAGTTTTTCCATCTCGTCATACATCTTTTTCATTCGATCGTCGTTTCGATTTAAAATATAAATAATGCCCGCCACACAGCAAATAACAAATCGTACATAGAGTGCCGTTTGATTTTTTGAACTACATTTTTTGGAATAGCGATAAGCCTTCATAAAGCACTTAATGGCCCCATCCAAATCATCCATCTCCATATAGGAATAACCGATGTTGTAGTTTAATATCGCATGCACTTCATAGTTATCGCTCTGCAGGGCATGATTCTTTCCCGTCATATAATATTCAATGGCCAACTCCTGCATTCCGCGATTGGAAGAATCAATTCCCAGCATGTTATAAATACGCGCAAGCAGCTCAACATCCTGTCCTTTTTGCGCATAAAAAAGAGCCTTCTTCATGTTTTGCATGGATTTTTTCAACTGATTCTGCATATAATAAAGGCATCTGCCCATATAAAAATAGGCATAGCCCAAGAGTTCCTCATCGTTTAACTCTTTCGCGCGAGCAATCAATTCCCTGCAAAGCTTCTGACGGCCCCGTTGTAATCCGGTATTGTTTTCTTTTACCTTTGTAATCAATTCCTGTGTATCGGAATCGAAACGTCTGATGTCCATATTATCTTTCCTCTTTTCCCCTTAATGCGACACCAAAAAACAGCAAAGTATCGCACTACCTCTAGTTTAATATATTTTCGAGCATTTTAAAACCGTTTATCGTAAAAATCGGATGTTTTGCCTCCCCGAATCCGTAGGATGCAAAAATAAAAGGTACCCCCGCCGCATCGCAGGCTTCTTCATCCATTACCGTATCTCCCACATAAACCGGCTTTTTAAATCCGTTTCTTTCCACCAAAAGCTTGATGTTTTCCGCCTTTGGTTATTTCCGTAGCATTCCGTATCCGTAATATAGTCTTCCAACCCGTTTTTTTCTACGAAAAGTTCAATATATCCGCTCTGGCAGTTAGACACGATACACACCGGAATTCTTTTCGATAAGCTTTTAATGGTATCGTTAACATCCGGATAATTGATATCCGTATCATTTTCCTCTATCACACTTTTTTCTTCTTCCAAGCAGGCGTTTAATACGCGTTCTTTATCCTCTTTTGTCGCTTCAGGCATTAATTCATCCGCGATTTCATGCATGGTTTTTCCAAAAAGTCCCTGCAGAATCTCCGGCGTAATCTCACGATCCATTCCACATTTTTTTGCAGCAGCTGTCCAAGCTTTTGCAACCAAAGGGGTGGAATTCCACACCGTTCCGTCCACATCCAAAATTACTGCGTCAAATTTCATGCTATCTTATTCCTTTCCATTTCTTTTGCCATTTTATCATATTTTTAAATCATATCTTTTTCTTCGTGTTACCCGTATTCGGGTATTCTCATTGACATTGCTGTTTTATCGATTTAAAATAAAAGAAAAAAAGCATATTCGGTAGGGAGAATTTTATGGATATAAAATCACTAAAAGAAAGGAAAAAAGCATTAAAACTTACCACTGCAGATTTGGCATATTTGGCAGGCTTGCCCGTCAGCACCGTGAGTAAAATCATGACCGGCGAAACAAAAAATCCATCCTTTGCCACGATAGAACGTATTGATTCTGT
>CAJOGB010000111.1:4484-6799 GCA_905233835.1 uncultured Lachnospiraceae bacterium
CGTACGACTTAACGCATACATAAGAGCTCTTCAGGAATATGTACAGAATACGCCTTATGAGGAAGTCGATCAGGATAAATTTGAAGCAGAGTATCGAAAAAAAAATAACCTTTCGGACGACCCGATTCCCTTTGCTGTCCCCAAGGATTCCAAAGCATTTATTGAAAATGCACTTGCTCCAAAACGAGATATGCGGGTCTCTTATAAAGATATCATGAAATTCGAGGAAAAACGTCCAATTGAACTATTATTCGGAACGGTGATTTATAACGAAGGTCCCACCTATCAACACCAACTGGTAGTCCAAAATGTAGGAAGAATACTGGATAACTATATTTACAATAATCGTGGAAAGTGCAAGATGTTTAATGTAGGGGTTAATGTATTTTTATGCGAAGACGAATACACTTTGCTTTGCCCCGATATCGTAATAAATTGTGAAGAATCCTTGGTTACGGAACTAGGCATCAATGGTGCTCCTGACTTTGTGGCAGAAGTTACATCCCCCAGTACTCGCGGCAGGGATTATAAAGATAAAATGTACGCGTACTTAAGATACGGGGTTCGAGAATACTGGATTATCGATCTTCAAAAGGAACGAGTCATAACTTATATCAACGGAGAGCCACTTATGACCTACATTTACTCCTTTGATGACGAAATCCCGGTTCATATCTACGGTGGCAAACTAAAAATCAAATTAATCGATTGTATATAAAATAAGGCTGAGGATTTTAAAATCCTCAGCCTTTAAAGTTTAAGCAAAAGACGCTACCAATGTAACAAGTCCCACAATCGCAAGTATCGGAATGGCTACCGCAAACAATCCGGTAAAGATGCATCCTAAAATAATTACCGGAAGAAATACAAAAGTCAAAAGAATTTTTGTAAGTCCCCAGGCCATCTGGAATGCAAATCCGATAAGTCTTCCGAAAATACCTACCATAAAAATTAAACAAATAAGAGTTAACATAACAAATCCCTCCTTTATAAAAACAACCCGTGTGGAATAGTCACTCGTTTTTGTTATCTGTATCATAACCCCGTAGGCACAGGGATTAAATATCTGTTTCAGTCAAATAATCCACTCTATTTTGCTATTTTAGAAAAATAGAGGTATACTAGGTTTAATAAATTAATGAGGTGATACCCATGGGCAGAAAATCCATTCGCGAAAACAAAAATGAATACCAGTTGGCCAGAGAAGCATGTAACCTTACTCGAGCTGAAGCATCCGACTTGATGGAATTTATCTCCGAAAGCCGCATTGAAAAAATCGAGAGTGAAAAATGCGAACCCCATCCGGAGGAAATCATCGCCATGGCAAATGCCTACAAAAAGCCGGGACTTTGCAACTACTACTGCTCCGCAAAATGTCCCTTAGGCAAAGAGTCCGTTCCACCGGTAGAAGAAAAAAATCTATCCCAAATCACCTTGGAAGTTCTTGCCACATTAAATAACTTAAACAAAGAAAAAGACCGCATGATTGAAATCACTGCGGACGGTGTCATTTCCGATGACGAAATGCAGGACTTCTCCCGTATAAGAAAACAACTGTCACAGATTTCCATGACAGTTGACTCATTACAATTATGGATTGAAAATACCATCGCAGAAGGTGGTATCGATCCGAAGAAACTTTAAAAAATGGAGCATACGGGAGTCGAACCCGTGGCCTCTACAATGCGAATGTAACGCGCTCCCAACTGCGCTAATGCCCCACGCACTTTCCTATTCTATCACTTTGACATTTCAAACTCTACTATAAAAACAAAAAAAAGTTGGGATTATTTTTACAGTTCAATTACTCTTGAATCCTTAATAGAGATTTCTGATTTCGTCGCCAATAAAATCGGACGAGATCCTTGCTTTTCCAAAATATAAGTTAGCGCCTGTTTCGCCTGTTCATCATCCATTCCATAAAACGGTTCATCCAAAACGAAAAAATCAGATGGAATGACCAGTGCACGGACAATATCCAAAATTCCTTTTTCCGCATCGGATAGTTCGCTTACCGGAATTAAAATTCTTTCCTCCGGAAGAAATCTTAACAACTCTTCCTTCGCTCGTTCTCCGGACACTTTTCTATGAGCCTTTTTCACATGCCAAAGAGCATTTTTCTTTTCTTTAAAAAACTTCTCCTGCGGCACATAGGAACTCTGCAAGGTCGGATACTTATAATCTCCCATGCGAGCCACACGTCCCTCATCCGGTTTTACTTCTCCCAAAAAGATTTTTAACACCGTAGTCTTCCCGGATCCTGACGGTCCAACAATCTGATAAATCCTTTTATCCTCCACTTCCAGATAAAAGTC
>CAJOGB010000112.1 GCA_905233835.1 uncultured Lachnospiraceae bacterium
AATTTAGCGGCGGCGGGTTTTTCTGAGGCTTACAAGGAAAATATTCGCACGCAGATGATTGAAGCTTTCAGCGAATCAGATCCCTGCAGTTGGCGGTGAACCGAATGACGGATATAAAGAGGGTTCCTGGGATGTAGTTCCTTCTGCAGATACAGAAATCACGGCGAATACAACTTACACCTATACTTATTCAGAAGAAGCGGTCACAATGCATACCATCAGCTTTGACGCAAACGGCGGAAGCGGAACGATGGAAGATATTCAGATTGCAGACGGCGGAACCTATATTCTTCCGAAATGTGGTTTTAACGCGCCGAAAGGAAAGGAATTTGACAAGTGGGATCAGGATGGACCGTCCATCGTTGTAACTTCCGATATCACACTGAAAGCATTATGGAAGGACAAAAAAGAACCGGGGCCCGAACCTGAACCCGAACCGGAGCCGGAACCTGTGGTACAGAAGGACTGGCTGGATCCGATTCGTGCAACGGTTGCAAGCGGTATTGAGCAGGTGAATGCAACGAATACGGCACAGACCGTAAGCTACGAAGGAGATTTTGCACTTCCTTACGAAATCATGAAGACTTTGCAGGATAATCCGATGCTGACCCTTGCATATACGTTCCCGTTTAACGGATCTACCGTAACGGTTACCATTCCGGGAAGCAAGGTAGTAGCCGATCCGGCAATCGAATGGTATGGGCCTGCATATTTGGTTGGACATTTCGGTACGGGAGTGATTTTCGCAAATGTGGACGCAGCAAATACCGGAGTTTATATTGTAAAGAAGGGTGATACCTTAACCGATATCGCACTTGCTTTCGGAACAACGGTACAGGCACTGGTTGACAAGAACGGCATCAAGAATCCGAACCTGATTTATATAGGACAGCAGATTAAGTACTAATAAGATTTAGTATCAAAAGACAATTTTAAGAAATTCAAACCGGCGGTGTAAATCCGCCGGTTTATTTGTGCTTTTTTCGACGCATTTTATCTTTCCAAGCGGCTCCGTTTTCTGCATCTTTGTTCCATAATCGAATCTCGGGATTTGAGTCTTGCAAGTTTTTTCTCCTCTTCGACTTCTTTTTTGGCAGAATTGAGTCTTGCTCGTAAGCTGGAGCGGGATTTATTTTTTGTTCCGGTATTCCGAAGAAAGTCTTTTTCCAAGGATTCCTTACTTACATCTACATTGAAGGTTTTTGAAAGATTGGAGTCGCGGACTTTATTTCCGCTTACGTTTTGAAAGGTGATGTGTTTCTTTTTCTCCGTCCAGGTAACCGTCCATCCTTTTTCCAACATTTTTGCGACAAAGTCTTCAATGTTTTTTGCAACTTTCCGGACTTCTTCGATAGCCGTCATACAGTCAACCAGGAATGGTTTCTTGGATGCATTGATGGCCAGATTGTATTTATCTTTTGACCATGCGGTTACGTGACCGACTTCGATATCCGTTCCGTCAAAATGCTTTCCTTTCTCGGTAATTGTGAATCCCTGTTCCTGACAAAGATTGTTGGTAAAGGTCTTTTGTTTTTCCAGGTCCTTTTTGGTCTGATGAAGCTTTCGCCCGTCGATATAGGAAACGGAGTTTGTGAGAATGTGGCAATGCAGGTGATCACGATCCTGATGGACTCCGATCAGGCATTGATGATCCGGGAAGAATTCCTGAGCAAATCGGCGGCCGATTTCCAGAACCTGCTCAGGAGTTATTTTTTCGTTTTTGTGAAAACTGATGATGTTGTGGGCATACATCCGTCCGGAATCTTTATCCCAGAGTTTCTTTTCATCTAACCATGTCCGGTAGATGTCATCATAATTTAGGGTATTCGCATTGTACGGTCCGGTGATATCCACGAAACCGTCCCATATTTTTTCGTCTCTCAGGACATATTCAATTGCATTTCTCATTGCCCCGTGGGCTTTTGTTGATTTATTAACAACCTTATTGATTGCCATAAAGATTCACTCTCCCTTCGATAGCCGGCTAACTGATCTGATAAAAGATCCAGGTCGTTTTCTGTTGGTAACTCTCCGCGACCGTTTGCAACATGGGCCATCTGATTTACATTGGTGGCCAGACCGCGAAGCTGTTGCTCAAGACCTGCAAAGGTTTTAGAGATTTCTTTGAGAGCAGCGATTTCATCGGACGGTGTAATGACGGCACCACGGACTGCGTTGATAAAATATGATTGCTGAGATAATCCGGATTCATCGACACGTTTCATAAAATCAGTATACTCTGTCTCATTCATTCGGATTGTAACGGCACGATTTCTGCGACGATTTACTTTATTCATTTTGCAAAACTCCTTTCAATCGATTTATACACAGACTGTGTTAATAAGTGTGAAATACATTTGCAGGCGCTTGCGCATAAACGATGCACGGCACGTGCGATAAGCAGAAATCCAAAGGGTGCAACTCTTTGGTAGGGTGCAGGGGCAAAGCCACTAACGAACTGACGGAAGGGAATGGAGGAAGGTCCGGTGGACCTTTCGACATACCCTGAGTCAGTGAGTGTGCTCCGGTGTGCAGAGGGTGAAACCCTTGCCGGGGGATCCAAGGGGGCGGGCCCCTCTGGCAAGTTTAGCGGAAGCGGAAAAGCCACACGGCTTTTTCGATGGAGCGGTGCATGGTGGCTTGCCACTATGCGAAACTTGCCTGATCACCCGGAATAACAATGATAAAAAAGAGGTCTTGGCCGGGTGATCTGTGGTCTTGCGTGGGGGAGGCTGCAAATGGAATAATCAATGCTATTTTCCGGTGAAAATAACATTGAGAATGGAATGAACAGCCTCCCTCACGTTTACCCGAGGACAATTTACAGCTCAAGTTCAAATTTGATTTTTCCGGAACGTACATCATTCATAAATCTTCGCAAAGCATGTCCGAGGGTAACCGTTTTGTACGGAACATTTTTGTTGAAATCCTTCCATTCTTCTGCGATGGATTGTTCCAGCATGAAAGAAACGCGGACAGTATTTTCATCGGATTTTTTCATCTGAATGACTTCGGGTTTCTTTTTTGGCTGGGAATTCTCATTTGTTTTGGTGTTATCGTTTCGTGTGATACTCATATTTTGTGCATCCATAATTTGCTTCCTCCGTGTGTGATTAAATAGCAATTTTCAGTTCGTTTTGCGTCTTAAATTTGGTTTCAATAAGCCGGTGAATTTCCGGCATATTGTTTCGTTGAGTTTCGGAAAGAGTGTAGCCAAGGAATTCTTCGGCACTTCTAATCCATGTTTCGGAATCTTCCCCATCATGATCGTTAAGCCATTTCAGGTAAGGCATGTTGTAATTGTGTTGCTTGTATCCGGGTGCCGGGGAAGTGTTCTTCTGCGTTTTGGAAACGGTCGTATATCCCCCTTTTCGAATAAAACTGATTATGAATCCGACAACATTTCCAATCGGTCCGCTGTAGCCGTTTATGTAGCTTACTGCATCCCTGCATAATGCCAGATCACCTTTGGCAGCATTCAAGACTGCTCTTATGTCAGAGTCCGATAAGGGAAGATTCAGAGGTTCAAATATCGAACAGATCTCATTATCAACAACAATACTTTCTGTTGTTGTTTTAGTAATCTCTGTAGTATTCTTTGTAGTAATCTTTGTATACTCACAGTTTTTTCGGGGAGTCTCCTTATCTTTCTTTGGGGAGTCTCCCCAAATTTTTTGGGGGAGG
>CAJOGB010000113.1 GCA_905233835.1 uncultured Lachnospiraceae bacterium
CCACCATATGCCAATAGTCTTCATCCTGCGTCGGATGTTCGGCCAAGGCTCCTGCCGCCTGCATAAAAAGTTCAGCTCGTTTCCGGCGATCTTCCTCCTTTTTCTCATCTTTATACAAATAATCCAAAACGAAGATATCAACACCGGCCGCATACGGAAATCCCGCATAGGTATTCATATGTTTTTCATCAAAGGAAATTGCCTCTGTATTTACCACACGGGAATAAGCATTGTCCCACTCCTCGGTACGTCTCCAGTTTAATACGGAATAGTTTTCCGGTAGTTCATCCGCATGTTCCAAGAATCTTTCGTAATCCTCCCGCAGCATTCCGATATCGCTATCATCATCCCAGGGTATAAATCCCCCATGACGGACCGCACCAATTAATGTGCCGGAATCCGCAAAATATTTGATATTGTATTTTTCACAAAGTGCATCAATATCGGAAAGCACCTGAAGCTGTGCTGCCCAGCAACGCTTCATCATGCTTGGGATAAAAAAGCCCTCGCGCACTTCATCTTCAAAATAATTCTCAGGAAAAACCATTGAAACCCTATCCCCTTAAAGCAGGATGACCTCCTGCGTTTTTAAACATAAAAAAATCCCGCAGAGTACATTACGTACCCTACGGGAAAATTTTAGCATATTTGCTTTAAAATCGGAACTAAATTACTTTAAAGTAACCTTAGCGCCTTCAGCTTCTAACTTAGTCTTGATATCTTCAGCAGTTGCCTTATCAGCAGCTTCCTTTAATACCTTCGGAGCGTTATCTACTAAATCCTTAGCTTCTTTTAAGCCAAGACCTGTAGCTTCACGAACAACCTTGATAACCTTAACCTTGTTAGGACCTACTTCTGTAAGTTCTACGTCAAACTCATCTTTCTCTTCAGCTGCGCCAGCGCCGTCACCAGCTGCTGCTGCAACTACAACGCCTGCTGCTGCAGAAACGCCGAATTCTTCTTCACATGCCTTTACAAGGTCATTTAACTCTAATACACTAAGCTCTTTGATAGCTGCGATAAAATCTTCTGTGCTCATCTTTGCCATGATAATATCCTCCATTTAAAATTTTAATAATTATTCTTCTGTTGTTTCTTCAGCAGGTGCTTCTGCCTCTGCTGCTTCCTCTGCAGGAGCTTCCTCAGCTGCCGGTGCTTCTTCTGCTGCTTCTTCAGCTGCAGGAGCTTCCTCTACAGGCGCCTCTTCCTTTGCAGGAACTTCTCCGCCCTGTTCTGCGATCTGATTCAAGACGCGAGCAAGGTTGGTAATAGGTGACTGTAAGCTTCCAAGTAATTTTGAAAGAAGCTCTTCTCTTGAAGGAACGTTAGCGATTGCCTGCATTCCCTGAGCGTCATAAAGGGTTCCCTCTACGACACCTGCTTTGATTTCAAGCTTTGGAGCGTTCTTAGCGAACTTTGCAAGAATACGAGCTGCTGCAGTAGCATCTTCTTTAGAAATTGCAATAGCGCTAGGTCCTTCCAATACATCTTTTAACTGCTCAAAATCTGTGTCTTTGAAAGCGAAGTTCATCATTGTGTTCTTGTATACCTTGTATACGACACCGGCTTCACGTAACTGCTTACGTAATTCAGTATCTTCTGCAACGGTAAGACCACGATAATCAACAACAACTACAGAAGCAGCGTCTTTGATGTTTTCAGAAATCTCAGCGATGACTGGCTGTTTTAATTCAACTTTTGCCATTTTTTTACCTCCTATTAAATTTTCGTTGCTTTGACAGGAGATTTAAAAGAAAAATCTCCCTGCCTAAAGACAGGGAGACATAAAAATTCTTAAAAATTCATCTCATCCTCGGCAGGTAGATCTACGTTACGGCGAAAAAGTAAAACTCATACGCCACCTGCTGTCTTCGGCAACATTATATACTGTGACTGTTTGCACAGCCCTAGTAATATAGCATGATTTATAAATGATGTCAACTAAAGATTATTCAGCTGAAGCAACTGAAGCAACCTTTACCTTAACACCAGGGCCCATTGTAGGCGCAAGTGTAATGCTCTTTAAATACTGACCTTTTAAAGCACTTGGCTTAGCCTTCAATACAGCACCAATAAGCGACTGGAAGTTGTCGTTCAAATCAGCTTCTGAGAAAGAAGCCTTTCCAATTGGGCAATGAATAATATTTGCTTTATCCAATCTGTATTCAATCTTACCGGCTTTAATGTCGTTAACAGCCTTAGTAACATCCATAGTTACTGTACCAGCCTTCGGGTTTGGCATTAAGCCCTTAGGTCCAAGTACACGTCCAAGACGACCAACAACACCCATCATGTCCGGAGTAGCTACAACTACGTCAAAGTCGAACCATCCGTCGTTCTGGATCTTCGGAATTAATTCCTCACCACCAACGAAATCAGCACCTGCTGCAGTAGCCTCATCAGCCTTAGCACCCTTAGCGAATACTAAAACGCGAACAGACTTACCTGTTCCGTGAGGAAGTACAACTGCACCACGAATCTGCTGATCAGCATGACGACCATCACATCCGGTACGAATATGAACTTCGATTGTTTCATCAAATTTAGCAGTAGCATTCTTCTTTACCTGAGCGATTGCTGCTGCAGAATCAAATTGTTCAGATTTATCATAGGTAGCAACTGCTGCCTGATATTTCTTTCCTCTTTTCATTAGAAATTCCTCCTGTGGTTTTATCGGAGAGGTGTCCTCCCACTAAAAATAGTTAATCTACTACTTCAACACCCATAGAACGAGCGGTTCCTGCGATCATGGAAACTGCTGCATCTAAGGAAGCTGCATTTAAATCTTTCATCTTAATGTTAGCGATTTCTTCTAACTGTGCACGAGTGATCTTTGCAACTTTGTTCTTGTTTGGCTCGCCTGAAGCCTTCTGGATCTTACAAGCTTTCTTGATAAGAACCGGAGCCGGTGGAGTCTTTGTGATGAAGCTGAAGCTTCTGTCCGCGTATACAGTAATAACAGTAGGCACGATGGTATCGCCCATGTCAGCTGTCTTCGCATTGAACTGCTTGGTAAACTCTACAATGTTTAAAGCAGGACCAACTGGTGGTGCCGGTGTAGCCTTTCCAGCAGCAATTTGTAATTTAATATATCCTTCGATTTTCTTTGCCATTGGAATCTTCCTCCTATTTAGATTTTCTTAACTTCTGCGAAACTTACTTCTACCGGTGTTTCGCGACCGAACAACTCGACACTGATGGTAACTGTCTTCTTGCTTACGTTCATAGACTGAATTACACCAACGTAATCCTTCCATGCACCTGCAAGAACAGAAACGGTGTCACCAACTTCAAAGTCGACTTCGATGTTAGACACATCGGTCATAATTCCCATATCTCTTACTTCAAGGTCTGTCAAAGGCACCGGCTTGGATCCCGGTCCAACGAAACCTGTAACACCACGGGTGTTTCGAACCACATACCAGGTGTCATCGTTTAAGATCATGTTGATTAAAACATATCCCGGAAGCATCTTCTTGGATACTGACTTAGATACACCGTTTTTAATCTCGGTAGTATCCTGCATCGGTACACGAACCTCAAGGATCTGATCATCTAAATGACGGTTGGTAACGGTCTTTTCAATATTCGCTTTTACTTTGTTCTCATAACCGGAATAAGTATGAGCAACATACCACTTCGCCTCTGCCATTTACGGGCCCTCCTATAAGCTTGTCAGGAAATTTACGCCGTACTGAATTAACATATCAAAAAATACGATAATCAGTGCGACCACAATTGACACCAGAATTACAGCTACAGACTGACGATAAATCGTCGTTCCGTCCGGCCATACGATCTTGCCGAACTCAGCCTTTAAGCCATTCCAGCGGTCAGAAAGAGTAAGCTTGTCTTTTTTTTCTGCCATGATGTCACCTCTTTACTTTGTTTCCTTGTGTAAAGTGTGTTTCTTGCAGAAACGACAATACTTCTTCGTTTCCATGCGGTCAGGATGCGTCTTTTTGTCTTTGGTCAGATTGTAGTTTCTCTGCTGGCACTCTGTGCAAGCTAAAGTAATCTTTGTACGCACAACTTCCACCTCATCTTTCTTAAGTTTAGTGTCGGTCTTTCTTGCAAAAAAAAAAGACCTAAAATCTTCCATCGCCCGAATACTATACCATGGAAGACTAGGTCTGTCAAACGGTTTTTAAAACACTTATAAAATGGTATACTTTTATACATGAAGATTTTATTTGTAAACCTATTCGTTTCCTATAATTCTAACAGTGTCATTCGAAACTTAAAGAACATGGGACACGAAGTCATCGAAAAAACATATTACACCCCGGAAGATAACTATAAGGACGACCGGCTTTATGACATGCTAAAAAAGGATGTAACTGACACCAAGTGCACCTGCGTCTTTACTACGAACATCTGGCCACTGGTTGCACGAGTTTGTCACGACCAACGAGTACCGTATTTGGCATGGAGCTATGACAGCCCCCAGAATCTGCCTACCAATCAGGATTTGGATTACGATACCAACTTCCTATTTATTTTCGACCGCGCAGAGGTGGAGTTATATCATAAGGAAGGAATCGAACAGGTCTATCATTTACCCTTGGCTGCGGACGTGGATCGTTGGAACAAGATTAAGCCTTCCGGAAAGAGTTATGATGTATCTCTTCTTGGCACTTTATATGAGTCTACTCTACCTATGTTATTGTCCGGCATGGATGAATACTATTCCGGATATGTCAGCGGTCTGGTAGAAGCGCAGAAGAAGGTCTACGGATATTTCCTGGTGGATGATCTTTTGACGGATGAATTTATGGAAGGCTTAAACAAACTCTTCCGCGAGAAGAATCCAAAGATGGAAGAAGATGTTTCTAAGCGCCAAATGGCTTATTCCATCGGAAGTTATTTAACCTATATCGAACGATTATCTTTACTTCGTTTACTTGGAAGTCGCTGCGATATGCATTTGTTTTCTTCTAAAATTAAGGAAGAAACAAAACCGCTGTTAAAAGATATCACGATTCATGACTGGGTAAGTTATGACACCGGAATGCCACAGGTGTTTAAGGATTCAAAGATTAACTTAAATCCTTCTCTTCGCATCATTCGAAGCGGTATTTCTCTTCGTTGTATGGATATCTTAGGCTGCGGAGGCTTTTTGCTGTCCTCCTATCAGCCGGAGCTGGCGGAGTATTTTGTACCGGATGAAGAGGTGGTGCTGTATGATTCTATGGGAGATGCGGTGGCCAAAACCATGTTTTATTTGGAACACGATGATATCCGTCAGGCAATAGCGCATAACGGATATGAAAAGGTAAAATCAGAATTTACCTATCAAAAGCAGTTACAAACCATGTTTGATACCGCAGGATTACAGTAGAAAGTATATAGGGGATTATATATAAGGAAATGAAAGTTTTATTTTACCGTTACGGAAGCATCTGCGAACCGGATATTATTGATACCTTTCGTGAGATGGGACTGGAAATCGATGAATACAGAAATGAAATGACCGTAAAGGATGAAGAACCCGGAGCCATTGTATCGCGCCTAGGGGATTATCTGATGGATCATCCCTGCGATTTTATCTTTTCTATTAACTTCTTTCCTTATGTATCCGAGGTTGCAAATATTTTCCGTTTGCGATATTTGTGCTGGATTGTGGATTCTCCGGTTATGGAGTTATATTCCACTGCCATCGCAAACGAATGGAACCGCGTATTCTTATTCGATAAAGAAATCTATAAGGAAATCGAACCTTTAAATCCGGGGCATGTATTTCATTTGCCCTTGGCGGCACGGACGGAGCCAAAAGAAGAGTTATTTGCAAAGACCGCTTCAGACGCGAAAAAGAAGTTTTCTCACGAAGTAGCTTTCGTTGGATCTTTATATACGGAAAAATGTCCTTATGATAAGTTATCCAAATCCGCACCGAAGGAATTGACGGGATACTTGGACGGCATCATGGCTGCCCAGGAAAAGGTGTACGGCTACTATTTTATAGAAGATTTACTGACGGATGACATTGTTGAGCAGTTTATCAAATACTTCCCCACCTTTTATCGCTATCCGGCGGAAAGTTTTTTAACAGATAAGAGAACTTTATCCCAGTTATATATAGGAAATAAAATTTCAGCAAACGAGCGGGTGCATACCTTTACGCGTTTGGCAAAAGAGTTTGATGTCTCCATTTATACCGCCAGCGATACTTCAAAGATAACAGGCATCCATAACATGGGATTGGCAAAGTCTTTAACGGAAATGCCGGTAATTTTCCACGAGTCAAAGATTAATCTAAATATTACTTCAAAAGCGATTCGCTCGGCACTGCCGCTTCGTATTTTTGACATCTTAAGCTGCGGTGGATTTTGTGTTTCCAATTATCAGCCGGAGATTCCGGAGCTTTTTACACCGGGCGAAGACCTTGTAATGTACGGAAGCGAAGAAGAACTCTGCGACATCATCCGTTATTATTTTGAGCATGATAACGAGCGTAAAGAAATCGCACAAAACGGATTGGAAACATTAAAAGCGAATTATACGTACGAAAAGCAGATTGCCAAGATGTTTGAAATGGCGTTCTTTGCGGACAAATAAATATTTTGTTTGACAGACCTAGTCTTCCATGGTATAGTATTCGGGCGATGGAAGATTTTAGGTCTTTTTTTTTTGCAAGAAAGACCGACACTAAA
>CAJOGB010000114.1 GCA_905233835.1 uncultured Lachnospiraceae bacterium
ATCAGGCAGAATATCTTGTCGCTCCGTCCCACCACGGGCCTGCCGCACAGCTTGCATAGTTTCGCACACATATCCATTTGCACTTTGGACCAAAGATGGGAATGAATCCTTTAGAGGGCGGTAAGACGGAAATCGTGGCTGAGATTCCGGATGCACAGCTCTTTGGTTACGGAACCACACTTCGTTCTTTAACCGGAGGTGAAGGAGAGTTCTCTTATGAGTTCTTAAATTATCAGCAAGCACCAAGCGATGTACAGGAAGCAGAAATGGAGCATCGCAAAAATAAATTGACCGAAGAGGTATAAACTTATGAAGACATACGTAGGCATAACCATAGGACCCATTACAAATGCGTTGCAATATGCAAAAGACCCGCAGTCCCTATGGTTTGCCTGCGCTATTTTTTCGGAAATTTCAAGAGAGATTTGCGAGGCTTTAACTGCACCGAACTGCTCTTTTGAAGATGTGGAAATCTACACACCCTATTATTTTCACGGCATGAAAGTAGATGACGGTGTGGCAAAGACCCACGACAGAATTGTCTTTTCCGCAGAAAATGTGGAGGAGGCAGTGTTGGATAAAATCATTTCTCTTGTAAAAGGGGATGTCAGTGAACTATTTCCCGTGGAGTATCAGTCTCCTGCGTATAAGAAATTCTTAGATGACTATTTTCAAATCCATTATATTTGCCTGGAAGAAAACGAAAACCTAAACAAAAACTGCATGATGGAAATCTATCCTCATCTCCATGACATGGAATGCCGACAGGTTTTAAGTGAAGAAACCGCACAAAATCCTTTTTATGATTTGTTTGGACTTCGGGAAGATGTGCGAAGCCTTCGCATTATGTCTTCCCCCTTGGCTCATACCGTAAAAAAGGGAGCGGGTCAGTTTTTTAATGGCAGAGGCGAATTTAAAACTGTTTATGAAATCGCAAATCCCAGAGAACCGGACGGACGAAAGAAGGTTCCCTATTATTGTCTTGTGCGCTGTAACGGCGATGATATCGATCATTTGCTTCGCAGCTTTTCCGAGAATAAAAAGTTAATCTCATTTTCCGTTGCCTGTTTGCAACATTCCATTACCGCCTGTGAAATGATTCGTCAGTTCGGCGGGCTCACGGTTTATGCCGGAGGAGACGAGTTTTTCTTCTTTGCTCCCTTAATCGGATGTGACGGGAAAACAGTGTTTGAACTATGCCAACGGATTGAGCAGAAGTTTTATTCCTTTATGAAAGAACATCTGCCTTGGTCCAATTCTCCCAGTCTGTCCTTTGGTGTATCCATACAGCGTTGTACCCATGAGGTATATGAAGCCTTTACAAAGACGGGAGAACTTTTAAAACTGGCAAAGACCTTGTCCTTAAAGAACAATACCGCGGTTCGTATTACCAATAAGAGCCGTATGGAAAACATCATCGTAAACAATGATGATATTGATGCGTTTTTGGATATTTTCAAAGAAGGATACGATATTACCGAGGGTATGGTGCGAGGGGAACAAAAGCGTGCGCAAATGCAGGAGGCTTTGGATATTATTACGGAATTTAAGGATGTGGTAATCTCCGTGGCGGAAATGGCGAAAAACGGAAATCTTTCTCCGGATGAGTATTTGCGCAGTGTATCAAAAATCTTTGATGGAAAAACTTATGAGAGAAATCCCATGTTTTTAAAGAATTTGCTTTTGCTCTTTTACAGACGATTGGTGCGAAAGGAACGTCAGATTTGGACTTTGAAGCGTTCAAAGGATGAATTTGACGTGAAAAAAACCTATTCCTATGACTATGAGGAACAGAGCATTTTTGTCTTTGAAGAAATCCTTAAAATGAAAGAAAATCTCTTGGAGTTGGAACAGGAGAGAAGCCCCATCTTTTCTTGACAAATACGTGCCTTATGATAAAATTTTTAAGATTATTGATTTATCGTAAGGAGAGAAAAAAGATGGCTCAAACTTATAATCATCATACCGTTGAAAAGAAATGGCAGAAGTACTGGGAAGAGAACCAGACATTTAAAACCGATGTCTGGGATTTCTCCAAGCCGAAGTACTATGCTCTAGATATGTTTCCTTATCCATCCGGCGTAGGTCTACATGCCGGTCATCCCGAAGGTTATACCGCTACCGATATTATGTCACGTATGAAGCGTATGCAGGGATATAACGTCCTTCATCCCATGGGATACGATTCCTTTGGACTTCCTGCGGAGCAGTATGCGGTGACCACCGGAAATCATCCGGCGGGATTCACAGAAAAAAACATCGAAACATTTTCCAAACAGTTAAAGGAACTTGGATTTGACTATGACTGGTCAAAGATGCTGGCCACCAGTGATCCTAAGTTTTATAAATGGACCCAGTGGATTTTTAAGAAGCTTTACGAGGCAGGTTATGCAAAGCATATCGACATGCCGGTAAATTGGTGCGAAGAACTTGGTACCGTTTTATCCAACGATGAAGTTATTGACGGAAAGAGTGAACGAGGCGGCTATCCGGTTGTGAAGAAAATGATGAAGCAGTGGGTTATCGACCAGCAGGCTTTTGCGGAAGAACTTCTTGATGGCTTAAACGAGATTGATTGGCCGGAATCTACCAAAGAAATCCAGAGAAACTGGATTGGTAAGTCCACCGGTGTGGAAGTTGATTTTGAAATCGTAGGTGGAGGTAAGTTCTCCATCTTTACCACCTGTATCGAAACCATTTACGGTATTACCTTTATGGTACTTGCTCCGGACGGAGATATTGTAAAGGGCCTTATGGACCGTGTGGAGAATCCGGATGAAGTACAGGCTTACATTGATGAAACATTAAAGAAAAACGATTTGGATCGTACGGATTTAAATAAGACAAAATCCGGTTGCCCGTTAAAGGGAATCTATGCAATCAATCCGGTAAACGGAAAAGAAGTACCGCTTTTCATCGGTGACTTCGTACTTGCAAGCTACGGAACCGGTGCGGTTATGGCGGTTCCGACCCATGACCAGAGAGACTTTGAATATGCGGAAGTACATAACCTTCCGTTGATTCAGGTAATCAATAACAAAGAAGGAAATGTAGATGTTTCCGGACATGCCTTTGAAAAGCAGGATTATCTCGGTAAGGGATGCATCCTTATGAATTCAGAAGAGTTTGATGGCATGACCGTAGAAGATGCAAAGAAAGCAATTACCAAAAAACTTGTGGATATGGGTGTTGCCAGAGAAAAGGTAAACTATCACTTCCGTGAGTGGATTTTTGCAAGACAGCGTTACTGGGGTGAACCGGTACCCTGTGTTTATAAAGAAGATGGTGAGATTGTATTTTTGGATGATTCCGAACTTCCGGTTGTACTTCCGGAATTGGAAGACTACAAGGGCAAGAATGGTCAGGCTCCACTTGAAAATGCCCAAGAGTGGAAGCATTATGACAAAAACGGCTTAAAGGGAACTCGTGAGACTTCCACCATGCCGGGTTCTGCAGGTTCTTCTTGGTATTATCTTCGATATATCGATCCGGATAATAATGATGAGTTCGCAAATCAGGAACTCTTAAAGCATTGGATGCCGGTAGATTTGTATGTAGGTGGTCCGGAGCATGCGGTAGGACAC
>CAJOGB010000115.1:0-3554 GCA_905233835.1 uncultured Lachnospiraceae bacterium
TAACTGCTTCGGCAACTTTGAGATCGGCTTCCTCTCCGAAAATATCAGCCACCTTGTCACGGTATTTCTTAAACTTGTCTCTATGCTTCTTGTATGTCTGGTCGAGCACCGCATAAGCACTCATAAGGGACGCCTGCTGCTTCACGTTTAGAATATTCGCCCCAAACATACAACCAATTGTGAGCGTTCCCAGCACGATGGCGGGAATATAAGCGGGTGCGGACACCTGCACAGTCTCAAACTTAGTAAGCTCAGCGCACTTTTCCTTGCGTGCATCCTCGATAAGCTCCAAGACTTTGGATGCGGTGGACTCTCCAAATTCCTTTGTGGTTTCCACTTTAATCAAACCGTTTAAGTTGATGCATCCGCTGATGACTTCATCACCTACAGTTATATCACGGGGTACGGATTCACCGGTTAAGGCTGCGGTATTTAAGGAAGAAGTTCCTTCCGTTACTACGCCGTCGATGGGTACCTTTTCACCGGGCTGCACCACGATGATGCTTCCGATTTCCACATCATCCGGATCCACTTGTGTAAGCTGTCCGTTTTCCGTTTCAATGTTTGCATAATCCGGAGCAATATCCATCAAATCGGAAATGTTTTTTCTGCTCTTTCCGACAGCATAACCCTGGAACCATTCACCGATCTGATAGAAAAGCATAACGGCGATAGCTTCCACATAGTCCCCGCTTCTTTGATAAAGAGCAAGTGTAATGGCACCTACCGTAGCGACGGCCATAAGCAAGCATTCGTCCATGGGCTGTTTGTTTTTTATGCCCTTAAACGCTTTTCTTAAAATGTCATATCCGATGATGACATAGACAATCATATAAAGAACAAACTGCAAAATTCCCGTCACCGGCAAAAAGTGTAAGCCGATGGTTAGGGCTGTCGCGATTAAAATTCGTATCAAATTTTTCTTTTGTTTCTTTGTCATATCATCACCTGATTTCCGTTAAAATTATTTAAAATATTTTTTTATTCTTACAAGAAGATTTCGCAGTCGTCTTCTACCTTTTTGCAGTTTGCAAGAACTTCCTGCATAACAGCACTTTCGTCAACGCCTTCTTCGAAGTCCACTTTCATCTTAAGTGCCATAAAGTTTACGGTGCAATCCTTCACACCTTTTGTATTCTTTGCTGCATCTTCCATCTTTGCTGCACAGTTTGCACAATCCACATCAATCTTGTATGTCTTTTTCATAGTATTTTCCTCCGTTTGTTAACTATGTTTTCTATTTCGATTAAACGATTGTTTAATCGTTTGATACTATGATAATATACCCATATACTTCCTCTGTCAATCAATTTTTTAAAAAATTAAGCAATCGTTTAATCGATGTGATATAATAGGAACAGAATTTATGAAAACATTCCTTTTTCGGTCAGGAGAATCCTTATGAAAGAAAATAAAAAACTTCCACACAATCATAATCATGACGATCATAATTATATGGAAGATTTTTCCGTGCATAATCCAAGATTAAGTACCATCGAAGCGGTGGCGGATGCCATGAAACAGCTGGGTGATCCATCCCGTCTTCGCATCTTTTGGCTTTTATGTCATACCCAGGAGTGCGTGGCAAATATCGCGGCCTTGGTGGATATGTCCTCTCCCGCCGTATCCCACCATCTTCGGGTGTTAAAATCCGCAGGCTTAATCGTTTCCCGGCGAGACGGAAAGGAAATGCTCTACAAAGCCGCAGATACGGAAATGGCAGAAGCCATGCACCAAATCATTGAAAACTTGGCGCAGATCTCCTGCCCATCCGAACATCATAAATAAATTTTAAGCAAACTGGGCGGAGTACAAATCGTAGTACGCGCCCTTTTTTTCCATCAAACTTTCGTGGTTTCCCCACTCTAAAATTCCACCGTCGTCAATAACAAAAATCTTGTCCGCATTTTTAATGGTAGAAAGTCGGTGTGCTACCACAAAGGATGTACGTTTCTTTAAAAGTTCTTCAATTCCCTGCTGAACCAAAATCTCTGTTTTTGTATCAATGGAAGAAGTGGCCTCATCCAAAATTAAAATCTTTGGATTGGTAAGTAGGGTTCTTGCAAAGGCGATAAGCTGTCTCTGTCCGTTTGATAATCCGCCTCCGCGCTCCGTAATCTTTGTGTCGTATCCGTCTTCCATCTGAGAAATGAAGTCGTCTGCGTGTACCGCTTTTGCGGCAGCAAGCATTTCTTCTTCCGTGGCATCGGGACGACCGTATTTGATGTTATCCCGAATGGTTCCGGAGAAAAGATAGTTGTCCTGGGTCATGATGCCAAGCTGGCTGCGAAGGGACTGAATGGAAACATCGGCGATGTCGTAGCCGTCCACTAATACCCTTCCTTCTTTGGTATTGTAAAAGCGGCTTAACAAACTTACGATTGTAGTTTTTCCTGCACCGGTAGGACCAACAAGGGCGATGGTTTCACCGCGAGCCGCCTCAAAGCTTACGTCGTGTAAAATGTCCACATCCGGTTCATCCGGGTAGGCAAAGGTCACATGAGAAAATTCCACATCGCCTTTGATTTCCGGAATATCAACTACCGCATCCTTATCCTTAACCAGCGGTTCCATATCCATGATTTCATAGACACGTTCCGCAGAGGCCAAATTTGTAATTAACTTATTATAGTAGTTTGCCAGATTTCGAATCGGGTTAAAAAACATACTTAAATAAAGTACAAATGCGGACAAGGTTCCGATGGATTCCGCCTGCACATGAAGTTTTGTTACCGCCAGATAATAAAGTGTGGCGGTTCCAAGGCCAAAGGAAATTTCAATGGTTGGGCTGTACAAATCGTTTATGGAAACCGCAGCGCGGAAAGCATCCACAAGCTCCCCAACAATTCCTTCAAACTCTTTGTTTGACTCCTCTTCCGCGTTAAAGCTTTGGATGGTGGAAACCCCTTCGATTCCCTCGTGAATAAAGGCGGTCATGTTGGATTCCTTTTTCTTCCAAATCTGCCAACGCTTATGGGCGATAATCTGGCAAAGATAGAGACCAAACACGATAATGGGTACCGCTACCGCTGCGGAAAGCGAAAGGATGGGGCTTTTTACAATCATAATCGTAACGATTACAACTAAAGTGGCGATTTCCGGAATCAGGTTCGTTACCGTACTGGCAAGCACTTCCTTTAATGCGTTTACATCTCCGGTAACTCTCGCCAAAATCTTTCCTGCCGGACGCTGGTCGAAAAAGTCCACTCCCAACTCCTGAATATGCACGTAGAGTTTTCTTCGGATATTCATAATTAAATCATTGGAAATCTCCGCCATCATATGACGCCAAATTCGTGTGGCACCGTAGCTTATTACCGCCAATGCCACCATGACTCCCGCCATGGTAAGAAGTCCTTTTACGTTTCCTTTGTATATCTCATCATCGATAATCTTTTCAATAAATAACGGATATACGGTGGAAACAAAAACCGTAATTAAAATTAAAACTGTTACAATTACAATTTTCCCTTTGTATTCCAAAAGGTTTTTAAGTAGTCGCTTTAAAACATCAAGTTTTATGGACTCTTTTAATTCTTCATCTTCTTTGGTGG
>CAJOGB010000115.1:3609-4386 GCA_905233835.1 uncultured Lachnospiraceae bacterium
TAAAGTCCCTTCTTTAAAAGAAGCTGTTCGTGAGTACCACGTTCTTTTACCCTGCCGTTTTCCAAAACAATGATTTCATCTGCATCTTTTACCGAAGAAATTCGGTGACCGATGATAATCTTTGAAGTATCTTTTTTTGCCTTTAATTCCTTTTGAATGGCCTGCTCCGTTTCCATATCAAGGGCGGAGGTGGAGTCATCCAAAATTAAAAGGTCTGCTTTTTTTGCCAGTGCTCGCGCGATGGATAAGCGCTGTTTTTGTCCGCCGGATAAGCCGATGCCGCGCTCTCCGATGACTGCTTCATAAGCGTCGGTTAAATTCTCCACGAACTCTGCCGCATGAGCCTTTTCGATGGCATCCCGTACGGTACGTTCATCCATGGTGGATTTATATCCTAAGCGCACATTTTGAGATACTGTATCTGAGAACAAAAATACATCCTGAGTTACTACGGAAGAAAAGGCTCGCACATCGGATAATGCCATGGTTTTAATGTCTTTTCCTTCGATTAAAACTTTTCCTTCCGTAGTGTCGTAAAAGCGCTCGATTAAGTTCACCACAGAACTTTTTCCTGCGCCGGTAGCTCCCATGATTCCAAGGGTCTTTCCCTTTTTGATGGTAAAGCTTACATCCTCTAAGATTCGTTTTCCGTCGATGTCGAAGCAAACATTTTCGAAGGAAATCTCGCCGGCGTGGGTGGACTCATTATCACCTGTCGCATCTGTCACTGCATCGGTGCCTGCTGTTTTTCTCGTTACATCGACCTCTGCTTCTGCT
>CAJOGB010000116.1:0-1475 GCA_905233835.1 uncultured Lachnospiraceae bacterium
AGTACGATCATACCTTTAAGGATATTTTCCAGGAAATCTTTGATAGCGAATATAAGGCAAAATTTGATGCAGCAGGCATTACCTATTTCTATACCTTAATCGATGACGCGGTTGCACGTGTCATGAAGTCTGAAGGCGGCTTTATTTGGGCTTGCAAGAACTACGACGGAGATGTAATGAGTGATATGTTGTCCTCTGCCTTCGGTTCTCTTGCCATGATGACTTCCGTATTGGTATCTCCGCAGGGCTACTATGAATACGAGGCAGCTCACGGAACCGTACAGCGTCATTACTACAAGCATTTAGCAGGAGAAGAAACTTCCACAAACTCCGTAGCCACCATCTTTGCGTGGACCGGCGCTCTCCGCAAACGAGGCGAACTTGACGGAAACACCGACCTGATGAAGTTTGCGGACAACTTGGAGCGCGCATGCATCGAAACCATTGAATCCGGAAAGATGACCAAGGACCTCGCTTTAATCACGAGCCTTTCCAACCCTACAGTACTAAACAGTAAAGATTTTATTGTAGAGATAAGAAAAACTTTAGAAAAATACTAATAATAAACTACGCAGTATTTGGTGAATTATGATTTTAACTTGTCAAAATATAAAAATGTCTTTCCTGGACGAGGTCCTTTTTCAAGACGTCTCGTTCCAGGTTCGCGAGCACGAGAAGGTGGCCTTGGTTGGCCCCAACGGATGCGGAAAATCCACGCTTCTAAAGATTATTACATCTGAGCTTTCCCCGACGGAAGGCTCTGTTTTCTTTGGTAAGGATGTAAGCGTGGGTTATTTGGCTCAGTACCAGGATGTATCCAGCAAAGAATCTATTTACAATCACGTGTTTCATGCCAATCAAAAGATTTTGGATATGGAAGTGGAGCTTACTTCTTTGGAAAAATCCATGGAAGGATTGGAAAAAACAGAATTAGAAAAAGTTTTAAACGAATACCATAAAAAGAATCATACCTTTGATCTTCTCGGAGGAAATTCCTATCGAAGCGAAGTGGTGGGAGTATTAAAGGGACTCGGATTTTCGGAAGATGAATTTGAAAAGAAGTTAAATGAACTTTCCGGAGGTCAAAAGACCAGGGTGAATCTGGCACGTCTATTAATGCAAAAGCCGGACTTTTTGATTTTGGATGAGCCCATTAACCACTTGGACTTAGCGGCCATCGAATGGTTGGAAGGTTTTTTGCAAAACTACAAAGGTGCGGTGTTAATCGTGGCTCACGACAGGTTCTTCTTGGATCACATCGTAGAAACCGTCATTGACATGTCCTTTAAAACAGCGAAAGTTTATAAGGGAAACTACAGTGCTTTTTCACAGCAAAAACGGGAGTATATGATTACCCGTCAAAGAGAGTATGAGAATCAGCAAAAGGAAATTGCACATCAAAAGGCGGTCATTGATAAATTAAAAAGTTATAACCGTGAAAAATCCGTTAAACGTGCGGAAAGCCGTGAAAAGAA
>CAJOGB010000116.1:1565-5106 GCA_905233835.1 uncultured Lachnospiraceae bacterium
CATTTAAAGAAATCCTTTGGAGAAAAGACGCTCTTTGAAGATATTTCCTTTGAGATTCACAGAGGAGAACGTGTGGCATTAATCGGAGATAACGGAACCGGAAAAACCACGATTCTTAAAATCTTAAATGAGATTTATCAGCCGGATGCGGGAGTGGTAAAAGTAGGCACCGGTGTGATCATGTCTTATTACGATCAGGAACAGCAGGAACTAAACGAAGAAAACACGCTTTTTGAAGAGTTGCAAAATGCGTATTCGGATTTAAACAATACAAAGATACGTAACGTATTGGCTGCATTTTTGTTTACGAAGGATGATGCTTTTAAAAAGATTAAATCCTTATCCGGTGGAGAAAGAGGCCGAATTTCTTTGGCAAAACTTATGCTTTCCGGAGCCAACTTTTTGGTTTTGGATGAGCCTACAAACCACTTGGATATGGATAGTAAGGATATCTTGGAAAATGCCATAAAATCCTACTCGGGAACCGTTTTTTATGTGTCTCACGACAGATACTTTATTAATCAAACTGCAACCAGAATCCTTGAACTTCGTGACGGTCAGTTGTTTCAATATCTCGGAAATTATGATTATTATCTTTCAAAGAAGGATGAACGTGTTTATCAGTCCGAAGTAGAAAAAAAGGATGATAAGATACAGGAAGTATCGGATACCAAGCTTTCTTGGGAAGAGCAAAAGAAAGCGGAAGCTAAGAAGCGTAAGCGTCAGAATGAAATCAATAAAATCGAAAAAGAAATCGAAGAATTAGAGACTAAGATTTCAAAGATTGACGAACAGTACTTAGACCCCGAAATTTCAAAGAATTCAGCAAAGTTAAACGAACTTGCAAAAGAGCGGGAAACCCTGGAAAATCGGTTGATGGAGTGTATGGATACTTGGGAAGAACTAAGTTGTTAATTATTTGACAAACCCCCGGAAACATTCTATACTTTTCCTAGATTTAGGGACTATTAAAGGGGTTATATTATGGAACAAAATATTTCTCAAGCAGTGATTCGTAGAATGCCCAGATATTACCGATATTTGGGAGAACTACTGGATGCGGGAGTGGAGAGAATTTCTTCCGGTGAGTTGTCCAAAATGATGCATGTGACAGCTTCACAGATAAGACAGGATTTGAATAATTTCGGCGGTTTCGGTCAGCAGGGCTACGGATATAACGTTCAGTTTTTGTATGATGAAATCGGAAAGATTCTTGGCCTTAATAAGATGCATAATGTGATCTTAATCGGTGCCGGAAATTTAGGTGCCGCCATTGCCAATTATGTAAACTTTGAAAAGTTTTCCTTCCGTATGATCGGTCTTTTTGACGTCAGTGAAAAGAAAATCGGAAATAAGATTAATAACTTGGAAATCTATTCCATGGAAGAACTTCCGAAGTTTTTAAAAGAGCATCGGGTGGATATCGCAGCACTTACCATTCCGAAGGAATATGCTTCTGAGGTTGCCAAGAAATTGGTGGATCTTAAGGTGGAGGCGATTTGGAATTTTGCCCATGTTGATTTGGAAGTGCCGGAGAATGTGGTGGTTCAAAACGTTCACCTTTCCGATTCTTTGATGCAATTATCTTATAATATTACACAGAAATAAGGTGTTTTTTTAATGGATGAGAAACAGTTTGAGTCTGCATTAAAATCGGTTCGTGTTCCAACCTTGGTGTTGGATCAAAAGTGGCACAGACTCTTTGCCATCAGCGGAAAGCCCGAGGAAGTAAAGGGCCTGGAAGTTCAGTGCAAAGAGATTTTGGTGCGCCAGGGACACTTAAACCAGGAAATCAAAGATTTAAAGAAAATTAAAAGTGATTTGATGCAGGGTATTGTTCAAAATATGGACGGTGCCGATCAAAACAAGGCGACCCAGGAGAACGAAAAGAAACTCTCCGATAACAAGCGCCTGTTGGAAGAAACCAACGCAAAATTGGAAGCTGACGAAGACGAACTCATGGAGATTCCTAAGCTTTTAAAAGAAAAAAACGATGAACTTATGCTTGCAACCATGAGCTATTGTTATGCAAGACTTCGTACCAACGCTTCGGAAGCAAAAGATATTACGGAGTGGATTACCAATGTCCGTATCGAATTGAAAAAGAACATTATCAAAAAGCAGAATCGAGAGATTAACAATAAAGAAATCTATTCTTATTTGCATGACATCTTTGGCAGAGACGTGATGCAACTTTTTGATGTAAAATACGAAGAAGAGTTTACGACACCGTTAAAGAAGGAAGAACCTTCCGAGGGTGTCAGAAGAAAAGAAGAAAAAGAAGCCAATAAGGACAGAAGTGAAAACTTCGATGTTAAGAAAAATGAAGAATCGTAATCAGCGTGTATATGCACATATTGACTTAGATGCATTGCTTTCCAATGTGGCACAGATTAAGTCACGTTTAAAAGATCATACAAAAATTGTAGCGGTCATTAAAGCCGACGGCTACGGTCACGGATGCCTTCCCATTGCACTTACCCTTGAGGAAGTGCCTTATGTATGGGGATTTGCCATTGCTACGGCAGAAGAGGCTTTTGAACTTCGTGAAGCGGGAATCAAAAAACCAATTCTTATACTGGGATATACCTTTGAGGATTCTTACGAGGATCTTGTAAAAAATGATATCTGTCCCACCATTTTTTCCATGGAGATGGCAAAAAAATATTCCGACATGGGAGTGCGTTTGAATAAAGATGTGCTTTGTCATATTAAAATCGATACCGGTATGAGCCGTATCGGATATCAGGTGACAGAGGAGGCCGCCGAAGAGATTAAAGAGATTTCTTCTTTGCCACACATAAAAATGGACGGTATTTTTACACACTTTGCACGAAGTGATGAAGAGGATAAGTCCTATACAAAAAAGCAGTTTAAAGCTTATGAAAAGATGATTGCTCTTTGTGAAGAAAAGGGTGTGACATTTAAAAACCATCATTGTGCGAATTCTGCGGCGATTTTGGAATATCCGGATGCCAGCTTGGATTTGGCCAGAGCAGGGATTATTCTTTACGGTTTATGGCCGTCGGATGAAGTAAAAAAAGACATTGATTTGAAACCGGTGTTATCGTTGTATTCGCATGTGGTTCATGTAAAGACCCTTCCGAAGGGAAGAAGCATCAGCTACGGCGGTACGGTAACCCTTCAAAAGGATACACGCATTGCCACGATTCCGGTGGGCTATGCAGACGGATACTGCAGAGGTTTGTCCTCCGTCGGCTATGTACTTATTCGTGGAAAGAAAGCACCGATTTTAGGCCGTGTTTGCATGGATATGTTAATGGCCGATGTTAGTGACGTTAAAGAAGAAGTAAAAGCAGGAGATATTGCTATAGTTTTTGATGAAGAATTAATAAATGAAGATGCAAAACAAGCAAATACTATAATTCATGAAATATTGAGTCAATTTTTGCCTAGAGTTACAAGGATTTATATCGACAGAGAAAAAATAACATTATAGAAAATTCGAAAATTAAAAAAAAACCTTCTTTAATTAATATATATATCTAATTAAAAATTTGTTTTTCATTAGTTATTAATT
>CAJOGB010000117.1 GCA_905233835.1 uncultured Lachnospiraceae bacterium
GACATTTTCGGCTGTATCCCTATTGCAGAAGCACTGGTCGCAAAGGGTGCAAAGCTCGGCGTAGTTCTCGCATTTATGATGGGCGTTATTACGCTGTCACTTGAGAATGCTGAAGCAGACGGAAAACCTCATCCTGTAACAGATCAAGTGATACAAAAATAAAAACACTAGAAGATCTATATAATTCAGTTTTAAGATAATATACTTTCAAGGCAGTTTTTCTGCTTGTCATATAATTCCAACGTATCAACTCCTTTCTTTTAGTATTTGTCATAATACTTGGGAATAATCATCATTTGCGGTTTGAATTTTTTGCACAAGGACACAAAAACAGCGGCTAAGGAGAGCAATTCGCTTTCTTAGCCGCTGTTTTGTATTTTACTACCATTTTGGATTTTCTGTAGTGTTATTATTGTTTTCAACTGTTTGTATGGAATCTGCAAGAACATCCAGACGAAGAAAAATATTGTTTGTATTGGCAGTCTGCAATACTGTGTCTGCTATCTCAACCGATGAAACCAGTTTTAATTTTTCATCCCTCGACTTAATTGGTTGCAATGTCTCAAAATATTGAACATCAGTTACATTCGGCATGGGTTTCCATACAGTATTCCAGTTTTCAGCAAGTTCTGCCGTGACTATTGTCTTTGTTCCTCCACTGTCCATAAATACAAGTGTATTACCGTCAATCTTTGCACTGCAAATATCGGTAACGTCTTCAATTCCTGAAACAACGCATCCTGATGAATCATACCATGAGGGTACAAGGCGTACCCTCATGTATTCTCCGTTCGGATTACTGATTTCGTTTACCGAAACTTCTTTTACAGCAACATGATTTCCAACAGCATTTGTAGTCTCTGACCATTTTATTTCATTCTCTTGAGTTTCAGCAGGTTTGCCTTGATTTTCGGCAATCGCAATATCCTGTTTTGCAGGGTGGAATTGATTGCTCCTCTCTGCACTTTTCAGCATGAGTGCAAAAACAACTAACGGAGTCAGAAACAATATGACAGATACAGCAGCCGCAGCTGCGAGATTTTTTTTCTTTGATTTCATATTGTTCCCCCCTTTATCAGGATGTACTGTTCTTGGTTATGCTGTTCTTTGCCCATGATTGTGATGACAGATAAGCATATTCGGTTTCGCTGTTTGCAAAGCAGGCAATTGGAATATTGTTAGTATCATTAACCGTCAGAACAACAGTGCCGTCCGCTCTTGCATTATCCGTACTTCCTTTTATTTTGGAGAGTCAGGCACCCTTTGATAAGGCCATTTTAATGCTGGGAACAAACGACTGTAAGAGTGTGTATCAGTCTTCACCCACGGAAATCGCAGCGGGAATGGAGCAGTGCTTGGTGGAAGTGGAGAAGTATTTGGATCCGGAAAGTATTCTCTTGGTTTCCCCGGTTTTACTGGGAGATAAAGTTTGGGAGAAGGATCCGGACTTTGATAAAACTTCCATTGAAATCTGCAAGGAGTTAAAGGCGGAGTACAAAAAGATTGCCAAGCGTCACGGAACTTTGTTTTTGGCGGCCTCCGATTATGTGAAGGTGGACAAAGCAGACGATGAGCATTTAAACGAAAAAGGCCACCGTGAATTTGCGAATGTGATATTTGATATATTATAAAAACGACAGAGGAGTGATTCCTCTGTCGTTTTGTTATTTGTAAAAATCATAATCAATATACCAAAGTCTGTCTTTGAACTCTTTGTACTGTTCGTCGCTCAGCGGTTCCCAGTCATCAGAGTCTGTTTGGATATACCACCGCTGTTCGGCTGTGTCGTATTCCATCCAACCATAGTCTCCGTACTCGGAGGATAATCCCTCCAACCAATACTGGAACTGTGGCGGATCGATATACTCGTTTAGATAAACATACATGTCAGTTTCTTTATCGTAATAGTTCTCATCGGAGTCATAATGTAAGTGTTTGTACCCGCCATCTCTGTAATTCGCGGTATACTCCGCCTCGTCAACGATGATATAAGCTCCGTCTTCTTCTTTTACATAGATATTCATTCCTAAGTTCGGAATGTTGTATTCGTAAGCAGAATCGGAATCAAGATAATTAGCAGTTTGTTGAACACCGGTACCAACAACCGCTTCGATGATTTCATAAACCAAACCAAAGATTCCCAAAATACAGGGCGACAAAAAAATTAGGATAATCGTAAACAGAATCACTCTGGTACTCCAACGTTTATCCTCTGCTTCATACACGGCCTTTGCCAAGTCTTCCAGGTTTCCGGTATCATGAATCGCAGGCGCAAAAACAGCTTGACCGGGTAATACGCGATCTTCCACAGCAGTTGATGACGGCGGGAATCTTCCATACGGCAGTAATCACATCGGCATACTGCAGTAGTGGTATCTAAAATTTCTCCCTGTTTTGAAAATACGATATCCTCATAGAAGGTTCCTTCTTCATCGTAGAAACCTGCTTTATACTCTACACCGGTTTTATCGTCCGTCCACGGATGATCATAGTGTACGTAGTCATGATTCTTACAGCGATAGACTCTCGGACTTTTTGTGCCGGTGTAGCCTAAGGGCTGGTTGGATCGTGCTCGATAAATCGGTGTGATGATACGTGTGTTTCGAGTGCTTGCAGCGGAAGAACGATAACTGCTGCTATGAGAACTCGAACTATGGTAACTTCTCGAACTTGAATGTGAGTGAGAAGAACTGTGGTGTGAGTGGCTCGAATGCGAGCTGTGACTGCTTGATGAGTGATGACTTGGCGGCATAAGTATTTCCCCTTTTTATTGTAATTCCTTTTCAAATTCTATCCTAAGTACACCCTTTTCTCAACAGACAAATAAAAGTGTTCAAAACGTACGTTATTGACATAACGTGCATTTCTTGCTATAGTCTGATTAGGAGGTGATTTCTATGGAAATGACAAAAGCTACGGACATTCGTAAGGAATGGAGCGCCGCGTGCGACAGTGTTGTTCGTGATAAACCCCTTTTTATAAAAAGAACTCGAGATCGAATCTGGATGTCAGGAATGGATGTTATGACTCAGATTCTGGAAGCATATGACTTTAACGCAGATTTATTACATGAAAAAGATGGATCAATTACTTTGTCTCTACGAGAAATCGATTTAATCGAAAATGGTATTGATGAGATTGCTGCCCGTAAAGCACTTGGGGATGCGATTCTTGTATATTCGGATGGTACTCACACACTCCCAACCGAAAAGGACATATACCATATATATTTAAGGCTTTAATCATTGGTGATGGAGAAGAAATTGGGAGACAGATTATATGCCACGATGGAAAGAATTAAAGCGATTTTGCGAACGCGACGGATGGGAACTCTATAAAGATACGGATCATTATTATTATCGAAAAATAGATAAAGACGGTACTATGCGCTTGACGAAGGTGTCCAAAGAATCTGGCGAAATACACCCAAAGATGTGGAAGGAAATCTTAAAAAAACAATTAAAAGTATCGCAGGAATATTTTAATAATCATATATAAAAACGACAGAGGAGTGATTCCTCTGTCATTCTTTTATTCATACACCATTACAAAATGCTGCAACGCATCGTTATATACGGACTGATCTACAACGTGAAAGCCAAACTTTTCATACATGGCCACATTTTCTTTTAGATCCGTTTCCAAACAAATCCGATATCCTTTTTCCTTTGCAAAAGAAATCATAAGATTCATCAGTCGCTTTCCGTGGCCGCTTCTTTGAATACTCTTTTTCGTAGCAAAGATATATATGTACCAGGTTTTATCATCCATATAGGCTTTGCGTCGTTCCAACGCATAGTCTTCATATGCTTCGTGTTTATAGATACCCGGTTGCAAAAGCAAAAGAAAATCCTTTAACTTTGCCATCTTTACATAATCTCCCATGCCTGTTTTTTTTACGCAGGGTGGCTCCGCCATTAAAACGGATTCAAAGGAAGTACTGCTTGCTACTCCCACGATAGAAGAAAGCCTGCTTCGATAGTCCACTGACATCATTTTTTCCAAAACCTTTTTTTTAAACGTCCCGTTAAAGACAAATAAAAACAAAGGATAGGTTTGATATCCGTCCAATGAGGTTTCAATGTAGGCATCCATAGTTTCTTTTGAGAAAAACGCCTCTTTTTGAAATCCGGATGAAAGGGCATATTCATAGAATTCTTTCACTTTTTCATCACTGCTCGTGAAGCTCATAGCCCTTATCCTCCTTTATGATCTCAAGCATAATTTCAGCAATCGCAGGATCAAACTGGGTTCCGCGTCCTTTTTCGATTTCTTCTCTTACCACGTTCTGCGGCAGATAATTACGATAGCTTCGGTTACTGGTCATGGCGTCATAGGCATCAGCCACACCGATAATGCGTGCCTGTATAGGGATTTCTTCTCCCTTTAATCCGTCGGGATAGCCTTTTCCGTCGTAGCGCTCATGGTGCCACTTTGCACCCACGCCGATATGCTTCATCTCCGGCATCTCGGATAAGATATCGTATCCGATTCCGGGATGTCCCTTTATGATGTTATACTCATCATCTGTAAGCTTTGACGGCTTATTTATAATGGCATCCGGCACACCGATTTTTCCGATGTCGTGAAGCATGGCCATGTTATAAATCTCATCGATTTGTTCTTCGGAAAACTTCATTCTCTCCGCTAACATTTTTGAATACTGTGCCACACGCATGGAGTGACCGTTAGTGTATTTGTCCTTCGCATCGATGGTCTTTGCAAGAGTGTACATGGACTGCATGGTAATGCGTTCATTGGCTTCCGCAAGCTGTGCGTTTGCTTCATCCAGTTCCTGTTTTTTCTTTTCGTAAGCTCTGCTTTGGTATTTCATCATGATACCAAAGATCAGAGATACCAACGCCAATGACTGAATCACATCAATGGCTACCGCATGCTCCGATGCAAAAAAGGTCACTGTTTCCGGATGTGCCTCCGAATATAAAATGCAGGCACTTTGGAATACAAGAGCAAGACCGTAGATTACATATAAAATCTTTTTTCGAATCACCACCCAGCTGATAACCAAGGACAGCAAAAGCCAAAGCGGCATACCGCCGTGAAATCCTCCGGAGGTAAAATACATAATCGGAAACAAAAGAAAATTTGCTACTACAGAAAATAAAACCGCAGCATAAATGACATCCGAAGATTTTAATGAAATCACCAGACAAAATGTTGCAAAGACGCAGGTAATTAAAAACGCCGCTATAGCGATGGGCGAACTCTTTAATGCCAAGGAAATGATAGCGGATAAAAGTGCTCCGACAATTGCCACCATTACTCCGATGTTTAAAAGCTGCTGCCATAAATCGCAGTCGCCGATTAAGGCTTTGTAAAATCGGCGATAAACTTTTTTTGTTTTATCTTTAATTAATCTCATAATATCCCCCAAGATTAAAAATACTTAAGCCCCAAACAAATACAGTGTAACACATTTTTCCTATTTTTGAGTAAAATATGTGTTATACTTGTACTTGCTGATAATACACTCAAAAAGAAGGGAAATCTTATGGCAACAAAGAAAAACGAATTTAAAAAATATACGGATTATATCATGGATAAATCGGTAGAACTTTTAGGCATCGATTCACCCACAGGATATACCGATGAAGCAGCTGCATGGGTAAAAAAAGAGTTTGAAAAATTAGGCTATAAACCGGAGTACACCGGAAAGGGTGGAATCTTAGTATCCCTCGGCGGAAAGAAAAAGAATAACGGTGTTTTAGTGGAAGGTCACATCGATACTTTAGGTGGAATGGTTTCTACCATCAAACCCAACGGTAGATTAAAAATCGCTCAGCTCGGTGGTTTGGATGCTCATAACATGGTAACGGAAAACGTTCGCATCGTTACAAAGTTTGACGGTGATTACGAAGGAACCTATCAAATCGAAAATGCATCCTTACATGTAAACGGAGAACTCCGTGACACAAAGCGTACCTTCGATAACTGTGAGGTAGTCATCGATGAGGATGTAAAGAGTAAGGAAGATGTTGAAAAACTTGGCATCAAAGTCGGCGACATCGTATGCTTTGAAACCAAGACACGCATCACAAAAAGCGGATATATTAAGAGCCGTTTCTTAGATGATAAGTTAAGTGTTGGTATTATTTTAGGATATGCCAAGTACTTAAAAGAAAATAAAATCACTCCGGATCGTGCCGTATACGTTCATATCACCGTATACGAAGAGGTTGGACATGGCGGATGCGCTTCCGTACCGGAGGGCGTAACCGAAGCGCTTTCCGTTGATATGGGATGCGTCGGCGAAGGATTAAACTGCACCGAACGCCAGGTATCCATTTGCTCAAAGGATGCCGGCGGCCCGTATGCATATTCTGTAGTAAAGGGTCTTATGGAAACCGCAGAAAAGATGAAACTTGATTATGCGGTAGATGTATATCCGCACTACGGATCCGATGTGGAAGCCACACTTCATGCAGGATACGATGTTCGTCACGGACTTATCGGACCGGGTGTATATGCTTCTCACGGATATGAACGAAGCCACCGCGACGGCGCAGAAAACACATTAAAACTTTTGGTTGGATATATTAAATAATTAAAAACAAAAACGACAGAGGAATCCTCTGTCGTTTTTATATATGATTATTAAAATATTCCTGCGATACTTTTAATTGTTTTTTTAAGATTTCCTTCCACAT
>CAJOGB010000118.1 GCA_905233835.1 uncultured Lachnospiraceae bacterium
TTTCGATACGTGCCTTATCAGCGCCTTCCTTTGCAACCACATAGCACTCACGGGTATGCTTTTCACGTGTGGTAAGTTCCGGATTTTCACCGTTTCTCACACGATTTACCGCTTCTTCTACCGGTACGGTATACTGTCTCGCGTCCTGTACACCCTCAATACGACGGATTGCATCCGAATGTCCCTGGCTTACACCTCTGCCCCAGAAAGTATAATCCTTTCCGTTTGGCAATACGGAGTGTGAATACAAACGGTTCACGGAAAACATTCCCGGATCCCAACCGGTAGAAATTACCCCGATTTTCTTTCCTTCTTTTGCGGCAGCATCCACAGCAGCAAAATGAGTGGGGATGTTTGCGTGAGTATCAAAGGAATCAATAACGTTATAATCACGTGCGTACTTCGGTGTCATCTCCGGAAGATCCGTAGCACTTCCTCCGCAAATAATCAAAACATCGATATCCTTTTGCATATGGGAAAGTTCATCCACGTGGAGCACCTTAGCTTTTGGTGTGTTAATCTTTACGCTTTCCGGTGCACGACGGGTAAATACATATAAAAGTTCCTGGTCATCATTGGCGTTTACTGCTTTTTCCACGCCTCGTCCCAAATTTCCATATCCTAAAATTCCGATTCTCATCTTTTTTCTCCTTCCTTATCCTTAAAAATCAACTGTTTTAAATTTTAACACAAATAAAAAAGGAGGAAAATAATTTCCTCCTAAAAAATCTTCAAATTATCCGATGACCTTTGCCACTTCAGATTTGATAATGTCCATAGTAATCGGTTTTAAAATATAACCGGATGGGCGAAGCGCAATCAAAGGTGTAATCTGCCTCTTATCCGAAATACTTGTCACAAATATCACCGGTATTCCACGATACTTCTCATCAGCGCGGATCTTTTCAAGTACCTCTTTTCCATTCATGTCCGGCATTTCGTAATCCAGTAAAATCAAATCCGGAATCTTGTTTGAAAGCATCTCAAAGGTCTTTTCACCGGAGTTTGCCAGATTCACATTATACTTGTCCTCAAGCATGGTTTTTAGACTGCGAAGTGTGGTGGCATCGTCATCCACCACCAAAATCGTCTTTTTCTTGGCCGCTTCCTGCTTTACCTTTTTCTGCGAAACCTTAAGTTTCGTACATACCAAATACATGGCGGATTCTTCCTCGAAAGGAAGATTGATATTATCTAGCTGTCCGCCAACATAGAGTTTTTCGAAACGAACGAAGTCCTGGACCTTTCCGAAGGTAACCACCGGAAGCTCCGGATTCTTATCCTGAAGGTTATTCAAAGCCATGGTGGGAGAAACCAAGAGTTCGTCCACACTGACAAGCAGTAAATCCGGCTTCATAACTTCAATCACGGAAGCACAGGAATCAATGGGAGATTCCATCATTTGCATGCCAAAAAACTGCTCCAAGTACTTAAAGCAGGTCTTTGCATCCTCATCCATTTTTCCGATTGCAAGTAATTGTTTCATGACTCGCCAAAAAGCTCCCCGTGAAATAAATAAAGTCTAAGTTAAATATAGCATATCTGCACTTGAAAAAATACATTTTTTCGAAAAATACAAATATTTATTTTTCGTTGATATAATTGACCAATCCGCCCAAATCAATGATTTTTTGCATAAATTCGGGAAATGCCTGACCATGGAAGTTCTTTCCTGTGGTCACATCGGTAATAAGTCCGCTGTCAAAATCCACTTCTACCTCATCCCCTGCCGAGATTGCATTTGCTGCCTCAGGGCATTCAATGATGGGAAGTCCGATATTAATGGCATTTCGATAAAAGATTCGCGCAAATGTATCTGCGATAACGCAACTGATTCCGCTGGCTTTAATCGCAATCGGTGCATGCTCTCTGGAAGAACCGCAGCCAAAGTTTTTGGTCGCCACCATAATATCTCCGGTCTTTACCTTGCCGACAAACTCTTTATCAATATCTTCCATGCAATGTGCTGCAAGTTCCTTAGGATCGGAGGAATTTAAATAACGTGCCGGAATAATAACATCCGTATCCACATTATCGCCGTACTTAAAAACCTTTCCTTTTGCCTTTTCCATACCATTTCCTCCTTATACCTTTGCAGGGTCTGAAATATAGCCTGTAATAGCGCTGGCAGCAGCCACTGCCGGTGAAGCCAAATAGATTTCAGAATCCACAGCGCCCATTCGTCCAACAAAGTTTCTGTTGGTTGTAGATACGCATCTTTCCTTTGACGCTAAAATACCCATATATCCACCTAAACAAGGACCACAGGTCGGTGTGGAAACAACAGCGCCCGCTTCAATAAAGGTGCGAATAAATCCTGCTTCCATAGCATCCAAATAAATCTGTTGGGTTCCGGGAATAATAATACAACGGATTCCCTTAGCCACCTTTTTACCTTTTAGGATCTTTGCTGCCGTCTCTAAATCTTCAAAACGTCCATTGGTACAGCTTCCGATTACAACCTGATCTATCTTTATCTCTCCCACTTCATCAATGGTCTTAGTATTTTCCGGCAAATGCGGGAAAGCTACGGTAGACTTTAATGTAGACAAGTCGATGGTAATGGTTTCATCATATTCGGCATCCGCATCTGCCGCATATACTTTATACTCCCTTTTCGTATGTTCATCCAGATACTTTTTAGTAATCTCATCCACAGGGAAGATACCGTTCTTTGCACCGGCCTCAATCGCCATATTACAAATGCAAAGACGATCGTCCATGGTAAGTTCCTTTACCCCATCTCCGGTAAATTCCAAAGAACGATACAAAGCACCATCCACGCCGATTTTACCGATTAAGTGTAAAATCACATCTTTACCGGAAATAAACTTGTTCGGCTTTCCCACGAGTTCCACTTTAATGGCAGAGGGAACTTTAAACCAAGCCTTTCCCGTTGCCATACCGGCTGCCATATCCGTAGAGCCTACACCGGTGGAAAATGCACCAACCGCACCATAGGTACACGTGTGAGAATCTGCGCCGATGATACAATCACCTGCCACCACCAATCCTTTTTCGGGAAGAAGTGCATGCTCGATTCCCATCTGTCCCACAGCAAAGTAATTGGTAATCCCATTCTTTCCGGCGAACTCACGAACACATTTGCAGTGCTCTGCTGATTTAATATCTTTATTGGGGACAAAATGGTCCATGACAAGAGCAATCTTGTCTTTGTGGAATACCCCATCAACTTTCATCTTTTCGATTTCATGAACTGCCACCGGAGAAGTAATATCGTTTCCCAGTACCAAATCCAAATCCGCCTCAATCAGCTGTCCCGCAGAAACGCTGTCAAGGCCCGCATGTGCTGCCAATATTTTCTGTGTCATCGTCATTCCCATGCGCGTACCCTCCGTGAAATTAAATATAGTTATAACAAATACAAATTAAGTCTGCTTGAGTAGTAATATTCTCCTCGGCACCGTCTCCGCTTCACCTCGACT
>CAJOGB010000119.1:0-3440 GCA_905233835.1 uncultured Lachnospiraceae bacterium
AAAGAGGAAACGAGTCTGCAGGACATCAGGCATATAAACATTTGATGAACGGTGTTTCTCATATGTTACCCTTCGTTATCGGCGGTGGTATTTTGATTGCACTTGCATTTTTGGTTGATACTCTTTGCGGATATGGTGCAACCGCAGGTGGTGCCTTTGGTAGTGCTACTCCGCTTGCTGCATTCCTTAAGTATGTAGGTGGTCTTGCTATGGGACTTATGGTTCCGGTATTGGCAGGATATATTGCATATTCCATTGCAGACCGTCCGGGTCTTGCAGTAGGTTTTGCCGGTGGTATGCTGGCATCTTCCGGTAATGCTGCAATTGCCAGCTACATTGATACATGGACAGGCCTTGGATCAGCAAACGGTGGATTCGCTCAGTTCATTATGAACTTTGCTTTCGCAAAAGACGGTGTAAATACCGTATCCGGTTTCTTGGGCGGTATTGTTATCGGTTTTGTTGCAGGTTATGTGGTTCTTTGGTTGCAGAAGATTACAGAAGGACTTCCGCAGGCACTTCAGGGAATCCGCCCGACACTTATTTATCCTTTATGCGGAATCTTTATTATCGGTGTATTGATGTGCTTCATCTTTAACCCGATTATCGGTGCAATTAATACTGCTCTTTCAGCAGGCTTGCAGGGACTTTACGCAGCAAACTTAATCTGGTTACTTGGATTATTGTTAGGTGCTATGATGGCAATCGATATGGGTGGCCCAATCAACAAGGCAGCTTATGTATTCGGTACCGGTATGTTGGCACTTGCTCAGGATGATCCGACAGTTGCAACTGCAGCATATATTTCCATGGCAGCAGTTATGGCAGGTGGTATGGTTCCTCCTCTTGGAATTGCTCTTGCATGCTGGGCATTCCCGAAGAAGTTTACAAAGGCAGAAAAAGATACAAAGGTATCTAACGTAGTAATGGCAATGTCATTTATTACAGAAGGCGCGATTCCGTTTGCAGCTGCAGATCCGGCACACGTAATCCCGGCAACTATGGCAGGTGCAGGTGTGGCAGGACTTTTATCTGCAGTATTTGGATGTACACTTATGGCTCCTCACGGTGGAATCTTCGTATTCGCAACTGTTGGTAAGCCGTTACTTTACATCGTAGCTTGGCTCGTTGGTTCTTTGGTAACCATGTTCTTGCTCGGTGTACTTAAGAAAGATGTAGAATAAAGTATTGGTGGGTTTTTCGGATAATGTTATAATTAGACCAACGAGTTGGTCGTAATAATTTAATATTAAAGGAGAAACATTATGGTAGAGTTTTCTTACAATATCACAGATCCGCAGGGCATTCATGCAAGACCTGCAGGAATCTTTGTAAAGGAAGCCGCATCTTTTCCATGTGCCATTACCATTGGTAAGGATGGCAAGGATGTAGATGCAAAACGTATTCTGGGCGTTATGAGCCTTGGCGTAAAGCAGGGTGAAGAAATCGTTGTGAAATGCGACGGTGACCAGGAAGAAAAAGCAGCTGAGAAGCTGGAAGCATTCTTGAAAGAGAATTTATAAAAAAGACGGGGGTAGTTTTGCTTGAAAGCGAAGCTACCCTTTTGTATGAAAAACTTATCGGAGGTAGCACATGGAGCTTGTCGGAAAAAGTGTCTTTGGTGGGGTTGCCATTGGGAAATTAGCCATTTATCAAAAACAGGATAACCAGGTAAAACGTGAAAAGGTAGAGGATGCGGAAAAAGAAGTAAAGCGCTTTTATGACGCAAAAGAAACTGCCAAAGCACAGCTTGCCGGATTATATGAAAAGGCGTTAAAAGAAGTGGGTGAAGCCAATGCCATGGTCTTTGAAGTGCATCAAATGATGCTCGACGACTTGGACTATGTGGAATCCGTTGAGAATATTATTCGTTCCCAGGGCGTAAATGCAGAATATGCCGTAGCGGCTACAGGAGATAATTTCTCTGAAATGTTTGCGGCCATGGATGATGAATATATGAAAGCGAGAGCAGCGGATATTAAGGATATTTCCAATCGTGTGGTAGATGTATTATCCGGTGCGGCGCAAGGCGGAATCAATTCAGATGAACCGGTGATTTTATTGGCGGAAGATTTGGCACCGTCGGAAACGGTGATGCTGGATAAATCATTGGTATTATCCTTTGTTACCAAACTTGGATCTACCAATTCGCATACGGCGATTTTGGCGCGTACCATGAATATTCCGGCTTTAATCGGAATCAATTATCCGGAAGATGTGGAAGGCCATCTGGGAATCGTTGATGGTTTTGTGGGTAAATTAATCATTGATCCGGATGAAGAAACCATTGCCAAATATCGTAAGAAACAGGAAGAGGAAGCGGAAAAGGCGCGACTCTTGCAGGAATTGAAGGGAAAAGAAAACGTCACATTGGACGGCACAAAGATTAATCTTTACGCAAATATCGGAAGTGTTTCGGATGTGGTGGAAGTTTTAAAAAATGACGCCGGCGGAATCGGACTTTTCCGAAGTGAGTTTTTGTATTTGGAATCCAAGGATTATCCGACGGAAGAAGAACAGTTTAAGGCCTACCGAACGGTTGCTGAAAATATGGCGGGAAAGAAGGTCATTATTCGAACCCTTGATATCGGAGCGGATAAGCAGGTGGATTATTTTAATTTGAAAAAAGAAGATAATCCGGCCATGGGATATCGTGCCATCCGAATCTGCTTAGAGAGAGTAGATGTATTTAAGACGCAGCTTCGTGCGTTGTGGCGTGCCAGCTACTATGGAAAGATTTCAGTAATGTTTCCGATGATTATTTCTGTGGATGAGGTAAAACGAATCAAAGAAATTGTTGAGGAAGTAAAACAGGAGTTGGATGACCAAAGTATTCCTTACGGTGAAGTGGAAGTGGGAATCATGGTTGAGACTCCTGCCGCGGTAATGCTTACCGAGGAGTTGGCAAAAGAGGTGGATTTCTTCTCTATCGGAACCAATGATTTGACACAGTATACACTGGCCATCGACAGACAGAATCCTGCATTGGATAACTTCTATGATTCACATCATCCGGCGGTGCTTAAGATGATTCAGATGACCGTTGAAAACGGACATAAAGGTGGCGCCTGGGTTGGAATCTGCGGAGAGCTTGGCGCGGACACCACACTTACAGAGACCTTCCTTCGTATGGGAGTGGATGAGTTATCTGTGAGTCCGTCCAGAGTTTTGGCAGTTCGAGATGCCATTCGAAAAGTAGATTTGAGAAAATAATATATTTGTTAATTAAAAATACGCAATTCATATTTATGTAAATATGAATTGTGTATTTTTTTGTTTTTTTTATTATGTTTGCAACAAAATGGTTCTTTTTTTACACTTATAGAATAGAACCCGATAATTCGATCGAATTCTGCTGGTTAGGTGAGATATGGAAAAAGAAGTCTTTTTAAAAAAGTATGAGGAAATCTATAAAGATATGTATCGCTACGCATACTTTT
>CAJOGB010000119.1:3512-5297 GCA_905233835.1 uncultured Lachnospiraceae bacterium
TGGATGTTTACGATTCTATATCGGAAGTGTAAGCAAAAACGAAAAGAATATCTGGATAATAACGTGGTATCTATTGATGAAAAGCCGGATGACGGCAGAGCATTCGAAGAGTTGTTATCCGGCAATGAAATCAGTATCACCGATGGGGAAGAGGTTCGGCAGATGTTTTTGTCAATGACTCCGGAGGAGCGGCACATCGTAGGATTGCATGTGGTTTGCGGATATACAAGTAAGGAAATCGGAAGGATTCTTGGAGTTCGTGAAAGTACCATTCGTTCCAAAGAGTATCGTGCATTTTTAAAACTTCGCAAAGAGTGGTTGGATTAAGAGGGTAAGGTTATGGAAGATAAGAAAAAATTATTAAAAGACTCTCTTGAAGAGTTGGAAATTCCGGAAAGCCTTTTGCCGGAAAATATAGAAAAGAAATTAGAAGAAGCCGACAAGAAGGTTGCGTTTAAAAAGAAACCCGCTCGTAAGTGGAAGAGGGCTGTGATTGCTGCTTCTTTCGGATTGGTGGTTCTTTTGGGTATCAGCATTCCGCAGGTGATAAAAACCGGAGAAACCGACGTTACGGAAAGCGCTACGGAAACTGCCATGGAGTCCACGGACGGAGCATCTGTACCCGAGACAGAATCCTATGACATTGATGGAGTGCTTCATACCGCAAAAGACTATGATGAAATCACAGATATTTTGGAAAAGGCAAAAAAAGAGTATAAGCGTCAACAGTTAGACGGTACATTGAGAGGCTTTTTTGAAAAAGATGTGGTATACGAAACAGCGGTAACGGAAGATGCTGCAGAAGACTCGGCTGCAAAAACTTCCGGCGCCGATTATTCCAATACCAATGTTCGTACGGAAGGGGTAGATGAAGGGGATATCGTAAAAATTGACGGTAACTATATTTATCAAAGATACCCTGCGGATGAGGTTCGGATGATTCGCATAAACGACGGAAAGATGGAGGAAGTCTCTACCATTAGCCTAGACGACGACGGAAGTGGATTTATTCATGAAATCTATCTGGACGGCGACAAAATGATGATTGTCTATGATTGGACAAAAACCGAGATGAAAAACGGGAAAAAAGGTGTGCTGGATTATTCGTATGCTGATACTTCCTACAGTGTTTGTGTGGCTACCTATGATATTTCCGATAAGACCGCTCCGAAAAAGTGCGGAGTGATAACGGTGGATGGCACTTATTATTCTTCCAGATACAGCGACGGGCACGTCTATGTGATGACCACCTTTGGACAGCCGATTTTCTATTATTGCTATGATGAAACATACAACGACTTGGAAACCGAGGATTTGATTCCGAGAGTAAACGAGGAACTAATCGGCGCGCAGGATATTTTACTTCCGGATGAAACCAAAAACGAACCGTTTTTTGTGGTAACTTCCTGCGATACCAATCATCCATCTGAGGTGGTAGACACAAAGGCAGTTATGGGATATGTGGATCAGGTTTATGTTTCGACGGATGCAATCTATTTTTACTCAAACGAATATACCAAAAGCGGATACAATGAAACTACGATTGTAAAGTTTGCCTATGAAAAAGGTCAGGTGATTCCCAAGACAGCTACGACGGTAAGAGGAAGCATTGATGACAGCTTCTGTATCGACGAAGATGCAAAGGGATACCTTCGAGTGGCGGTTACCGCGCAAAATGAAAATTGGGAAATGGAAAGCTCTTTGTATGTGTTTGATAAAAACCTAAAACAGACCGGAAGCATCAAAGACTTTGCCGGAAACGAAGGAATCAAATCCTGTCGTTTT
>CAJOGB010000120.1 GCA_905233835.1 uncultured Lachnospiraceae bacterium
GAATCATCTGACATAAATGCATTTATAAAATACCAAATTCCTTCATAGCTGCTGCAAGTTCTGCCTTATTTGCTTCACCCATATCGCAAAGTGGCGGGCGAAGAGAACCAACTTCCATGCCCATTAAATTAAGGGCTGCCTTTACAGGAATCGGATTTACTTCTGAGAAAAGTGCATCCACTAATCGAAGTGCCTTAAGCTGCATTGCACGGGATTTCTCCAAATCTCCGTTTAAATAATCCATCACCATATCATGAGTCTGGCGCGGAGCCACGTTGGAAAGTACGGAAATGACACCGATACCGCCGATGGATAAAAGCGGAACAACAAGTCCGTCTTCACCGGAGTACATCTCCAAGTTTCCGTCGCAAAGAGCCATGGTCTTTGAAGCCTGAGCCATATTTCCGGTAGCTTCTTTTAATCCCACGATGTTCTTCTTTGTCTTTACAAGTTCCGCAACGGTTTCCGGCATTAAATTACATCCGGTACGTCCCGGTACGTTATATAAGATGATGGGAAGCTTTGTCTCATCCGCAATCATGCTGTAGTGCTTAATAAGACCTGCCTGAGTAGCTTTATTGTAATAAGGTGTAACGATAAGAGCCGCATCCGCTCCGTCCGCTTCCGCTTCCTTTGCGTGCTGAATGGCTGTAGCCGTGCAGTTGGAACCTGTTCCCGCTACTACCGGCACTCTGCCCTTGGTAAAATCAACCGCAGCCTTAATTACTTTACGGTGCTCCTCCATGGAAAGAGTGGAACTTTCTCCTGTGGTACCTGCAATGATAATCGCATCGGTTCCGTTATCAATCTGGAAATTGATAAGCTCCTCCAATTTATCGTAATTTACTTCGTAATTATCCTTCATCGGAGTAACGATCGCCACTCCGGCACCTTTAAAAATCGGCATATTTTTCCTCCGTTTTGCTACAAAACTATTGTATAAAATATAGCATTCTACACAATTTGTGTCAATCGACCAATAATTAGTGACTTTTATCCACAAATGCCTATTTTTCGCTGTTCCTTTGTACATTTTTTGCATTGTAAGACGCGCAAAATGCTGATAAAATGGTAAAGTCGTTCTAAAATGGATATTTATGTGTAAGAAAGAAGGATATCAATGATTCAGAAAAGAGAAGACATCCGAAATATTGCAATCATCGCTCACGTAGACCACGGTAAAACCACCTTGGTAGATGAGCTTTTAAAACAAAGCGGTGTATTCCGTGAGAACCAGGCCGTAGAAGAACGTGTCATGGACTCCAACGACATCGAGCGCGAAAGAGGAATTACCATTCTTTCCAAAAACACCGCCGTATATTACAAAGACACAAAGATTAACATCATCGACACCCCGGGACATGCAGACTTCGGCGGCGAAGTAGAGCGTGTACTTAAGATGGTAGACGGTGTAGTTTTGGTTGTAGATGCATTTGAAGGCGCCATGCCACAGACCAAGTTCGTATTGATGAAAGCACTTGATTTGGATCTACCTGTTATCTGCTGCATCAATAAAATCGACCGTCCGGAAGCTCGTCCGGATGAAGTAATTGACGAAGTATTAGAGCTTTTCATGGACTTAGACGCATCCGACGAACAGCTTGACTGCCCATTTATTTATGCTTCCGCAAAAGAAGGCTTTGCGGTAAAGGACTTAAATGACGAACGTAAAGATATGAAGGCTCTTTTTGAGACCATCATTGACTATATCCCGGCTCCGGAAGGTGACCCGGAAGCAAACCTTCAGGTTTTAATCTCCACCATCGATTACAACGAATACGTTGGACGCATCGGTATCGGTAAGGTAGATAACGGTGTGATCAAATTAAACCAGGAAGCTGTGGTAGTAAACCATCACGATCCGGACAAACAGTCAAAGGTTCGTATTTCAAAACTTTACGAATATGACGGTTTAAATAAGGTAGACGTTGAGGAAGCAGGTATCGGTTCCATCGTAGCCATTTCCGGAATTTCCGACATTCACATCGGAGATACCATTTGCGGTACGGACAATCCGGTAGCCATTCCATTCCAGAAGATTTCCGAGCCTACCATTTCCATGAACTTTATCGTAAACGATTCTCCGTTTGCGGGACAGGAAGGAAAGTTTGTTACTTCCCGTCACATCAGAGAGCGTTTGATGAAGGAGTTAAATACCGACGTATCGCTTCGCGTGGAAGATACGGAAAATGCAGATACCTTAAAGGTATCCGGACGTGGTGAGTTGCACTTATCCGTTTTGATTGAAAATATGCGCCGTGAAGGATTTGAGTTCGCGGTATCCAAGGCTGAGGTGTTATATCACACCGATGAAAAAGGAAAACTTTTAGAACCTATGGAGCGTGCTTACGTAGATGTTCCGGATGAATTTACCGGAACCGTTATTGAAAAGCTTTCTCAAAGAAAGGGTGAGCTTCAAAACATGACTCCGATTTCCGACGGTTACACCAGAATCGAATTTAAGATTCCGTCCCGCGGACTTATCGGATATCGTGGAGATTTCATGACCGATACCAAGGGTAACGGAATTATTAATACCATCTTCGACGGTTATGAACCTTTTAAGGGTGAAATCGCATACAGAAAGACCGGTTCCTTAATCGCATTCGAAACCGGTGAATCCGTAACCTACGGGCTTTTCTCCGCACAGGATCGCGGAACCTTATTTATCGGACCGGGCGAAAAGGTATACGCCGGCATGGTCATCGGTTCTTGCTCACGAAGCGAAGATATCGAACTTAACGTATGTAAGAAGAAGCACTTAACCAATACCCGTTCTTCTTCCGCAGATGAAGCGTTAACACTTGTTCCGCCGAAAATTTTATCTTTGGAACAGGCGCTTGACTTTATCGAGACAGATGAACTTTTGGAGGTTACTCCGGAGTCGCTTCGAATCAGAAAGCGCATTCTTGATCCAACCTTAAGAAAACGCGATTATATGAAGCGTCAAAATCAAGGATAAAAAAATCGCTCCCGCGGGAGCGATTTTTTATTTAGACATTTCACGGGATTTTTCGATGGACGCTGTGACTCCATCTACGACAGCGGCACGGAACCCCGCTGCCTCTAAAGTGCACACGCCTTCGATGGTGGTGCCGCCGGGAGAGCAAACGGCGTCTTTTAATTCGCCGGGATGCTTTCCGGTTTCAAGTAACATAGTAGCAGCGCCCCGAAGGGTCTGTCCCACGAACTTATATGCCCAAGAACGTGTCATGCCTTCCGCTACCGCCGCATCCGCCATAGCTTCCATAAACATGTACACAAAGGCCGGTGAGGAACCGCTTAAGCCCGTTACCACATCCATCAAAGACTCCGGAACGATTTCCGCCTTTCCGAAGGAATTAAAATAGGAAAGAATCAGACGCTCGTCTTCCTCCGTGATATTTGCATTAACGGACAGCGCCGTCATAGCCTCTCCCACCTGTGCCGGTGTATTTGCTTTAATTTTTCCCGCCACTTCCATGGACATTAAGGCCTGTTCCACGGAACTTAACGATACCCCTGCGGCGATGGATACAATGATTTGATCCGCCTTTATGTGCTCGCGGATTTCTCCGTATACCTCATCCAACTGATAGGGCTTTACGGCCAGGACAATCACGTCTGACTTTTTTGCTACCTCGGCATTGTCGGAAATTACCGTAACTCCCAAGGCTTTTAACTCATCGGTTTTGTTTGCAGTCTTTTTTGAAACGATTAATTCTGACGGAATCACCTTGCCTGCGGATAAAATACCTTTTACCATGGCACTTCCCATGTTTCCGCAGCCGATAAATCCGATTTTACACTCTCTACCCATAACTCTTCCCCCTTAGATTTCTCCTAAAAGCTTCTCAACAGATGCCAAGCGAACGCAAATCGTAAAGATCTCTGCCGCCTCACGAAGTTCCTCTCTGGAAGGATAAGACGGAGCAATTCGAATGACGCTATCGTGCGGGTCCTTATGATAGGGGAAAGGTGCACCTGCGCCCGTCATTACCACACCGCACTCTTTTGCCAACTGAACGATTCTTGTTGCACAACCGTCCATGGCCTCAAAGGTAATAAAGTAACCGCCCTTCGGATTTCCCCAGGTACCGATTCCTTTGTCACCCAAATTCTTTTCCAATGCTTGGATTACAATCTCAAATCTCGGTCGAAGAAGTTCCGCATGTTTTTTCATGTGCTCTGCCACTTTTCTTCCCCGATCGAAGAAGATGGCATGACGCAGCTGGTTTACTTTATCATGTCCGATGGTCTGAACCGTCATGGACGCCAAAGCATCTTTACGGT
>CAJOGB010000121.1 GCA_905233835.1 uncultured Lachnospiraceae bacterium
GAATGGAGCGAAGCGACGTCCCAATCTCTTTGCCTGTATATGTATACCTCAGAACTCGCAGGGCATTAGTATCAGGTAGTCTTTCTTAGGCATAACTTTGATCTTAGCCGTGTATTCGGGGTGGTCGATACACCAGTCCACAACCATGCAAAGCCGAATAAGGTAGTCTTCTCGCCCCCTCAACGTTCCTTGACAAACGCACCAAATATGGCGATATTTTTATTGGAGCCACCGAATCCTCCCATGATATGTCCCTTAAAGTGCGTAAGGGTGAGCAAAGAATCATAATCTAACAAACTCTTTCCCACATGGATTTCGTCAAACCATTTTCCGCCCTTCACCGGAAGTACATCTACACCATGCTCATCCATAATATCCACCGGAGCAAAGGTCCATCCGTTTACTTCCAGAGTTTTTCTGTGGGCTTTTGTTGTGTATCTGCTTCCTTCATAATAGGTGTTGGTTTCCACAATGGTGGCATCCTTGTCCTTAAGTTCTTCTTCAAACAAAGATTTAACCCAAGGGCGCGGAATGATATTTGGTCCTTCCGCCTCTCCGGTGTGAAGCTTGACAGCTATTTTTCCATCCAGTCCTTTTGATACTTTTTCATAAAGCTTCTTTAAGCCTTCTTCGGACAAATCTCTTGTAAAGTATACAACGGATTTTTCTCCGGTTCGCTTTTCAATCGGTACGTACTTGTCACCGTCTTTTCCCGGAACCTTCATCATTTCTGCCATAATAATCCTCCTTTAATCACTCATTTGAAATCAACATCGCCCTTAAATAGCCTGCTGTGTTATATTCTCTTTTTCCTGCTCCATATCCGGTTTTTTCTATTTCAAAACTCTTTGGCTGTTCAAAAGAAGTGGTAATCGCCGCTACGATTGCCGCTCCCGTGGGTGTTACAAGTTCGCCCTGCACCTCTGTGATTTTCATTGGAATGGAATGGGTGCTTACAATATTTGTCACTGCAGGAACCGGCACCGGTAAAATCCCATGTCTGCATCTTACGGTTCCTTGTCCTTCCGAAAGATAAGGGACATACACTTGCTTTACATCAAGCGCCTCCACCAAGTATGCTGCCGCCAAAACATCCACGATGGAATCAATGGCTCCCACCTCATGGAAATGCACCTCTTCTTTCGGGATTCCATGAGCCTTTGCTTCAGCATCCGCAAGAATTTCAAAAATCTTTTCGGCTAACTTTTTTGTTTTGTCATGAAATGTGGTTTTGGAAATAATCTCCTTTATTTCTGCAAGGCCTCTATGCCCCTGATGATTATGCTCCTTATGCGGCGTTTCAAGATGATTGTCTGCCCCATGTTGGTGCCCATTCAAATGTCCGTATAAATAGTCCATATCATGATCGTGACCGTCATGCAGTTCATCCAACACCACATCAAAATCCGTACAAGCAATCCCGGACTTTTCTACTTTGCTGATTTTGATATCAAAACCATCATCCGCGATACTTTTTATTCCGGCAATCAGTTCTTTTTCATCCGCGCCAAGATCCAAAAGCGCCGCGACAAACATATCCCCACTGATTCCGCTTGTGCAATCAAGATATAAACAATTCCCCATAAAACTCCTTATTGTAACGGTTGATTCTCGTAAGTCTGTCTGTTAATCTGGCTGGCCAAAACACCTGCTCCGTAGCCATTATCTATGTTTACGGTTGCGATTCCGTTGGCACAGGAATTTAACATTGTTAAAAGTGCGGAAAGCCCGTTTAGGCTCGCTCCATACCCTACCGAAGTCGGAACGGCGATGACCGGACAACGAACCAGTCCTGCCACAATACTTGCAAGGGCGCCTTCCATTCCGGCTACTGCAATGACACAGCTTGCATCCTCAAACACATCCACATGATGCATCAGTCGATGAAGTCCGCTAACCCCCACATCAAACAAACTAACTACATCAGCTCCCATAAAGCCGGCCACTTCCACCGCCTCTTTTGCCACAGGAATATCAGCGGTACCCGCGGTGCAAACCACCACTTTTCCGATATGCTCTTTTTCTTCCTTCTCAATTTTTAAAATATGAGATTCTTCATCAAAACAAACCATGGGAAGTTCTTTTTTTATGTATTCGTATTGTTCTTTTGATGCTCTTGTGCCAAGAACTTCTCCGTTTAATTTGTATATTTTTTTATAGATTCCAAGCAGATACTCATCTTTTTTTCCACTGCAAAAAACGACTTCCGGGAAGCCTTGTCTCTTTTGTCTTCCGATATCGAGTTTTGCATAGTCCATCTCCTCGATGCCGTCGGAAGACAACAGTTTTTTTGCATCTTCCTTTGAAAGGTTGCCTTTCTCAAACTCAGTTAAAATCTCATCTATTCTCATATGACTCTTCCTACTCAAACGATTATTTGCTTAAATCTTTTATAACTTCCGCTGCCAGCGCCAATCCTGCTGCCGGTGGCACAAAAGAGATGGAACCCGGTGTTCGCTGTCCCAAAGAAATGGGTTCCTCTTTGGAATAAACCACCTTTAGTTTTTTAATTCCTCTGGCCTTGCATTCACGGCGCATCACTTTTGCCAAAGGACAAACGGAAGCTTTAAATAAATCCGTGACCTCAAAACGTGTAGGGTCCAGTTTGTTTCCCGTTCCCATGCTGCTGATTACCGGAATCTTTTCTGCGTTGCAACGGGTAATAATTTCCAGCTTCGCAGTCACGGTATCCACGCAATCCACCACATAATCAAACTCATCAAAGGGAAACTCTGACGCATTTTCCGGAAGATAAAAGCAATCGTGAATTACCACATCCACTTCCGGATTGATATCTAACATGCGCTCTTTCATCACTTCCACTTTTTTTCTTCCGATAGTAGAATGTGTCGCGATAATTTGGCGATTTATATTCGTAACATCCACCACGTCATGATCAAAAAGTTCAAAGTGTCCCACGCCGGCGCGCACCAAGGCTTCGCACGCATAACCGCCAACGCCGCCGATTCCGAAGATAGCCACTTTTTTCTTATGTAGGTTTTCTATTTTTTCTTCACCCAAAAGCAGGGCGGTTCTTGTAAATTGAGGCTTCATGCTTTTTCCTTTTGATCCGTTTTTCGTTATGTATCCATTTTATAACGAAGCCGTAAAAAATAAAATAAAAAGATACACCCCGCAAAAGGGATGCATCTCTTCTCACACCGCAAACACAGCGATGCATACCAGAATCAATAACCAACTGCCAATTACGATGCCCAAAGTCACCTTAATCCCCACATCCCACCTTAAGTCATAAAAATCCATAATCCGAAATCCAACCAGAGCCAACTAAGCTCAATGTCGATATTTCCAAATTTTCCAGATGTTGAAAGCTCAGGAAGCCTCATCATTCCAAAACCAAGTTTCTTAGTGCTTGCGCCAAAAGTATCCATGTTACCCCTCCTTTT
>CAJOGB010000122.1:0-2074 GCA_905233835.1 uncultured Lachnospiraceae bacterium
TCCCACGCGTTGCGTTATGCTAATTGTACCACGCAATGACGTATTTTACAATGACCGTTTTTATTATAATAAACTAAGAGGACGGTTTCCCGTCCTCTTAAAATGTAACAATTTTGTAATGGGGTCAGACCCCTTTTTATAAGTGCCAAATGTCGTGGTTGTACTCGGCGATGGTACGATCGGAGGAGAAGAAGCCGGCCTTGGCAATGTTTACCAGGCACTTACGGTTCCACTCGCTGCGGTTTTCATAGTCTGCGTATACCTTTTCTTTGGTATCGATGTACTCATGCTGGTCTAATAAGGTCATAAACCAATCCTTGGAGATTAACTCATGGTGAAGTCGCTCCAAGTTCTCTTTCTGGCCTAATGCCATGATTTCCGGTCCTACGATGAAATCTACCAACTCGTGGATTAAGGCATCCTCTTCGTATATCTTTCCGGAGTTGTAAGCGCTCTTTGCGTAAAGGTTAATAACCGTATCGGATTTCTTTCCGAAAATGTAGATGTTTTCGTCGCCTACGAGGTCGCGAATCTCTACGTTTGCGCCGTCCTCGGTTCCTAAGGTAACCGCACCGTTTAACATAAACTTCATGTTACCGGTTCCGGATGCTTCCTTGGACGCCAGCGAAATCTGCTCAGAAATATCTGCTGCCGGAATCACCTTTGCGGCCTTAGAAACGTTGTAGTTTTCGATCATAACAACCTTAAAGTAAGGTGCCACCTCCGGATCGGAAGCGCACAAATCCTGGAGGCAAAGGATTAAGTGAATGATATCCTTTGCGATGGTGTAAGCCGGTGCTGCCTTTGCTCCGAAGATCATGGTAATCGGAGTGGAGGGCTTATTGCCCTTTTTGATTTCTTTGTATTTGTAAATCGCATACAAAGCGTTCATCTGCTGGCGCTTGTACTCATGAAGTCTCTTTACCTGAACGTCGAAGATGGAGTTTTCATCAATCTCTACGCCCTGGGTAGTTTTCAAGAATGCTGCTGCCGTTCTCTTATTTTCTTTCTTAATTTCCTCAAGTTTTGCGAGAACTTCCGCATTCTTTTCAAACTTAAGTAAGTCTTCCAACTTATCCGCATCCTTCTTAAATGCAGGGCCGATTAAGCTTTCGATGTAAGAAGCCAAAGACGGGTTGCAGTGTAACAACCAACGACGGAAGGTAATACCGTTTGTCTTATTGTTAAACTTCGCCGGATAAATCTGGTAGAAGTTCTTAAGTTCCGTGTTCTTTAAAATCTCGGTGTGCAAAGCAGCCACGCCGTTTACGGAATAGCCGTAGTGGATGTCCATGTGTGCCATATGAATGCGACCGGAATCGTCGATAATGCGAACGGTTGGGTCGTTGTATTTTGCGCGAACGCGGTTATCCAACTCACGAATAATCGGAAGCAAATGCGGTACCACTTCTTCCATGTAATCCATTGGCCATTTTTCAAGCGCCTCTGCAAGGATGGTGTGGTTGGTATACGCACAGGTCTTTGAAACGATGGAAATCGCTTCATCCATGGTAATGCCTTCGATTTGAAGCAAACGGATAAGTTCCGGAATTACCATAGAAGGATGGGTATCGTTAATCTGGATGGCCACATGTTCATACAAATGGTGAAGGTCAACTCCGTTTTCCTTTGCCTCTTTTAAGATAAGCTGCGCACCGTTTGATACCATAAAGTACTGCTGATAAATACGAAGCACCTGTCCGGCACGGTCACTGTCATCCGGATATAAGAAAAGAGTTAAGTTTTCTTTAATCTTATCCTTATCAAAGTTAATATCGTTTTCCGGAACTAAGTTTTCCTCGATGGAATCTAAGTCAAAAAGATGTAAGCGGTTAACGCCTTCCACCTCATAGCCCGGTACGTCAATATCGTAAAGGCAGGATTTTACGGTGTAACGACGGAAGGGAACTTCAAAAGAATCTTCGCGACGCTCCAACCAACTCTGCTCTGTAATCCAGGGATTTTTAACTTCCTGTTGAAGACGATTGTTAAACTTCTGTTCAAACAAACCGAAGTGATAGTTTAATCCGATTCCGTCTCCCGGAAGATTTAAGGAAGCGATGGAATCCAAGAA
>CAJOGB010000122.1:2163-8152 GCA_905233835.1 uncultured Lachnospiraceae bacterium
TCATCGTACATGCCAAGGTTAATTAAGTTATTGGATAATAATTTTCCGATCAAAAATTCTGCGGAAATATAATATACTTTTTTCTTTCCTAAAATGCGCGGGCGACCTTCCATTTCTTCTTTTGTCATAATAAGAAGGCCCTTTTGGATCTCCTCGTTGGTGCACTGGTCGATGCCGCGACCGAAGTATTTCTTCATAGTTGCTTCAATTCTGTTTTCCATTTACTCTTCCTTTCTGTAACAATTTTATAGGCTCTACTAACACTCTGGCGTTCTAACAATTCTGCTTCGTAAATATCCTGGGAAACGTCTTCGCCGTCCATAGCTTTTAAAAGTTTTTCCACGGAGGCTTTTATTAGTTCCTCCTTGGGCTGAACCATGGTGGTTAGCGGCGGATTCAAAAAGTTTCCCAAGTTAATACCGTCGAATCCAACCACGGAAATGTCCTCCGGGATTCTAAGACCGGCTTCGTTAATGGCTTTATATGCTCCCATGGCTACTAAATCCGAGGTGCAGTACAGTGCACTAAAGTCGAGGTTGCTGGCTAAAATATCTTTTGCGACAGCATAACCGTTTTCCGGTGTGTAGCCCGGGATGTCTTCTCTCATGCGAAAGACGTAAGACTCGTCGTAGTAAAGTCCGTTGTCTTCCAGTGCGTGTCGATAACCGGAAAGTCGGCGTTCGCCGACGGCCAAGTCCGCTTTGTTTCCGGCGATGATGGCGATTTTTTTGTGGCCGTTTTTGATTAAGTACTCCACGATGGTTTTGCTGGCGGCCTTATCGTCGATGGAAACCGTGGGTAAATCCGCATGGAAGCGTTCGCCTTCTCGGGCCACGGTGCAAAGTACATAAGGCACGTTCATCTTTTTTAGCTTTTCCATGGAGTGATCCATCTGACCGCCCAGGAAGATGATGCCCTTTAATCGCTTTTCGGTGGTAAGCTCCATGGCCACGTCCACCGCATCCGAAGTCTCGGAAATCGCATGTAAAAAGAAGTCATATCCCTTTTCCTCCAAGGCCTTTTGAAAGGCGCCAAACATGGAGGTAAAAAAGATATTTTCAATACCCATGACAAGTAACGCCACGGTATTGGACTCTGTCATCTTAAGATTTCTGGCACTGTTATTGGGAACGTAATGATACTCCTCGCAGATTGCAAGGACACGCTCTCTTGTTTTTTCGTTAATGGTGGGATCGTCGTTGATCGCGCGGGAGACGGTAGAAACTCCGACCCCTGCGATGCGGGCAATATCCTTTATGGTAATAGCCATGTCATTTCCTCATGTGTTTCGGTGGCAAAATCGGCCACCGGTTTTAGCCTGCTTTCTAGTGTCTGCCATAGAGGTTTGCCAAATATAACATTTCCTCTGCCACCTTATCCGTCAGTTGTCCTTTTACAAGGCGCCATCTCCAGTTTTTTCCCAAGGTGGAAGGCTCGTTGATGCGGGCTTCGTTTCCGAGGCAAAGGTAATCCTGAATGGGGATGATACACATGTTTGCGGGAGATGAAATCGCCAGGCGAACCATCTTTTTTACAAAGCCCTTCTTTGTGATCCACTTAATATCCATAAAGCGCTTTGCTTCTTCCAAGGACTTTTTTCCCACGTTATCAAGCCAACCGTAAAGGGTCTCATTATCGTGGGTTCCGGTGTAGACCACGCAATTTTTGTCCATGTTAAATGGCAGATAATCGTTTGTCTTTGCGCCGCCTGTCTTTGGCTCGCGTCCGTCAAAGGCAAACTCCATAATCTTCATGTTCGGATATCCCGTATCCTTTACCAGTTTTCGAACGGTAGGGGTGATATAGCCCAAATCCTCGGCAATAATATTTAACTTTCCGAGTTCCTTTTCCATGGTCTCAAAAAGTTCATATCCCGGACCCGGCTCCCACTGACCGACAACCGCATCCTTTCGTCCATAAGGAATGGAATAATACTCATCAAATCCGCGGAAGTGATCGATACGGATGACATCGTAAAGTCTTTCGCAGGCTTTCATGCGGGAAATCCACCATTTATAGCCTTCCTTTTTATGCACCGGCCAATCGTAAAGCGGGTTTCCCCACATCTGACCTGTTTCGGAAAAGGCATCCGGAGGGCAACCTGCCACAGACTTCGGCATTAAGTTTTCATCCATCTGGAAAAGTTTAGGATTACACCAAACGTCTGCGGAATCCGCTGCGATGTAAATCGGGATATCTCCGATAATCCGGATTCCCTGCTCATTTGCGTAGGCCCGAAGTTCCTTCCACTCGCGGAAGAATTCGTACTGTAAATATTTGTAAAAATCGATGTCGTTTTTGTATGTTTCTTTTGCGGTAGCAATGGCCTTTTCCTTTCGAAGGCGAAGGTCATCCTCCCACTCCGAAAATGCTGCGCCGCCGTGGGCATCCTTTAAGGCCATGAAAAGCGCATAGTCTTCCAACCAAGGCTCGGCCTTGTCGAATTTTTCCACTTCCTTTTTGGTTTTCTCGTCGATTCGACCAAAGGCTGTTCGAAGCAAACGGAAGCGCTCGTTATAAAGGGCACCGTAGTCGATGTCGTTTTCTTTTGTGCCAAGATGGGCGTTGTCGCACTCCTCTTTTGTAAGAAGACCCTGCTCGATTAAGTTATCCAAATCGATAAAATAGGGATTTCCCGCAAAAGTAGAAAATGACTGATAAGGCGAATCACCGTAACTGGTGGGGCCTATGGGAAGAATCTGCCAGTAGGTCTGGCCCGCCTTCTTTAAAAAATCTATAAAATGATAAGCTTCTTTGGAAAAGCATCCGATGCCGTACTTGCCCGGCAAAGAAAAGATTGGTAATAATACACCGCTTGCTCTCATAATCTCTCCTTAAATTCATAAAAACGGTAATCTTTTGGAAACGTTACCAATAACAAAATAACATGGATGGAAACTTTATGCAAGAACTATTTTTCACAAATAAAAAAGAAAAGACCGCTTTAAAATGCACCTCGTAAGTGCATATGGATAAGGCCTAAGATAAGCAAATGTGCCGGATAGAAAATGTAGAAGAAATACTTTCCGATCGTCTTTCCCTTATTTCCGCGATAACATGCCACCAATGCCAAATCGATAAAGGCCACTCCCTCAAAGAAGTTCATAAGGGTAAGCACGGTAACAGGCGCTGCCATTTGACCAACATAAGCACCTCTTTTTTTCTTCACGATGTAGCAGGTCACGATTGCCAGCACACCCATGCTGCTGTAATCCGTATGCAAAACGCCTGCGATAAACATTCCGCCTGCAATGGTTAAAAAGCTAAGGAGAATCTGGCCCAAGGTTTCAAAAATTCGATTTGAATTTATGGGTGTTCCGTTTTCCATTTTTAGCGCATCCGAAACTTCTTTTAAGATGACGCCATCGGTTGCTGCATCGGATTCTCGGATCTACCGTAAATCCCTCGGGTGTACAAGCTCCCACCGGTTTTAATCGCATCTTTCGCTCTTCAAACCAGTTTGCGATTACATCCAAAAGCCAAATGGTTAAAAATCCGATAAAGAGCGTGAAAAATACGTTTTGATGGGTGTAGGACAAATCCATGTTTTTAAAGGTAAAAAAGTCATGATATCTGTCAAACTCCGACGGATCAAAGGACATATCAAAGGGCACCTCGGAAATCAGGCAAAAAAGTCCCAAACGGGTGGCATACTTTTTTCGATTTCTCGTATAGGTAAAACCCTCCACCATTAAAAAGATAAAGATCGGAAAGGCAATACGGCCGATTCCGCGGATGATGGTATCAAATATCCAGGGATCCATGCCAAGGATTTTATCCGGCCACGCACCAAACTCGCCGTTTATATATGGTTCTAAGACTGCGGCGCCGATGTGGTCGATAAACATTGTAATAATGGCGATCCACTTTAATGCCGCCCCGGTTAGTTCTTTTTGCTTTGCTTCCATGTAATGCTACTCCTTGTTTATAAACTCTCGTTAAGAGACATATCCTCGACCAAAAACTGTATTACCTCGCTTGATTTTGCTTGGGGATGAGCTTTCACATAACAAATCAGCCCCCTCTCCCTTTCTTTCGACTTTTTTGCCTCATCAAGGAGCCCCTCTACAAAATCAAAATAACTATCCGGAACTTTATTTAACAGTTCTCTTAATTCATTCATTATTTCTCTAATTCTTTTTACTCTACACGTTCTCCGTCGATTGTGTAGGTGTCAAACTCTTCAAGTAGTTCCAAATCATCTATTTCATGATATCATCCGACTCATCTCGATCAAAAATCTTATGTTTTTTCTCTGCTAATACAACCACCACATTTTCTTCCGAATAATCCGGATAGCAATTTACAGCTTCTATTTCACGAACATCATCAATTATGTTAGATCTATCCTTGTATTTATTCTTAAAATTATCAGAAAGAAAAAGAATTTGTTTATAGAATATAGTATTAAAATGAAAAACAAAACGCAGACTATAGTTAAGCAGGAAACAATCCCTATTATTCTTTTCATATTCCCCCGAAATATACAAATTATCAAATCAAACTATTAAAATACTCTTGTGTGACTTTCAACTGATGGTTTCGAATGTGTTGCCACATTTTGGGATGTATTTCTCCACTCCCCTTGGATACTTTCGTATACAGTGCTTCACCATTTTTCAGTTTCTTTCTGTAATAATAATGGTCCGTATCTTTATACAATTCCCACCCATCTTTTTCACAAAATCGTTTTAATTCTTTTCATCTCGGCATACCATATCCCCCATAATTCTCTCATTATCACAAACCAAAAGTTTCAATACATAAGGAATCTGTGGAGCACGGTTAGGCGCCTTCGCCCAATAATTGAAATCATTATAAAAATCAAGAGCATAATCCTTCATCGAATCAGCAACCTGAGATAGAAGTTCCTCTTTTGTTTTTGCATTCTCTACCAAACCCAATTCTTTGACATAAGCCGTGATTGACCCATCTTGCTCCTTATCAAGTTCAACGTGATACTTATAATCCTTAAAAACTTCAATCAAAAGATTTGAATCTAACATCGCGACATAATCATGAGTTCGACTTATAAAAGCCGGTCTTTCATGAACTACAGAATCCAAGGTCATACTCCAATTCTTGCGAACTTCACTTGCATTTACGTAAAACGCCTCTGACATACCATTCCTCCTTCTGTCCAAAACGTACAACTTGTACAATTATTATATCGCCTTTTTCTGCAAGATACAAGCTAAAAACCTCGGTCAAGTGGCCGAGGTTTAAAATGTAACAATTTTGTAATGGGGTCAGACCCCTTTTTAAGAATTGTACTTCGCTGCTACGATGTCCCAGTTGATGAGGTTCCAGATGGCCTCTACGTAGGACGGGCGAAGGTTTTTGTATTTAAGATAGTAGGCGTGCTCCCAAACGTCGATGGTTAAAATCGGGGTGTGGCCGGTGCCTAAGGAAATCGGGTTGTCCTGATTGCCTGATTTGGAAACAAATAAGTTTCCTTCTGCATCCTTTTCCAACCAAGCCCAACCTGAACCAAACTGTCCGATGGCAAGAGCAGTCATTTTTTCCTTCAGCTCATCAAAGCTTCCGAAGGTGCCGTTGATCATATCTGCCAATTCTCCGGTAGGCTCCTTGCTTCCGCCGGGAGTTAACTCTTCAAAGAATAAGTTATGGTTATAGAATCCGCCACCGTTGTTGCGAAGTGCAGTGCGCTTTGCCTCGTCGGCTACCGCATCGAGATTTCCGAGAATCTCCTCTACGCTTTTCCCGGTTAGTCCCGCATCTTCCACAGCTTTATTAAAGTTTGTGGTGTAGGTTACATGATGCTTTCCCCAATGAGTCTCCACGGTCTCTGCGTCCATGTACGGCTCTAACGCATCAAACCCATAAGTAATCTTGTACTGTTCGAACATATATAAGTCCCCCTTTCTCCAACACAATTTGTAGCATCTATTATAACTTTCCAACCCACAAAAAACAACGAGACGACAGAACTATACTCTGTCGCCTCAAAATAATTCTCATAAATTGT
>CAJOGB010000123.1 GCA_905233835.1 uncultured Lachnospiraceae bacterium
AAAATCCATCGTTAATAAAAACTCCAAGGTAAATATCGGAGATTTGTGCTTAAAGTACGGTGGCGGCGGTCATGCAAACGCAGGTACCTGTCAGTTGGATAATGATAAGGTAGATGCGGAATTACCGAATATTGTAGCTGCATTGCAGGGTTAATTGTACAGTAGAATAGGATATGATTTGTTTTTTATACTTGGCGTAACATGTGACAGATGCCGCAACAAAAAGGTGGGGATTTAAAACGCTTTTTTGCAGATGATGGCTACATTCTCCGTACTGTATTCGATTTGCTCGGAAAATCGACGGATGGATTCTAAGGTATCATATCCGTTTTTGCCGGAAAAGAAAGCATCCCATAAATAGATAAAGTCGGTGCAACGGGTGGCGTATTCTTTTAACACATTCATATCATCGACAGAGTCTAATTGACGATAAGTGATATAATGAAACAGCCTTTGATAGCGCATGCTGTCATAGGTTGTTTCTTTTTGTTTTGCTTTATTTATAACATCATCGATTTGAGTTATGAGTTCGCTTATTTCGGCTGACCATGTTTCGTCGATGGCTTCCGTTTTTTGGAAGAGTAAAAGAAGTTTTGAAACATAGTCTTTACTCAAGTTTGGTCGATAGAGGGTGTTTTGGATTTCAAAATGAAACTCGTCTTCCGTGATAAATCCGTCCTCGTCGCAGAAATAAAATCGTAGGGGCACATCGGTTTCCCATAAAAGTTCACATACCTTTTCGCAGGATAGACCCACGCCTGCCAACTCCACGGGCTCAAAATAGTTGTTTGACGGAAGGGTATAGTCTTCAAAAAATCTGGGATGAAGGGCGCAGATATCGCATAAAGATTCTTCTCCGATTTTAAGAATCATTTCACATAAATTATCTTCACGTAAAAAAGGACAGCGTTCCTCTTTTGTCAGTTTATAGTGTGCTCCTTCTTCGTCTGTGTAGATGGAGTCTTTTAATTTTTCCCCAAAATCAGAGGTGATGGTTTGGTAATAGGATGCGGAATCTTCGTCGATGTCGATTTCCCATCCTTTGCAACAGGAGTGTTTGCAATCACCGGCCTTGCAAATGAAGTTTTCATAAAAATCTGGTATTACGGTTTTCATTCTTTTTTCCTCTCAAAACGATTATAATACAAATGTTGATGTTTATACGAGGAGGAAATAAAACACATGAATCAGCATTTGGTAAAAGGCGGATCGCCAGACTCCGAAGGAATGGATTTTAGAGATTACCGGTAGAGAACTTACTCCCGATGATTTCCTTGATTACATTGAGGAGAAATACAGAGGAATTTATAACCTTTAAGAGTCACAGACGTTTTAAAGAGGGAATATTGGAAATATGAAAAAAATAGTTGCACTGCTGCTGACCGGTTTAATCTTATGAAGATTAAAACCGGTGAATTATAAGGACGTTATGGATTCATTGGTGGAGTGCATTAACAAAGGGGATGCGGATGGAATCGTATCCATGTTTTCTGAGGAAACAAAAGGCAATGTGGAGACATTGCCGGAAGACGCACAGGCTTTGATTGATTTGTTTCAAGGCAATGAGATTACCTATGAGCACATAGGCGGAAGCGAGGGCTCTTCTTCGAAAAGACATAGTACGACAATAAAGTGGAGCTTTCATGTCTATGCAGGGGATACCACATATATTATGTCATGGAAGTATGTGGAAGAAAACTTGGAGGATCCGCAGAAGGTAGGGTTTAACCGGATTTCCATTCAGGAAGAATCGGATTTTGATACTGAGCCTATGGTAGGTGTTGAGATTCCGGGAATTACGATTATAACACCGGATAACCACTATGATTTGCATGTAAAGGAAGCAGAACTTCAGGGGGAAGTTTATGATCCCAACAAAGTTGTGGAATACCGCTATGATTATTTGATGTCCTGGGGACAAATTTTTTATCCCGAGTGGGAGGAAAATGATGCGACCGCTAAATTTAAGGAAGCCCTGGACAATGCTGATGGATGGAGAATCAATGTTGATACCGTAAATAACAAAAAAGATTCCATATCCGGAAAACTGCCGGTAGACCTTTCTGTGGAGTGTACGCAGATGGATGTACAGTTTGGAGATATTGTGGTGGATGAAAATAATCAGCTTTATATTTTCTATGATGATGCAAGCGGTGTATTTGCAAAACTTGGAAATATCGAAAAAGATTATACATCTTCACAACCAAAAGTAGATGCAATCAACCGAATGATGACATCGGATGATTTATTGGTGACCTTTGAGGTGATCCGTGAGGTAGTGGAGGACTAAAAAATGGACGAGGAAAGAATGGAAAAAACAGAAGTTGTACCGGGGAGCACGGGAGCATACATCGGATTTGAGATACTCTTTGCACTTCCGGGCGTAGGACTGATTTGTGCAATCATCTTTGGATTTTTTTCAAAGAACGAAAACATGCGCCACTATGCCAGAGCACACATTGCAACCTGGGGGATTTTGATTGGATTTTTTATTATGGCGCTTATTGGAAATAGTGGCCGATAAGGGACAGCGATGCAAGAATTTGAAGAACATGATTATTTAACAAAAAAGAAAAACTCGGATTTGAAATCCTTTTTTATCGGAATCGGTGCATTTTTTTTGATATTTACAGTTGCTGTTTTTGGTTTCTATGGTTACAGAAAAACCAAGGCAGAAATTCAAGAAAAGATGGATGAAGAAAACGAGATTACCGAGTACGAGTATTTGTATGGTGAAACCGAGGACGATACGGTGTTTCAAGAGGATAATACCTATGCGGACTGGGATGGAATGCCGCCGGAAAAGATAAAAGAGTCCTATAAAACCGAAGGAGATGTATGTGTTTATTATCTGGATGATAAGATAGGATATCGTTTGTTTGTAACGGATGCGGCATGCGGAAGCAGGTTTTATGATTTTGAAAAAACAACAGATGGTGGCTATCATTGGAAGGTCGTAAATGAAAATCCCTTTGACGACCGGACCGGAGTCGCCAGGGAAATAAGTTTTCAAAATGAGGATGAGGGAACCATCACCTTGCAGTCTCCGGGGGACGGGGATTCTTGGAGAATCACGATGAAGACCGTTAACGGTGGTCATACATTTCAGTTAGAAGAGGAAGAAGAATTTGAATGAGTGAATCAGAAAATTTAAAATGGGAAGAAATCAGTTGCGAACATATCATTCAGGATGAATGGATTGATTTTCGAAAATCCAAATATTGCTTTCCGGATGGAAGAACCTTTGAACCATATTACAGCTATAGTCGAAGAAACTACGTGGTAATCGTGGCTTCCGATGAGGATGACAACTACCTTTGCGTACGCCAGTTTCGTCAGGGAATCAAGGAAGTAACGACAGAATTTCCGGCAGGCGGAATTGAACGAAAAGACGGTAAAGAGTATGGAACTCTTTCAGATACCTCTTCGGAAGAAGCACTTGCCGCAGCAAAAAGAGAGCTGTTGGAAGAAACCGGTTATGAGTCCGATGATTGGAAGTTTTTGCTGGCGGTTCCGTCCAATGCGACAATGGCGGACAATTACGGATATTTATTTGTGGCAAAGAACTGCAAAAAGGTTTCCGGACAATCCTTGGATGAAACGGAATACCTAAATGTTCATAAGTTTTCTAAAGATGAAATTGAAGAAATGATTTCAGAAGGAGAATTCCAGCAGGCAATGCATATCACGGCATGGCTATTGGCGCAGAGAGAAAACTAGTAATATTTATAAAAACGTAGTATAATCAAAGTAGGAAATTCCTACTTTCCAACTTTTAGGAGGTTGTACTATGTCAGCTGTAAGTTTTACCAATGATGCAAAGGTAATGTCAAAAGGTCAAGTTACAATTCCCAAGGATGTTCGATCTGCTTTAGGAATTGACACGGGGGATCGTGTGACTTTTATTGTAGAAGGAAATAGCGTTCGCGTTGTCAATTCTGCTGCGTATGCTTTAATGAAGTTTCAACAGCAAATGAAAGGAGAAGCAAAAAAAGCAGATTTATTCTCTGAAGATGATATTGCAGAATGGATTACTTCATCTCGTCGTAAGGAGAATTAATACATGCGCGTGATGATTGATACTAACATTTTTATATCTGCAATTCTATTTCCAAAGGGACAGGCAGCAGCGGCGCTTAATAAAGCGTTAGTTTCACCATATCAGCCTGTAACATGTAGTTATGTGGTTGATGAGTTGAAAAGAAAATTTTGCGAGAAATTCCCCAATAAAATGGAGGAACTGAACGAGTTTCTTGAGACTTCTAGTTCTGTAATTAAAGTTGTGGACACACCTCATTCTTTAGTGAAAACGGAAGCTTTGATTCGAGATAAGAAGGATCGACCTATTTTGAGAGCGGCGCTTAATGCAGGAGCAGATTTGTTTTTGACCGGCGATAAAGATTTTTTGGAATCGGCTATAATAGATCCGAGAATCATAAGTGTTTCGGAATTCCTTGCGGATTATTAAATATAAAGCTATAATTCTTGCATAAGAAAGTCGGAAGGTGAGTGCGTGTCACCTGACCCGGCGAATAGAAGTCAAAAATAGCCGTCCACTCGTCAAGGTTAGGATGGCTATTTTTAATTTTGGAAAGGTTAATAAGATGTCATATTTAATTAAAGATACCACAAAAGAAGAACGTGAAAAAATCGTGCGAGATTCCTTGGGAAATATTGAAGCAAACTGCGATGGATGCATGTCCGGAT
>CAJOGB010000124.1 GCA_905233835.1 uncultured Lachnospiraceae bacterium
TCTGATTCCGTATATCGAGACTTTTATTTTATTTATTCCGACATTCCTTTTAAACAATCGGGCAACCGGAAGCGAGTACTTTGAAAACCTGGATTTTTATTTGCTTTATGTTTTGCTTTTAGCGATTATTCATGGACAGCAGCAGGCGATGGTGGCAGGTGTACTTGCAACCTTAGGATATTTGTTCCGTCAGCAGTACAACCGATCCACCTTTGATGTAATGCTTGATTACAATACCTACGTTTGGATTGCGCAGATTTTTATCGTGGGACTTGTGGTTGGAAACTTAAAGGATCGTTTGCAGGTGGTGCGAGACGAGGACTACAACGAGATTAATTATTTGTCCGGTCAGGTAAAGGATATTACGGAAATCAACTCCAATAACGTATTGATTAAAAAGTCCGTAGAAGAGCAGCTCATTAACCAGAACGATTCCTTTGGAAAGATTTATGAGATTACCTCCTCCTTAGATCAATACGCACCGGAAGAAGTATTGTTCTATGCTGCGGAAGTTTTACGGCAGCTTTTGCATACGGAGGATGTGGCGATTTATTCTGTGGCAAACGGCGATTATGCCCGTTTGTTTGCATCCACATCGAAAAAGGCAAGAAGCCTTGGAAACTCCTTAAAATACACAGACCTTACGGATATGTATGTCTACATCAGTTCCGACCAGGTCTTTATCAATAAGGATATGAAAAAGGATTATCCTCAGATGGCCAATGCCATTTTTTCAGAAGGAAAGATGCAGCTAATCGTAATGACCTGGGGACTTCCTTTGGAACGTATGAATTTGTCTCAGGCAAACATGATGCGTATCGCAGGATTTTTGATTCAGAATGCAGTTCTTCGTGCCAATCGATATATGGAGGCACTGGAGGATTCCAGATATATCAATAACAGTAAACTTTTGGAGGAGACAGCGTTCCAGTCTTTGCTGGATGCGTTTTTGTCTGCTCGAAACAGAGATCTTACTCAGTGTTGTGTTTTAAAACTGGGCAAGGTGGAAGACGAAGAAAAAGCGGTGATGGATGTGTCTAAGACCTTACGTAATTCCGATTACATCGGTAAGCGAAAGGACAAAAGACTTTATATATTACTTTCCAATACGGAAGAAACCAGCGCCGGATATGTTATTAACCGATTAAAAGAATTGGGATATGAAGCAAAACTTTGGAGGAGTGCAAAATAATGGGACGACTCATTGTAGTGATCGTGGTTATTGTGATCAGCACTCTTTTGGATGTTTTGTATTTGTTCTGGTCACTGAATAAGAATCGCGCGTATGAACAACGAAATATGGACGGGGATTTTGACGATAAGCGTACCTGGATGATTTTTTGGATGATGGTGGCAACACCGGTTATCGGTCCCATCTTTTTCGGAGGCGCCAAACTTTTTAGACATGTATTTTTCCGAAGCAAAGGAAACTTGGAAGGGGCAGCCACCTTTGATAAGACAAGAGTGGAGTCTCGAAATCCGGCAAACCTGGAACGAGACATGAACCTAGTTCCCATGGAGGAAGCACTGGCGGTCAGTGATAAGGGCGGACTTCGAAGCCTGATGTTATCTGTGGTAAAAGGGGATGTAACACAGTTCTTAAGCTCCATTGCAAAAGCCCTAAACAGTGAAGATACAGAGACGGCACATTACGCAGCCTCTGTTCTTCGTGATGAAATCAATAATTTCAGCGCTCACGTTACAGAAACGTTAAATGCCATAGCAGAAGCGGACACCGTGGAAAAAGTGGCACTTTGCCAACATCTTCTTGCTTATATGAATGTGTTTTTACAGCAAAATGTTTTTGTGGGAATTGAGCGGGAAAACTATGTGACCACAATGGAAGAAGTGGGAGAGATTTACTATTCCACAGCGCAAGCAGAGATCACGGTAGAAGAATTTTCCTGGATTGTTACCCAGCTTATGAATGTGGGACGTATCGAGGTTTGCCAAAAGTGGTGTGACCGCATGTTTGAAATGTATCCAACCTCTTTACAGACCTATTCGGATCGTCTGAAGTTTTACTTTAAGACAGATCAGCAAGAAGCATTTTTTGAAACATTAAAGGGACTTAAGGAATCCCGTGTTGGCGTAGATAAGGAAACCTTGGAAATTATACGAATGTTTGAGGCAAAATAGAAAGGAATTCCATGACAACAAATACACTTGTGACAATTGAATTGGTGAAAATGGTTGCGGCATATTTGTTGTTGGTATGCGTGCCTCCTGCCATTGTATTTTCGGAAAAACTGATTAAGGATAAGTATCCTTATGTATTTCGAATGATGGTATATTTCATAACCGGACAGATTTTTATCATAAATCTGGTTTTGTATTTGAACTTCTTAAACCTGTGCAATCGATTTACGCTTATTTTGTTTACGGTACTTTTTTATTCTGCTGTGGGAGTGTATTTGTACCAAATCCCGATACGTGGAAACATTGAACATATCCGACAGTCCACCATAAATTTTGGCTCCGGATATCTGGGCAGAAAAACCATGTATGCACATGTAAGAGAAAAAGTGTTTAAAACCCTGCACCGTTTTTCTTCCGGAACCATTGAGATGATTTATCGCAGACCTTTGGAGGCTATCGGATTTGTTGGCACGATTGTGGCAGTGCTTTATATTTTTGCGACCAATGATTATAAGCAGTTGGGCTATATGTGTTCGGATTTGCCTTTCCATACCTATTGGGTAAATTCTTTGGCTGAAAACAATCCATACATCGCAGTTCAGTATCCTTTGGGATATCACTGTATTGTAAGTTACATTTACCAGGTGACCGGCATCAAGACCTATGTATTGCTTCGTCATTGGAATGTAATGATTATGCTTTTGTATGTGATCACTATCATGTGTTTTGTTGGATATATCTGCAAAAAGTATACGTGCTTGGCGTATTTTGCTGTTTTATTCTTTGCACTGACGGATATATTCTACAAAGAATGTTTTGTCAGATTTTTGTATGGTGTACCGCAGGAATACGGGGCAATACTTGTACTGCCGACACTTATGTTTTTGATGGAATATTTTAAGCGAAGAGAGTCGGAAGAGGAAGGAAGATGGAGTCCTGCCACCTGTTGCAGGTTACTGTTTTCTGCCGGATTGGCCTGTACGTTGTTTGTCCATTTTTATGCGACGTTTACATTGTTTTTTTTCTGCTTTGGATTGGCTTTGACGTATATTCCTGTGATTATTAAGAAGTGTTTTAAAAGCCTGGTAAAGTCT
>CAJOGB010000125.1 GCA_905233835.1 uncultured Lachnospiraceae bacterium
CTATTTATTCAGCATCTTGTTCAGCTCATCCAAAAATGTCTCAACGTCCTTAAATTCACGATATACGGAAGCAAAGCGCACATAAGCAACCGCATCAACGTCTTTTAATTTCTCCATAACGATTTCACCGATACGTTCGGAAGAAACTTCCTTTTCTTCGGAAGAAAAGATCTCGGTTTCTACCTCGTCCACGATTTTGGTAATCGTATCTACGGATACCGGACGTTTATGGCATGCACGAAGGATTCCTCCTTCAATCTTTGATCTGTCATACTGCTCGCGAACATTGTCCTTTTTAATAACGATAAGCGGAATAGTCTCTACCTTTTCATATGTGGTAAAGCGCTTTCCACAGTCATCACACATTCTACGACGGCGGATGGAATTGTTCTCATCTGCGGGTCTGGAATCAATTACTCGCGTGTTATCACTGCTGCAAAATGGACATTTCATGATTACTCCTCCAATAATCCCCTAAATCAAGCATATAGAATGCAAAAAGATACAACATTTAGTATAAACAAGTTTCAACAAAGTGTCAAATCCGTTTTTACTAAATATTGTACCTTAAAAATGTTTTAAACTAAGGTAACTACTATACGTTGAATCTAAAGAGGATAACGTCACCGTCTCTTACGACATAATCCTTACCTTCCATACCAACGATACCTTTTTCTCTGGCTGCAGAGAGCGAACCGCAGTCCAATAAGTCCTGGTAGTTTACTACTTCTGCCTTAATAAATCCGCGCTCGAAGTCGGTATGAATCTTTCCTGCTGCCTGTGGAGCCTTTGTGCCCTTTTTAATGGTCCAAGCACGGCACTCGTCTTCACCTGCGGTTAAAAAGCTCATAAGACCAAGCAGCGAATAGCTTGCCGCCACAAGCTTATCCAAGCCGGAGGATTCCACACCCAAGTCTTCCAAGAACATCTTCTTTTCTTCTTCATCGAGTTCGGAAAGTTCCTGCTCCATCTCAGCGCAAACCACGAATACTTCGGATTTTTCTTCTTTTGCCAAGTCACGAACCTTCTGAACGTGTGGATTGGAAGCTCCGTCGTCTGCCATGTCACCCTCTGCTACGTTAGCAGCATAGATAACCGGCTTTGCGGTAAGCAAGTTATAAGAATCAAACCAAATCTGCTCATCCTCGTCGGTTTCGGAACACTCGAAGAGTTTTGCCATCTTTCCGTCTTCCATATGTGCCTTTAAACGCTCGATTAAAGCCACTTCCTTCGCCAGGGTCTTATCCATTTTAGACTGCTTATAAATCTTCTGATAACGGCGATCAATGATCTCCAAATCAGAGAATAATAACTCTAAGTTAATGGTCTCGATATCACGAGCCGGATCGATGTTTCCGTCTACATGAACCACGTTTCCGTCCTCAAAGCAACGAACCACATGAACGATGGCATCTACCTCACGGATGTTTGCCAAAAACTGATTTCCGAGGCCTTCACCCTTGGACGCACCCTTTACAAGTCCTGCGATATCCACGAACTCAATGGTGGCCGGGGTAACTTTTTTTGTATGATATAATTCACCCAGCTTTTCGATACGCTCATCCGGTACCGCTACCACACCCACATTCGGGTCGATGGTGGCAAACGGATAGTTGGCCGCCAATGCTCCGGCCTTTGTAAGAGAATTAAATAATGTGGATTTACCGACGTTTGGTAAGCCTACTATGCCTAATTTCATAATGTTTTATATCTCCTTAAAAATCCTTTATTTTATGGGGTTTCCGCGATTTGCGATTTCGACCGGGCACCACATCGGGCACCATCGGTTTTTATTTCGCATTAAGCTTTATACCACTTTTAACGCGTCAGCCACTAAATCAATTTCTCTGTGTTTTTCATCTTCCGTAATATGTACGTATAGATTCATTGTGATTCCGATATTGGAATGACCTAAAATCTTCTGCAAAGTCTTGGGTTTCATTCCACCTTCAATGCATCTGGTAGCAAAAGTATGTCTTAAGACATGCATTGAAAATCTTGGAATGCCTATACGGTCACAATACTTTCATAAGTGCTGTTCTTAACCGGTGTCCCCTTTCTGCATAGAAAGACGGTATCGCTCCATTCAATCGGAACGAGCTTTAAGCTCTTGTTTTTTGCTTTTTGATTCTCAAGAATGCGGATTGCTTCATCTGTAAGCGGAATTGTACGATAGCCGGATTTGCTCTTAGGTGGGCCAACTCTCCATTCACCTACCTTATAGCGATACTCCATCGTCCTCTCAATCTTCATGGTTCGATTTTTGAAGTCGATATCACTCCACTTAAGTCCTATAAGTTCTCCTGTACGAAGTCCGGTCTGTAATACGAAGCGATACTGATTCTCATAGCTGTAACCAACCACAGCTTCTAAAAACTTCTTCTGAACATCTATCGTGAGAGCTTCTTTCTTCTCAGACGGCTTTCCCATATCGCTCTTTACTGATTTCTTGCATGGATTATTGATAAGAACATCATTCTCCTTTGCAAATTCAAGCATGTTATAAAGAGCTATTCTAGTCTGATATATGGTAGTGGTCTTATAACCTTCCTCCGCCATATTAGAAAAAATCTTCTGGCAATGCACCGGTTTAACGTCTGTCAGAAGTTTGTTTCCAATCACGCTCTTGATATTTCGTTCATATCGTTCCGAATAGTTTCTGACCGTGTTAGGTCTCACTGTCTGCTTCTTGATTCCTATCCAATATTCAAACCAGGCATCTACGAGCATATCCGCAGCCTGATCCAAATCACTGTGTTTATCAATATATGTAGCATCAGCGAGCCACTGTCTTACTTCTTGTAGTTTCTTGGATTTCTTTTGTCTTCTTTTACCGAATTTATCAACGAATCTCGCTTGGTATGTACCATTGGCTCGTTGAACAATTCCTTCTCCAAGCTCCTTTCCTTTGAGATCTTTTCCCATTAAAGGCTCCTTTCTAAGCTAAAGAAGCCCCTAAATCAACTAATATATTATACACTAATCAGAGGCTCTTTACAATGTAGTTTCATTTTTGGCATGCCCGAAATCCGCTGATATCAAGCATTCTTTAAATTTCAATATTTTCTGAAATGAATCTTTCAAACTCCTTACGCTTTACCAGCTTCTTCTTTCCCACATACAAAACAAAGGGGCATCTCGGCATGCGAAGGAGGCTTTCAAGCTTATTGATACCGATATTGGAATACTCAGCTGCTTCCTTTATGGTAAGAGCAACCTTTGATTCAATCGGTACAGTCTTTTTCTTCTGCTCTTCCAGCTTTGCCAGCGTAGAATCTTTGTAATCTTCGATATTAATCATCTCCATTCGAAGGCTCCTCCTTTCCAAATATTTCTTTTAAATCCTGATAATGATCTGATGCAATCTTCTCTCGCTTACTATTACCGCCAACAAAAACCGGCGTGCACATTGCAAGGATACGATCATAAATACGTTTGTCCGTTAGCTCCTTTGGATTCTTCAAATCATCCATAGACTTATTTGTAGTGACAATCAAAGGCTTTCCAGATTCCATCCTGCGATTCACCACGTTAAATACATTCTGCATAGCAAACTCTGTAGTGCGCTCCGCCCCCAAATCATCTAAAACCAATAAATCATAAGCAGATAAAGAGCGAACATATTCATCTGAATCAAAGGCTGAAATATTACTGATCTCAGTAAAATCACGCATCAGAACTTTTTTACCCTGGTTTAATAGTGCATTTGCTATTGCCGCCGCTATATAAGTCTTACCGGTACCGACATCCCCATAGAATAACAAGCCGACGTTCTTTTTCCGCACTTCATCCCAATGACTAACATAGGCTCTGGCTTTTGCCATAGCAGGTACGCTACCATCATCTGCATCGAAGGTCATGGCGTACATCTGCTTCTCATGAAAACAAACCATACGATTACGAGAAACCATCTCTTCAAATTCACGCTTAGCACGTTCGGCCTGATCCTTTTCATAAGCCTCACGCTCGCATTGGCACATCAAATGTACCTTCCAAAGCTTGCCCTTCTCCAAAGGATGTGGGAGGACTTTTTCACGAGGCGTATGACACTTAGCGCAATAAAGCAAACCATCTTCACCAATATAAGTTTCATTTTGCAAATTCTTATTATTCATCAAAAGCTCTCCCCCTCTCTAACAACATATTCTTTATGATATGTTTCTTTATTTACTCTCTTATATTTACTAGGGTCCGGTTTTCTGACCTCGGCTAGGCTTGAATTCTGACCTCTGTAAGTATTGTTTTCCGGCTTACGTAGGTCAGATTTCTGTCCACTGTGGTCAGAATACTGACCGCTTTCAGATGTCCATGGAACCTTAATAAAAATATTTGTCATAGTAAGCCCCATCCGTCTTCTCTCAATCAGTCCTGCTGACTCTAATTCCCTCAAAGAGGCCTTCACTGTGGATTTTCCTTTCCCCAGATCCTTAGCGAGCTGTGGCGCCGTATATCGGACGTATATGGCACCATTCTGGTCATACCATCCATTTCTCTGGGATAAGATGCCACGGCCAAGCAGACAACCATATACAAGCAATGTGGTACTGCTGAGCTTTGAATCCAGCAAGGAAAGCGGAATCGGTATGAAATTATTTAATTTATCATCTTTGCGTAAATATCGATTTTCCATTTACGATGCCTCCTTTCCTGTAGGCTCATTTTCAGGCTTATGGTCCAATGGCCCATAAGTTGATTCATAGGCCTTTCTAATGCGCTCAACTTCTGCATAAAGCTCCTGTAACTGCTTCTGCGGAACAATCTGATAACGCGTGTACCACTTACCATTCTTCGAAGCAATAAACCATTTGCCATCTAACATCTCTCTGGCAAACTCCCTCCGGATATCGTTAATCAGGAAATGTCGTATCGCCCATTCATATCGCTTACCAATGAAACGTCGATACAGGCAGACGATAAACATAATGACTTTGCCAAGAGGCCCATACTTCTTGGACTTGTAATCCTCATAATGCTTTTTCATCTCTGCGATTTCCTCCTCATGGAGTGTCGCATATTTCTCATAATGCTTTTTCAACACGACATCCTTTGCATCCTCCGGATAATGATTCCTACGAAGATACTCATATTCTTCACATTCATACTCATAGCGATTTGGAGTAAATAC
>CAJOGB010000126.1 GCA_905233835.1 uncultured Lachnospiraceae bacterium
GGAACAGCACTTGCATTGGCAGATGCCGTGAACGAAGTTTTAAATAACGAATACAAATATGTTTACGATCGTTCCAAAGAGCGAAAGAAACGTGAGAAAAAAGAAATCGGAATCTCCGCAGTCCGTGGAGGAACCATCGTAGGCGACCACGACGTAATCTTCGCCGGAGAAGACGAAGTCATTACCTTCTCCCACAGAGCCTACTCCAAAGCAGTCTTCGGAAAGGGCGCCGTAGAGGCCGCGAAGTTTTTAGCAGGAAAGCCTGCGGGGCTTTACGACATGTCAGATGTGATTGCAGCAAAATAGCATAATAAAAACACTCCCCGATGGGAGTGTTTTTTATTGTTTATTTTTTTACTTTTTTACTATGATATCTGCGTTCGAAAGCTTCCTTCCAGATTGTCGGATGGAAGAGCAGTATCATGGGGAACAATTCGAGACGTCCCGCCAACATATCAAACATCAACACAATCTTTGAAAGCGGTGAAAAGAACGCCAGATTCTGTGTGGGACCCACACCTTCCAAACCCGGTCCGATGTTATTAAAACATGCAATAACCGCGGTCAAATTTGTCTGCATACCCTGTCCTTCGATGGCTACCAAAAGAAGGGATATGATAAAGATCGCGATATAGGTATCGAAGAAAACATTTACGGAACGAAGCACTTCGTGTTTCACCGGATTTTTGTCCATGGATAAATGACGAATACTCTTGGGGTGAATGTAGGAGAAGGCTTCTTTTGCGAAAGCTTTCATAACAATCACGATTCGGCCTACTTTGATACCACCGCCGGTAGAACCTGCGCAGGCACCGATAAACATCAAGATTACCAATATCGTCTTACTAAAGGACGGCCACTGGTCAAAGTCCACGGTGGAGTATCCTGTGGTGGTAATAATGGATGCCACCTGAAAAGCGGACTCTGTAACTGCCTGAAATAGGTTTTCACAGGTATGTAAAATGTTTAAGGTAATTAATACGATGGCGGTTCCTATAATGCCAAGGTAGGCTCGAACTTCTTCCATTTTAAATGCTTTTTTAAAGTCGCGAACCCAAATGAAAAAGTAAGCGTTAAAGTTAATACCGAATAGAATCATAAAGACGGTAACCACCCATTGAATGGAAGTGGCGTATCCGCCGATACTGTCGTTTTTAATTCCGAATCCGCCGGTTCCCGCAGTGGAAAATGCGGTACAAATACTGTCAAACAGCGGCATACCGAAAATCAAAAGGAGAACAAACTCCATAAAGGTAAGGGCTAAGTAAAACAGATACAACATGGTAGCTGTGGTCCTCATCTTCGGTGCCAGTTTTCCAACGGATGGTCCCGGGGATTCCGCACGAAGAAGATTGATATTGGATCCGCCGCTCATAGGCAAAATCGCCAGAAGGAACACCAAAACTCCCATACCGCCGATCCAGTGGGTGAATGCTCGCCACAAAAGAGAGGCATGAGATAAGGCTTCCACATCGTTTAAAATGGATGCTCCCGTAGTGGTAAATCCGGATACGGTTTCAAACAATGCATCTAAGTAAGAAGGAATCTCACCGGTAATCACAAAGGGTACCGCACCGAATAGAGACATAATAATCCAACTGCAGGCGGTGGTGATGCATCCTTCTTTTAAATAAAAGATGTGATCCTTTGGCTTTCGCAGGGTAAGAATAAATCCCACGATAAAACATAGAAACGCCGTAATAAAAAAAGCAAATCCTTCGGATTCGTGATAGATCACGGCACAAATAACCGGCAAAAACAAAAGCACGGCTTCAATTTTCAGAATCGATCCCAAGATGAATCGAATCATGGAAGTGTTCATAGTTAAACCTCTATACGATAATATCCTGAATATTGGTAAAGCCTGTCTCAGTGGTAACGACCATGACGTTATCTCCGACTTCAATGGTATCGGAACCGTTCGGGAAAATAATGTCTTTTCCACGGCTGATAAAGGCAATCATCAGGTTTTGTTTTAATTTCAAATCCATAAGCGGAACACCCACTACGTCGCACTGACTGTGTACCACGAATTCGATGGCTTCCGCACGGTTATTAAACAAGTGTGAAATGGTTTCCACGTTACTTCCGATGGATGCGGCACGTTTTGCACGAGCGTATGCAATAATCGCCTCGGAGGTAATAAGTCTCGGGAAGACGATACTGTCTAAATCCAAGGAAGAAATAACATCTCCAAAAGAGAAGCGGTTAACTTTTGTAACCACCTTTGCGTCGGAAACCTGCTTTGCGTGTAAGGTTAAAAGCACGTTTTCTTCATCGATACCCGTAAGGGGTACAAAGGCGTCTACGGAAGAAATGCCCGCTTCTTTTAGAATTTCCGCATCGGTTCCGTCACCGTTAATGATGATGGCTTCCGGAATAAGGTCCGTCAATTTCTCACAACGTCCGCGATCGGCTTCGATGATTTTTACTTCGATGCCTTCGGAAATCAGACGCTTTGCCAAATAATAGGAAGACTTTCCTCCGCCGATAATGAGACAGTCTTTGGTGTGGTTGGTGGCCACGCCTAGTGCTTTTAAGCATTTAACTGCAGATTTTTTCGGTGCCACAAAGCTTACTACATCAAGGGCTTCAAACACAAAGCTTCCGTTTGGAATAATAACTTCGCCTTGACGTTCGATGGCGCAGAAAAGCATTCTCGGATGCTTTTCCCCGGAAAACTGAATGATGGATTTTCCAACCAAGTTATTGTTTTCTTTTAACTTTAATTTAATAAGTTCCGCGTTTCCGTGAGCAAAAGAGGTAACCTCCAATGCCGCAGGAAGGTTTAAAATACGAGCGATTTCGTTTGATGTCTCAAGTTCCGGATTAATAATCATGGCAAGGCCCAACTTATCACGAAGATAAGCGGCATCCTGGGAGTAATCCGGTGTACGAACACGGGCAATGGCAGATAAATCGCGATGGGATACCATGGAAGCGACGGTACAACACAAAAGGTTTAATTCGTCGGATTCCGTAACCGCAATAAAAAGGTCGGTCTCCATAATTCCGGCCTCTTTTAAAATGCTGGTATTCGCACCGTTTCCGTTGATAGCGAGTACGTCGTACTGATTGTTTATTTCATCGATTTTATCCGGATTATTATCAATAATCGCGATGTCATTTCC
>CAJOGB010000127.1 GCA_905233835.1 uncultured Lachnospiraceae bacterium
AATCACATTTTCCAGCGCATCCATAATCATACGATTATAATCACGGGAAACCGTGGTAATGGAAGGTGTAAAAATCCGAGAATTTTCACTGTCATCGAAACCGGTAACAATCACATCCTCCGGCACACGAACTTTGCTTGATACCAACATCTGAGCTACACCGATGGCCATATCGTCGTTAGCACAAATAACAGCATCCGGAAGTTGTTCTTTGCTATGACGAAGAAGACGTTCCCCCACAGCGATACCGGAGCGCATGGTCCAATCTCCTTTTTCAAAAGAAATGGACTCGGATAAATCATAGCGACCGCATACATCGCTAAATGCCTGTTTACGAATATCCGCCTCGTATCCTTTCGGACCGTCCACGTACAAAATCTTTTGGGCATTGTGAACCGTTACCACGTGTTCCACCATCTGGCAGAAGGAGTGATAGTTATCCGTACCCACCTGAATGGTATTTTCCAAAGGTACATTGATACTTACAATGGGAATATTTGCATTTCTGGCTAAAGCGATAACACGCTCTTTGGCGGTATCCGCATGGATCTGAGAAGCCATGATAATCGCGCCGTCATAACTCTTGAAGTCCGGCAGTTTATAAACATCATACTCACCGATGACATTTCCTTCTTCCACCAAGCCACCGAAGCAAGAAAAGATATCGATGGAAAAATCCAAAATCTTCTCTGCATCATATATAGCCGCATAGATTTTTTGTGCGATTTCAGAGTTATAATCCGTAGTTAAAAATACTATTTTTTTCATATATAAAAACCACCTGAAAATACATAATCATACATAGTTATGTTACCTATTTCTTCCATGGCATGTCAAGTGATTTTATGGTATGATTACTCACATGGGAAATGTAGCAAACGATATTAAAAACAACCAAATAAAACATGCCTATTTACTCTTCGGAAGTGAAGGATATCTTCGTTCATTAAACGTAAATCGTCTCATCGAAGCCCTTGGTATTTCAAAAGACGATATGAACTTTACTTCCTACAAAGATAACGCGTGCACTCCGGAAGAAATCGTCGAGAGCATTTATGCCATGCCCTTTTTTGCTGACAAAAGAGTCATCTATGTAAAAGACTCCGGGTATGCGGCAGCATCCTGCGATGTTTTAGCGAAATGTTTAAAAAATATTCCGGAAACCAGTTACGTCATCTTTGACGAAAAAAAGGCAGATAAAAAATGTGGTGTTTACAAAGCCATCGATGCTTTAGACGGTACCATGGAATGTAATCTCCCCAGGGAACGGGATCTTCAGATGTGGATTGGCGGAAAAGTAAAAAGCGCCGGTAAATCCATTACAAAAGGCGCTTGGGATGCCTTCTATGATGCTACCTGCTCCAATCAAAAGGATCAGGACAAGAAAAACATGGAATACATGGCCTACATGGAAAACGAAATAGAAAAAGTTCTTTCCTATTGTTTGGATAAAAACGAAATCACAGAAGAAGACATTCGTGCTATTTGCTCTCCCACCTTCCAGAATCATATCTTTGATATGATAGACGCCATCGGAAATAAAAACAAAAAAGAAGTACTTCGCTTATACGAAGAACTCTTAAGCGGGAAAAAAGTTCCGCCCCAGAAAATATTTTCCATGATTATCGGAAATTTTCAAATGATGTTGTCTCTACATGCCCTTTTAGATAAGGGATTAAATCCCGCACAGGCAGCCTCAGAAATCGGACGACCTCCTTTTGTAGTTCAAAAGATTTTAAAAAATAAGACTTTGGAGAAATTTCCTCCGGAAGTGATTGAAGAGCTCTTAAACGATGCCACTTCCACCCAATACGATACACGTACGGGGAAGCTTTCGGAAAAGGTGGCACTAGAACTTTGGATGTTAAAATACGCTTCTTAAAACTTAAAAATAACACAAAAAACCTCCGGTTGACGGTACCGGAGGTTTTATTTATTCGTTTAAATCGTCCGTGCTTCTTAAGCCATTTTGTTTACGGCTTTAGCAAGGCGGGAAACTTTACGGGATGCATTGTTCTTATGATATACACCCTTTGTGGTAGCCTTGTCGATTTCAACAGTAGCGTTCTTTAATGCTTCTGCTGCAGCTTCCTTGTTTCCTTCAGCAACAGCTGACTCTACCTTTTTGATAGAAGTCTTAACCTTAGACTTGATAGCTTTATTTCTCTCAGTCTTTTCAGCTGTAACTAATACTCTCTTCTTTGCTGATTTAATATTAGCCAATTCCTACACCTCCAATGTAATGTGTAATAATTAATTCTCTATATATTAGATCACATTGAAGTCTGGACACGGACAGTTCAATGCAAACGTACTTTGATATAATATACAAGCGTATACGAAATGTCAAGGGATTTTTTGGTTTTTTCGTCATAAATAGGTACGACAGCAAAACTTTCCGTTCCTCTTTGGATACAGAGTTATTTGCCCCGTATCTATGGTGCAAAGATAATCCAGTTTTTCATCTTCCATCCGTTTTATGGTTTCCTTTGACGGATGGCCGTAGCGATTTTTCTTTCCCGCAGAAATCAGGGTTAGATTTGGCGAAACCTCAGAAAGCCATTTTTCACAGTTGGAGTTCTTTGACCCGTGGTGAGCCGACTTTACGACTTCCACATCATCCAATACGCTTCCACTTTCCTCTAAAACATCCATCTCCTGCTCTGTCCCCATATCCCCGGTAAAGAGCATATCAAAATCCCCATAGGACATTTTTAACGCCATAGAGTTTTCATTGGTTTTTGTATATTCATTTTCATCCGGTGAAAGACAAACAAAAGATAAGGACTTTGTTCCAAAGGAATCACCGGTGTCTACATATAAAACCTCGGTTTTGTTTTTCTCACATAAATCCATAATTCTTTCATAGTGTTCATTTGCAGATTCCTCCGTTACATGTTTTACGCTTTCTGTAAAAACCACAGTATCTATACAATATCCATCTTCCAAAAGTTCAATCAGTCCCGAAATATGATCCTCATCCAAATGACTGATAAGCCAATAATCCACCTTTAAAATCCCGTGATAAGACAAATATGGTTTTAGAATATATTTCCCGATGTTCTTTTTTGAGGTGGAGCCCCCATCAATCATATAAGTAACACCTTCCTTTGATGTCA
>CAJOGB010000128.1 GCA_905233835.1 uncultured Lachnospiraceae bacterium
GCACCGAGTTCCAAAAGGGCTGAGATTCTGCCGTCGATTTCCACGTCACCTTCCGTGGGATTTAAGACCCCGGTAATGATTTTTAAGATCGTGGATTTTCCCGCGCCGTTGGTTCCGATGATACCGATGCACTCGCCCTTTTCAATATCAAAGCTGACATGAGAAAGTGCAAAATGCTCGTGATAAATCTTTTTTCTCGTAAGACCAAGTGCGTCTTTTAGGCGGTCTCTGTTTCTGTCGTAGAGCTTATAGAGCTTACTGACATCTTTTATTCTGATTGCATATTGATTCTGCATAAATTCTCCTACATCACGTCCGCAAAATGTACGCGAAGTTTTTTAAACACATGATTTCCCAGGACTAAAAATACCAGGGTAAAAATCCAAAAATACAAGGTCTCTCCCGGACGCTCCCAAAACCAATGATGATAAATCAAAGAATCTCGATATCCCTGTACCACATAAAACATGGGGTTTAACTTTAATATGAAAATCACCTTTTCGGATAAATTCATGTTATCGATGTTCCACATAATAGGGGTAAACCAAACCCCTACCTGTAAGATGATTCCCACGATCTGTGCCAAGTCTCGAAAGAGGGGTGCAATGGCAGAGGTTAAATAAACAAGCCCCGTAGCCAGCACCATTAAGGCAAAGGTATAGTAAAAAATCTGTAAGGTATATAAGGTCGGGAAGGAACCGTAGCATGCATATAAAATCAAAGTAAAAGCCACGAAGAATAAATGCACAAACAAGTTTGAAATGGTCTTTACCACCGGAAGGATGGAGATTTTAAATACCACTTTTTTAACCAGGTAGGAATACTCCAAAAGCACGGTGGTTCCGTTTGACAGTAAATCCGAAAAATAAAACCAAGGAACCAAACCTGCAACAAGCCAAAGTACAAAAGGCGCGTTAATGCCGCCCTTCGTGGACTGGGGTGCCGCATTTAATGCTTTTTCAAATACAAACCAGTACACAAATACGGTTACGATGGGCTGTACAAAAGCCCAGATAATACCAAGGTAAGATCCGGCAAATTTCGTTTTAAAATCATTTTTAGCCAGATTAAATACCAATTTTTTTGAACTGAAAACTTCTCTTGGAATCTCAAATAAAGATCCGTTTTTCTTACTCATGAAAAATCTCCGATATTATGTTTAGTTTATTTAAAACTTATATTTCATATCATAGCTTAGGCGTTTTAAAGAAAGGTGTGGGTTGTAATAGGGATCGCCCTTTTCGATAACATCCTTCCACTCATTTTTAAAACGTGCCTCGTCTGCTTCATATCCCGAATAAAACTCGTCTACGATATCGCAGCCCGGATACTTATCCGTATGGATATAAAACTCTGCCTGAGGCTCCACTACAATCTGGCATTTTGCTCCTGCGCGAAGGCAAAAGTCCGCATCGTAAAATGCCTTATTATAATTCTCGTTAAATCCGCCCACTGCTTCAAAAATATCCTTTTGCACCATCATGCAGACGGAAAGCAGTGCGGAAATATTCTGCTGTAATACGGCGTTGGCATACTGACCGAATTCAATCTCGTGACGTCCTGCAAGAAGTCGTCCTGCGGTACCATGATAGCCTAAGATTAATCCCATGTGATAAATGGTATCATCCTCGTAGTATACCTTTCCTCCTACCACACCAACTTCCGGGCGCTCGCAAGTAGCCAAGAGTTTTTCCAAGGCATCCGGCTTACTAAGTTCCATGTTGGAACGAAGGAATAATAAATATTCTCCCGTAGCCTGTTTTGCAGCGGCATTTATTTCTTTTGCAGTATTGTCTTTTGATGTAATTACTTCGTAGTCTTTAAAGGATGCTTTTTCCTTTAAAGATGCTTCCGTAGTATTTGCTTTTCCATCTTCTTTAATAATGATGACAGAAACCTTCTTCGGTTCGCAGGTATAATCGATACGATAAATTCCTACGGTATTTGGAAGCTGTCCCACGTTATCGTATTTTACACCCATGCGGTCGCAGTGACCCTTTACAGCACGAACTCCCGAGATGTAAGCATAGTTTTTACTTCCCGGATTAAGGGCGGTAGAACCCGGATGGCAGCGCCAGTGATACAGCATCTTTGGGATGTGATATACGGCTTTGGCCTGTTCCGTGCAGCGTAAAATAAAATCAAAATCCTGGGCTCCGTCGCAGTTTGGATCGAACTCGCCGATCTTATCTACGATGGATTTTTTCGTTACAAATAAATGTGTGATGTAATTACAGGATCGTAAAAAATCACGGTTAAACTCCGGTTTGTAGGCCGGCTGATAATGGTCTTTTACTTCATCCGTAAACTTATCCTCATCGGAATAAATGCAGTCAGCATCCTCATGGGATAAGATAACTTTTACCACTTCATAAAGTGCTTCCGGTGCCAATAGATCATCATGATCCAAAAGGGCGATATAATCTCCTGTGGCCAGTCGAAGTGCCACGTTGGTATTTCCGGAGATCCCCATGTTCTTTTCGCTAATGGTATAAACGATTCGGGGATCCAACTCATGGTATTCCGCTAAAATCGCTTCTAACTCTTTATTTCCTTCACTACCGTCGCCGATGCAAAGCTGCCACTTGTCGTAAGTCTGGTTTCTTACGGAATCAATCATATCGCGCAAGAAATCGGGACGGGTATTATAGGTAGGAACCACGATGCTAAAAGTGGGTCCATCTAAATGTTCTGCCGCCTGGCGTTTTAACTCCGCTTTGGAGGCTCTGTGCTTTTCATAGTATTTTTGATACGCCGCATCGATGGGGGTGTATCTTTTCTTTACAAGTTTAAAGTAGTTAAGTAAGCCCTCGCGACGAATGAACATTTTATCATCCGCTTTTTTGTAAGGGTCTTTCTTTTGTAATCTATGAAGGATGTTTTTATAACGTCTGTCCTTTTCCCGCTCTTCCGCTAACATGAGAGGAAGATCTACAGTATGGATAACGAAGTTTCCTTCTTTTCCCACCTTTACGGTATAGACTTTCGTTTCGTCATAGGTCCAGATAAATTCAAATCCGCATTCGATGGTTTCATCGCCTAAAGCATACTGACGAACCACATCGGGGCGACATTCTCTTATAAGTTCGCAGTCAACAGT
>CAJOGB010000129.1 GCA_905233835.1 uncultured Lachnospiraceae bacterium
GTTTTCATTCAAGAACTTCTCTTCTAAAATACGGGACTGGGCATTGGTTCGATACAATACAGCATCCTCATTGTAGTTAAAGTTTCCGCGACGAAGCTGACTTTTGATATCCATGGCAATAAACTCTGCCTCTTCATAAGCGGAATCAAAATGCTTAAACCGAATCTTTTCTCCCTCGTCATTTAAAGTCCAAAGGGTCTTTTCCTTTCGGCCCTCGTTATTTCGAATCACGTTATTGGCTGCCTCTAAGATTCGCTTGGTGGAACGATAGTTTTGTTCCAAACGAATAACGGTGGCATCCGGGAAATGCTGCTCGAAATTTAAAATATTATAGATGTTTGCTCCGCGGAATTTATAGATGGACTGATCGTCATCACCCACCACGCAAAGATTCTGTTCACTTCCTGTTAAAAGGCGCACCAATTCAAACTGCACCGTATTGGTATCCTGATACTCGTCCACCATGATATAGCGGAACTTATCCTGATAGTAAGCTCGTACATCCGGATGATACTTTAAAAGCTCCACAGTTTTTAAAAGCAAATCATCGAAATCAAAAGCGTTGTTACTGCGAAGACGTGCCTGATACTCACGATATGCGGCGATAATGGGCTTCATGCGAAAATCGCTTTCATAACGCCGGGCAAATTCTTCCTCGTTAATCATCTCATCCTTTGCGGCGGAGATTTCCGCTAAGATTCGCTTTTCCTTAATCTTTTTGGTATCGATGTTTAAGTATTTGCAAACATCCTTCATAACGGACTTGGAATCATCCGCATCGTAAATGGAAAAGTTTCCGTCAAAACCGATACGATCCGAAAAGCGACGTAAGATACGAACACAGGAAGAGTGAAACGTCGCCACCCATACCTGCTCGGCACCGTGACCCACGATGTTGTTTACACGCTCCCGCATTTCGCCTGCCGCCTTATTGGTAAAGGTAATGGCCATGATGTTATAAGGTGCCACACCCTTTTCGATTAAGTAGGCAACGCGGTGGGTCAACACTCTGGTTTTTCCTGAACCCGCTCCCGCTAAAATTAAAACAGGCCCCTCAGTTGTTGTAACACCAAGGAGCTGTTCATCGTTTAAAATCTTATGCAAGTCATTTACGTTCAAGTCTAATCCTCCAAACGTTCAAAAATCATGTCATAGCCGTCGTTTCCGTAGTTTAAGGCACGATTTACACGGCTGATGGTAGCCGTAGACGCACCGGTAGTTTCGGCTATTTCCTGATAGGTTTTTTCCTTACGGAGTAAATAAGCCACCTCAAATCTCTGCTGTAAGGCTTCCAGTTCTCCCACGGTACATAAGTCCTCAAAGAACAGGTATGCTTCCTCCATATCTTTTAACGAAAGAACACCCTTAAGAAGCATGTCCATCGCATTTGTGTGTAGATTTTTACTCATAGAATAATAACCCCTTTTTCCTTTGCATAATCCACTTCATCCTGCGGCCAGATGGAAACCTGTACTTCTCCGATATGTGCTTTTCGAAGGAAAAACATACAGATTCGGCTCTGTCCGATACCCCCGCCAATGGTATAAGGCAATTTCTTCTCAATCACCGCCTTTTGGAACGGTAAATTCTTCCGTTCTTCACATCCTGCTTTTTCCAGCTGACTTACCATGGCTTCTTCGTCCACACGAATACCCATGGAAGAAAGTTCTAAGGCGATATCCGTTACCGGGAAATAAACGATGATATCACCGTTTAACTGCCAGTCATCATAATCCGGAGCACGTCCGTCATGAGGCTTTCCGTCAGATAATTTATCACCGATTTGCATGATAAATACGGCGCCCTTTTCTTTTGCGATAGCATATTCCCGTTCTTTTACGCTCATGCCGGGATAACGGTCTAAAAGTTCCTGAGAAGTCAAAAAATAAATATCCTCCGGCAAAATACACTTGATGTAATCATAGTGGTTGGACATGTACTTTTCGGTAACACGAAGGGCATCATACACAGCCTTTACGGTTTCCTTTAAAGTCTCAACCGTACGCTGTTCCTTTAAGATCACCTTTTCCCAATCCCACTGATCCACGTAAATGGAATGGATGTTATCCGTATCCTCATCACGACGGATGGCGTTCATATCGGTATAAAGTCCCTCTCCCGGCATAAATCCGTAGCGACCTAAGGCCATACGCTTCCACTTTGCAAGGGAGTGAACGATTTCCACGTTCTTATCGTTTTGCTCTTTAATGCCGAAGACTACCGGGCGCTCCACGCCGTTTAAGTTATCGTTTAATCCGGATTCCGGTGTTACAAAAAGCGGTGCGGACACACGGTGCAAATTTAGCTCTGCCACCAGCTGCTGCTGGAAGAAATCTTTTACCGTCTTAATGGCAATCTGGGTTTCTTTTAAATCGAGAGCCGGTTTGTAGCCCTCGGGAATCACTATTTTGCTCATAATCTTTTTTCTCTTTTCCTAATTATAATTCGCAGGTACCAACCGTACGTGGGAACGGAATGACGTCGCGGATGTTGGAAATTCCTGTTAAGTACATTACGCAACGCTCAAATCCTAATCCGTATCCTGCATGACGAGCAGAACCGTACTTACGAAGATCCATGTAGAAGTCGTAGTCTTCTTCTTTTAATCCAAGTTCATCCATGCGCTGCTTTAAGAGATCGTAGTTATCCTCTCTCTGGCTTCCGCCGATGATTTCTCCGATACCCGGAACCAGGCAGTCCATAGCGGCTACGGTCTTTCCGTCATCGTTTAGTTTCATATAGAAAGCTTTGATTTCCTTCGGATAGTCGGTTACGAATACCGGACGCTTGAAGATTTCTTCTGTTAAGAATCTTTCATGCTCGGTCTGCAAATCGCATCCCCAAGATACTTTGTAATCGAACTTATCGTTGTGCTTTTCCAATTCCTCAATGGCATCGGTATAAGTGATGCGTCCGAACTCTGAAGAAGCAACATGCTGTAAACGTTCGATTAAGCCCTTATCGATAAACTGGTTGAAGAATGCCATTTCTTCCGGAGCATGTTCAAGTACATAGTTGATGATGTACTTAATCATATCTTCAGCAAGTTCCATGTCATCTTCCAAA
>CAJOGB010000130.1 GCA_905233835.1 uncultured Lachnospiraceae bacterium
GATTTCCAATACTTTCTTTGCTTCTTTCTTTCCTTCAAGAATGTACTTAGCAGCATTCTTTCCGGCATTGGTAGCTTCCTGAGAAACGAAGTCTACAAGGTCATGTACGTGAAGTACGTTACCGCAAGCAAATACACCGTCGATATTTGTTTCCAAAGAATCATTTACGATCGGTCCTGAAGTAATCGGGCTAAGCTCAACTCCTGAGTTGGAAGAAAGCTCGTTTTCCGGAATAAGTCCACAGGAAAGAAGTAAAGTATCACATTCATAGTGAATTTCTGTTCCCGGAATCGGCTTTCTGTCCGGACCAACTTCAGCGATGGTGATTCCTTCCACACGCTCTTTTCCTTCGATATCAATTACAGTGTGTGATAACTTAAGGGGAATACCGAAGTCATCCAAACACTGAACGATGTTTCTCTTTAATCCGCCGGAGTAAGGCATAAGCTCAGCCACTACCTGAACTTCAGCACCTTCTAATGTCATACGACGTGCCATGATAAGTCCGATATCACCGGATCCAAGGATTACTACCTTACGTCCCGGCATATAGCCTTCCATGTTAACAAGTCTCTGAGCAGTACCTGCAGAGAAAATACCTGCCGGTCTGTAACCCGGGATATTTAATGCACCACGGCTTCTTTCACGGCATCCCATTGCAAGGATAACTGCCTTTGCGGGAATAACGAACATTCCGTCTTCAGAGTTCATAGCGGTAACGGTTTTATCCGGAGCGATATCCATTACCATGGTGTTTAACTTATAATCAATGTTTCTTTCTTTTACCTGCTCGATAAAGCGGGAAGCATATTCCGGTCCGGTTAACTCTTCTTTGAATGTATGAAGACCAAATCCGTTATGAATACACTGGTTCAAGATACCACCGAGTTCGTGGTCTCTTTCGATAATTAAAATATCCTGAATGCCGTTATCTCTGGCGGCAACAGCAGCAGCGAGTCCGGCAGGACCACCACCGACAATGACTAAATCATAATTCTTCATGATAATCCTCCTTAAATCTGCTTATTGTATCCGAATACAATCTTTGCATTCTCACCATTTTTAGTTACATCAAACGGGCTCATCGGAACTTCCTGCTCCAAAAGTTCCATAACTCTCGGTGAGCAGAAACCACCCTGGCATCTTCCCATACCACCGCGGGTACGTCGCTTCACACCATCTAAGTCTCTTGCACCAAGAGTACGGTTGATGGCATCTAACATCTCTCCCTTAGAGATGGATTCGCAACGGCAGATGATCTGTCCGTATGCCGGGTTCTTTTTGATAAGTTCGTTTCTCTCTTCTAAGGAAAGAGTTGCAGGATTTAAGATACCCTTACGCTTTCCGTTGAAGTTTTTATTTTCAGAAAGGGATAATTTTAAAGCAACTTCTTTGGCAATCATAACACCGATTGCAGGAGCGGAAGAAAGTCCCGGAGATTCAATACCTGCTGCATTGAAAAATCCTTCTGCATCTTCAGCTTCGCCTAAAACGAAATCACCTGCATCTTCGTGTGCACGAAGGCCTGCAAAGGAAGTGATTACCGCACGCATCGGAACGTTCTTTACGGAAAGAGCACTTGTGGCAGCAAGTCCTCCAAGTCCTTCTGCTGTGGTATTCACGCCTTCTTTGTTCTCTACATCTTCTGCTGTCGGTCCTACAAGAAGGTTTCCGTGAACGGTAGGAGTCACTAAAACACCCTTACCCATCTTGCTTGGAAGCTGGAAGATGGTATGGCTTACATGATTTCCTGCTGACTTATCAAGAAGTTCATACTGTCCGCGACGAGCGGTAATGTGAAGCTTCTTAGAAGAAACCATGTTGTTAATTTCGTCTGCATATACACCCGCTGCATTAACAACAGTCTTTGCTTCGATTTCACCTTTGTTGGTAGAGATTACATAGTGATCACCACTCTTTGCAACCATTTCAACCTTGGTAGAAAGTTTAAATTCTACACCGTTATCAGCTGCGTTTTCAGCTAAAGCGTAGTTGAAGTTAAACGGGCAAACAATTCCGCCGGTAGGAACATATAAAGCATCCACCACATCATCAGCGATGTTTGGCTCCATCTTCAAAAGTTCGTCGCGATCAACGATCTTTAATCCTTCCACACCGTTTGCAATACCCTGATCGTAAAGCTTCTGTAAATCGTCTTTACTCTGATCTTTGGTACGAACAACCAAAGAACCGTTTCTCTTGAATGGAAAATCAAGGTCACGAGAAAGCTCGTCAAACATCTTGTTTCCTTCTACATTAAGTTTTGCTTTTAAAGAACCCGGCTTTGCATCATAACCACCGTGGATGATGGCTGAGTTTGCCTTTGTGGTTCCGCAGCAAAGATCCTGTTCTCTTTCGATGACAACGGCATTTACTGTGAATTTGGAAAGCTCTCGAGCGATTGCACTTCCGATGACGCCGCCACCAATGATTGCTACATCATACATACTAAAAAACTCCCTTCATTTTTTGTAAAATGGACATAAAAAAAGCAAGGCAATTAGAGGCGAACTTCTTCGCCTATAATACCTCGCTCATATCTCCTGGTAACAATTATTTATTTGCACTACTATTATAGCATCTCAATTTTGAAATGCAACAAAAAATTAAAACAGTAAATTAATTTGTTCGGAAAGAGTGGAAATACCGATACTCTTTGCCTTGCAGACCACTTCTCCGTCAGTATGCACCCACTGAGGCGTATCGCTTTTTACGGAAAGATTCTTTCCTTTTCCCATATGGATTTCCGGAAACTTTACATGATGTCCGTCATAGGCCGTGGGAAAGATTTTAAAAAATGCCATATTGGATTTCGGGGTGGCGATGCAGGTATGTAAAATACCGTCATCGTTTTTTGCCTCCGGGCAAAACTTAAATCCGCCGCCTTCGTAGGTATTGTTCATGGCCACAAAAAGCATGGCAGACTTATAGTCTATTTCTTCGCCGTCAAAGGACACCTTAATGTCCGGTCGCTTAACAGAGGCAACCAATCGCATGGCACAGGCCAAATAAATCATTTTTCCCATATGAAGCTTATT
>CAJOGB010000131.1 GCA_905233835.1 uncultured Lachnospiraceae bacterium
CTAGCTAAGAAGTCAGTCTTTGCCTGAGAAGCCACTTCCAACTTGTCCACCATTTCCATTTCTTCCGTCACATCAATAAAGACGCAAAGATAACAGAAAGGAGCACCGAAATCGTCCTTTAAAGCATTGATTCGGATGGAATAAAAATGGGTCTGATCCATATTGGACAAACGATTATTCCATATATCATCCAGTGCTACGGTAAATACCTCATCATAATCATATCCGTTGGCCGAAAAAAGTTCCGGAAATGACTCCACCTGAAATCCTGCTTCATCAAAAAGATTCTTACAGTAATTATTCATAATGGACACATTTCGATCCGTATCCAAAACCAAAATTCCCGCATCGACAAAGTCCAAAAACTTATCCGCAATGTTTCCCATACGGATATCAAAATAGTTAAGCTGCGTTGCTCCGTACCACACCACCATGGTACAAAGTGCCGCTCCGATTCCGGAGGTGGCATATGCCGGCTTCCCGAACAGTGGCAAAAAGGTATCCGGAATACTGCAGGCCGCAAACATGAAATTCGCGATATATAAAAGATGTACAAATCTCCACTCTCTTTTTAATGTTTCTCTGGAAATCCAAACGGAAGCCAAAGTAAGTAACACCAAAAAGGTAAGTCCAACATAAGCCGAATGAAAATTCCGCGCAAAGCTGTAGGCCGGGTTTGCCTGCCAAGTGGTCCATCCGTTATCACGATAGAAAATATCCACGTCCTTATGGGCATACATAATCGTATCCACGATGGCAAACAAGAGCATCACATGTTTTATAATCGTGTCTCTGCGTCGTTTGAATGCAATCAGCTTACATCCCAAAAAAACTTCCGTCATGATAAATGCATTTACGGCTACGATTCCCACCATACGAATATATCCGGCGTATTGCACCACCGGTAGAATTCCGATTAGTGCATAGATATAACACCATACACCGGAAGTCAGACCATACATCAAAATAATGATACTGGTCTCCTTTTCATATTTAATGTTTCGCATGTAGAAACTGATTCCCATGACAAGTGCCACGGTACCTACCACCAAAAGCAGGCAGCAAATAAAAAGTCCCATTTTTTATTTCCTCTTTAACGGTTTTCCAACCATTACCTTAAGCGGTGTTCTCTGAATAATCTCATTTACAATCGTAAGCATCACACATGTAATGATAATCTTCGTAGTTAAAATAAAGATATAATCCCCTACACTCGCCCAAGGATTATCATGTCCGAATCCGGTATAAATCGCATCCAAAAGCGGATAAATCACTGCCTGATGCCAAATAAAATAAATCAGTGAATACTCTCCGATATAGCGAATCGGACGAAGTAAAAACAAGGATGACAAAACAACAATCATGGCAATTCCAAAGAAGGCGGAAAGGTAAGTAAGTACAGGAACGCCGTACTGGATTCCCCATAATTCCAATCCTTCCCCTGAGATGGCAAAGGAAGCCACATTACATGCAATATTTAAAACAAGAAAGATTGGCACCAAAATGCCACGGAACTTCCACGTAAGGACTTTCTCCAAGGTTTCTTTCTTTTTCTTAAATGCATAACCCACCCAGAAAAATAAGCAAGTGGTCAGTGCCGCATCAAAATTCCAAAACAACTCTTTTCCCTGTAACACGAAATAGCGATACAGACCAAATATCAAAAACGCAGCCACAGGAATCACCTGCATCCAAAGCTTCGGTAGTTTTACGATAAAATACATGAAAAGATTAATCCAAAGTAAAACCGCCAAATACCATACTGTCGCATATCTTTCCTGAAGCAAAAAATCGAAGAAATTCTTCTTTAACATATAAGTAAACATCTTTGTCGTCGGGTATTTCTGTAAAAAAATGTGCTCATAATACACGGTAAAAAAAACAATAAAAATACCCAAAGAAAAGTAAGGTAACAAAATACTTCTTGCCTTTTTCTTTAAGAATGTCAAAAAATCTACATTTGCATGGAACAAATATCCGGATAAAAAGAAGAAAAGCGGTAGATGAAAGGAATATACAAAGTTTCCAAGCATTCCTCCCTGCACAAGATGTCCGATAAAGACAGCGATGATACCGTAGCCTTTTGCCATATCAACCCAGGTAATCCGTTTCGTTTCCATATTTCCCAAAAATTCCTCTGTTTCATAAAATCTCACTTGATATCATACCATATTTAACAAAATATAGAAATTCGAAAAAAAATGTGTATAATATGTCTGTTATGGAAAAAGTAATTCGATTTATTCAAAATGAAATAGTATTGTGCGTAGCCTTTGTACTGGCCTTTGTCTCCTGCCTCTTTGTGCATCCGGACAAGGCTTATATCGATTACATCGACTATCGCACCTTAAGCATTCTTTTATGCCTAATGATCACTATGGCCGGTCTGCAGCGTCTGTCGGTATTTCGCCAAATCGGAGAATATCTGGTAAATCAGATGTCTTCCGTTCGCAGTGTTGCATCTGTTCTTATTTTCCTATGCTTCTTTTCAAGCATGTGGATTACAAACGATGTGGCATTAATTACCTTTGTGCCCTTTTCCATCGTGACCTTATCCTTGGCGAAGAGAAAAGATTTGTTTATCCCGGTAATTGTTCTTGATACCATCGCCGCCAACTTAGGAAGCATGTTAACTCCTCTGGGAAATCCCCAAAACCTGTTTTTGTATTCGAAAACAAATATGAGTTTTGTTTCTTTTGTAAAACTGATGTTGCCTTACAGCTTGCTTTCTCTTGTGCTTCTTATTATCGCTATTTTTTTCTTTATAAAAAAAGAAGCTTTGGAAGCACCGAAAAACAATGCCTATAAGCGTACCATGCATGAGAAATTTTTGATTGCTTTGTATTTGGTATACTTCCTTTTGTCTATATTAGTCGTTGTTCGATTCATCGATTATCGTATCGGACTGTTTTTAATTCTGGGATTTACTTTAATTAATGACAGAAGAATCTTAAGAAAGCCGGACTACTCCCTTCTGTTTACCTTTATTTTTCTGTTTATATTTATTGGAAATATGAAG
>CAJOGB010000132.1 GCA_905233835.1 uncultured Lachnospiraceae bacterium
AATGAGTACAATCGCCATTCCGTATATGCGAGAACTTTAAGCTTTAAATACAAGGTGAAGTTAATCAGCGAAATGATTTCAGGGGAGGATGACTGGAATAAGTACAAAGTTACGCTGCAGGATAAGATGTGGAAGATTTACGAGCATATGCGTTGGAATATGTACACCAGAACCATGGGATATGTCTTGGAAAAACCGGAACACTTGGATGCTGACGGAGAGTTAAGCAAAAAGGTGCGAACCATCGCAAAGGTACATAACGATTTAGTGGACTTTTCCCAGTTATCCTTTGAGGAGCAGGAAAAAGACGCTTTGGAACTGACCCCGGAAATCGTTGAAATTCTTAAAAGTATTTAATACCGAGTCCCATAAATCGAGTTGTGGAAAATTAAAAACGATTCTGTTATAATGTTTTTTAGATTTTGATACATAATTAGGAGGCTTGTACTATGGCTGACAAAAAGGTTTATTCCATCAAAGAGGGTGTTTCCGTGACAGAGGAAGTCATTGGTATTATTTCCGGACTTGCTGCCACAGAGGTAAAGGGTGTATCTTCCCTTGCAGGAAATCTAACACATGATGTGGTTCCGAAGGCAGGAAAGAATAAAATCGGAAAAGCGGTTCATGTGGTTTCCAACGACGATGAGTCCATTAACATCCGTTTGGCTGTAAATATCGAATATAATTTTGTGATTCCGGAAGTTTGCAAAAACGTTCAGGATAAAGTAAAAACCGGTGTGGAAAATATGACCGGCTTGGATGTTCGTGAAGTGGACATTCACATCGCTACCGTAGCAGGTACGAACAAATAGAACCTTTAAAATTTATAGAAGCGTGTGTTTAAACAATAGGTGTCGTTTACAAACGCGACACCTTGTTTTTTTATTTAAAGAAAGAGAAATAACTATGACAAGAAGACAAATCAGAGAAGCCATTTTTAAACTGTTATTTTCCGGAGAATTTCATGAGGATTGTGATGTAAAAGAACAGGCAAAAATCCTTTTGGAAGAAGAAGGCGTGTTGGAAAAAGCATCCGAAGAAGATAAGGAATATATCTTCTCTAAGTATGAGGACATTCGTGCTCACTTGGATGAAATCGATGAAACTTTAAACGAAAAGGTAGACAAGTGGAAGACCACTCGTATGCCAAAGGTGGATTTGGCTATCCTTCGTTTGGCGGTATATGAGATTAAATTTGAGGAGGATATTCCGGAGGGCGTATCCATTAATGAGGCAGTGGAACTAGCCAAATTATACGGAAGCGATAAATCTTCATCTTTTGTAAACGGAGCACTTTCCAAGGTGATTTCATGACAGACGGCGTATACAAAGTCAGTGAAGTCTTAGACTATTTGGAACAGGTGACGAAGGCGGATCCTTTTCTTACGAATTTATGCGTGGAAGGAGAGGTCAGCGGCGTCAACTATAACAGTCGCGGACATATTTATTTTAACTTAAAAGATGAAACGGCTGCCATGAGTGTGGCCATGTGGAAGTCCTTTCGGGAAACGGGAATCGACTTTACCCTAAAAGACGGGGATAAAGTGGTAATTCGCGGATATTTTAATCTGTATAAGGAACGAGGCACCATCAGCATCGTGGCCCGCTCCATTAAAAAGCAGGGAAAGGGCGAACTCTATCAGAAGTTTTTGGAGTTAAAAGAAAAACTGGAAGATAAAGGCATGTTTGACGAGATGTACAAACAGCCCATTCCAAAGTATGCAACCCGAATCGGTGTGGTAACCGCTCCTACCGGAGCTGCGATTCATGACATTATTCGAAATGCCAGAATCCAAAACCCGGGTGTGGAAATCATTTTATCTCCTGCCATCGTTCAGGGACCGGCGGCTTCAAAAAGTATCGCCGATGCCATCAGACGCATCGATCCTTTGGGACTTGATTTACTTATCGTTGGACGAGGTGGCGGAGACATCGAGGATCTTTGGTGTTTTAACGAAGAAGAAGTTGCGGAAGCCATCTTCCAGGCAAAGACACCGATTATTTCTGCAGTGGGACATGAAACGGATACCACCATTGCGGATTTTGTGGCGGATCTTCGTGTGGCAACTCCTACGGAGGCGGCCAAGAAAGCTTGCTTTTCCATGAGCGATATGAAGGATCATCTCTATCGCACGGAAGAAGAGTTTGACTATCGCATGAATGATATTTTGCATCGGAACCGGATGCAGATTGAACGGTATAAAGAAACTATTTTGCGTTTTTCGCCGGCACAGCGATTAAAGAGTATGCGGGAACACTTGGAGTTTGTTTCTGCTCATCTAAATCAAAAGATGACGACAAAGACCAACGAGATGCGACAAAGAATTTCCACATTGGCGGGCCTATTTGATGCGGCATCTCCCGCAAAGCGTTTGGCGGGAGGATATTCTTATGTGGTAACGGAAAAAGGAGAAAGGCTTTTTGAGGCTTCCCAGGTAGAGGTGGGAGAAGAAATTTCTCTTTATCTTAAAAAGGGAGAATTAAAAGCAAAAGTTATTGAACGTGTGGTAAAGGATAAATAAGGAGATGTTTGCATGGGAAATACAAAAAAGACATCCATTGAAGATGATTTGCAGAAATTGGATGAACTGGTAAAAAAGATGGACAAAAAAGATATCTCTTTGGAAGAGAGTTTTTCTGTTTATGAAGAGGGCATGAAGATTTTAAAAGGTGCCAATGAAAAGTTGGACGAAGTGGAAAAGAAGGTAAAGGTACTCCAGGAAGACGGAAGCCTTACGGATTTTGACGAGGAATAAGATGAGCTTTGAAGAGACACTTTCACAAAAGGTAGAGCATATCAATTACGTGCTTTCTCTATATCTTCCAAAGGAAGAGGGATTTCAAAAGACCGTACTTTCCGCTATGAATTACAGTGTAAATGTGGGTGGAAAGCGACTTCGCCCCATGCTGATGGAAGAAGTCTTTTTCGCATTCGGCGGAGAGGGGGATGTGGTAGAACCCTTTATGGCGGCTCTTGAAATGATTCATACCTATTCACTGGAACGACATGCTTCGCCGAGGAAAGCCAACGACCCACGTAATCTACGGTGAGGCCATGGGAGTGCTTTGCGGAGATGCACTTTTAAACTACGCTTTTGAAACCGCACTTTTATCCTTTGAAAAGACATCCGATACAAAAACTCTTTCCAAACGGATTACCGCGGCACTTTCCGTTCTTGCAAAAAAGGCCGGGATCTACGGAATGATCGGCGGTCAGGTCTGTGATGTGGAAGCGGAAAAGAAGGGATTATCCTTAAGCGAAGAACAGTTATCATTTATCATTGATAATAAAACCGGGGCACTGATCGAATCTGCCATGATGATTGGCGGAATCTTAGCCGGGGCATCGGAGAGTGAAATAAAGGATTTGGAAATCATCGCGAAAAGCGTGGGAAAAGCCTTCCAGATTCAGGATGATATTTTAGATGTCATCGGGGATGAAGCGACTTTGGGTAAACCCATCGGAAGCGATGAGAAGAATGAAAAACCAACCTATGTGGTTCTGCACGGATTAGAGGCATCCAAGGAAATGGTGAAGACTCTTTCCGACGAGGCAAATGAAAAACTTCACGGATTTTCGAAAGATACCGCATTTTTGGAGGAACTGATAAATTCTTTGATTTATCGAAACAAGTAAGGATATGGCATTAGAAAAGATTAACAAAACCGGTGATATTAAAAACTTAACATCGGAAGAGCTTAAGGTTTTGCCGGATGAGATACGACAGTTTTTGATTGATACGATTTCCCATACCGGAGGACATTTGGCATCTAACTTAGGTGCGGTGGAACTTACCATGGCTCTGCATTTATGCTTTGATCCCGAAAAGGATAAAATCATTTGGGACGTGGGACATCAGTCCTATACCCATAAGATTTTAACCGGACGAAAGGATGAGTTTGCAACCCTTCGTTCTTTGGGAGGTTTGGCAGGCTTTCCAAAAAGAGATGAAAGTATCTGCGATGCTTTTGGAGTGGGCCATTCCTCCACATCCATTTCCGCGGGATTGGGATTTGCTCATGCCAGAGATTTGAATAAGGATGATTATTCTGTTATCTCCGTCATCGGTGACGGTTCCATGACCGGTGGTATGGTTTATGAAGCATTTAACAATGCGGCTACCATTAAGAGTAATTTCATCATTGTTTTAAATGATAATAATATGTCCATTTCGGAAAACGTGGGCGGCATGTCCAATCATTTGTCCCGCCTTCGTACGTCAAGTAGGTACACCGGATTAAAAGAAGGGGTACAGAATACCCTGGAGAAGATTCCCGGTGTGGGCGACCACATGGTTTCCGGCATTCGAAAGATGAAAAACTCCATTAAATCTCTTATGATTCCGGGTATGGCTTTCGAGGAACTTGGCATTTTATATTTGGGACCGGTGGACGGCCATGACGTAAACGAAATGGTAAAACTTTTCCATCAGGCATCCCAGTATAAGGGACCGGTTTTGGTTCATGTGTTAACCGAAAAAGGAAAGGGATTTGAACCTGCGGTTCGTCATCCTTCCCGTTTCCACGGAACGGATCCTTTTGATAAGGAAAAGGGACTTCCTTTAAAGAGTAAAAAACCATCTTATACCGATATCTTCTCTACGGTTATGCGAAAGATGGGTGACAGGGATAAAAAGGTGGTTGCCATTACGGCGGCCATGATGGACGGTACCGGATTAAAGCGTTTTCATAATATTTTCCCGGAGCGGTTTTTCGATGTGGGAATCGCGGAAGAACATGCGGTGACCTTTGCGGCAGCACTTGCATGCGAAGGATTAAAGCCGGTGGTAGCGGTGTATTCTTCGTTTTTGCAGCGAGCTTATGATCAGATTATGCATGATGTTTGCGTGCAGAATCTCCATGTAATTTTTGCGGTGGACCGTGCGGGTATAACGGGTACAGCGTATCTCTTTTGTAATGTTGGTATCTCGTCCGAGTTCATAATCGTGCAACTCTACTGTAATGCAGACGTTATCCTCTACTGTGAAACCCGCAGGGGTTTCCGTTGGACGCGTCACCGAAAATTCCATGCTATGGAATCCGTCGTAGTACATCCGAAGCCGCGTCAGCCTGTTCAGAAACAATAGCGGATTCTCCGCAAAGAGCGCATCTTCCCGACAGTATTTTCTTTTCAGTTCCTGATACAGAACGCGTGTCTTTCCACATTCCAGAAAAAGCGTCATAACGGTTCCGCTTTGAAATGTGGCGTTCTCATAGAGAGGTTCCGGTACGGTGAAATTGTCTTTCTTCAATTCAAAAGAGAACCACCCGCTTTGAACGCGGACTTTCTGGGCAAAACCGAAAACAGACTTGAAGCCGATTCCCTTTTCGCCTATTTCGTCTTTGCCGTCTTTCACGTTCTTTGCCTTTTCCGCAATTCCTGTAATGGCAAATACGTCGAACGGGCGGAAGCCCATTTCGTCATAGGTTAGAACAATCCGGTCATCCTCGAACTTAAATAGCATATCCAATTCGCGACGACTTTCTTCCGGGAAATCACAATCATCCACGTTTTGGATAA
>CAJOGB010000133.1 GCA_905233835.1 uncultured Lachnospiraceae bacterium
GCATGGAAGACCTGCTCTTCTCTGTCATATTCGGAAATATCCATTAATACTTTGGACAAATCAATCTTTTCTTCGGAAACATTTTTCTCATCCTTCATGCGAAGCAAATCGGTACGTCCCACCAATTCGGATACGCTTCGTACTCCAAGGGAAGCCATAATCTCACGAAGTTCTCTTGCCACAAAGAGCATAAAGTTTTCTACGTATTCCGGTTTTCCGCGGAAACGCTTACGAAGCTCCGGATTCTGTGTTGCTACACCCATTGGGCAAGTATCGGACTGGCATACACGCATCATGACGCATCCCATGGTAACAAGGGGTGCCGTAGCAAAACCAAATTCCTCTGCACCCAAGATTGCTGCGATGGCAACGTCTCTTCCGCTCATTAGCTTTCCGTCGGTTTCGATAACCACCTGGTCTCTTAAGCCGTTGGCAAGTAAAGTCTGATGTGCTTCCGCAAGTCCCAACTCCCAAGGAAGTCCCGCATTATGGATGGAAGAAAGGGGCGCTGCTCCGGTTCCTCCGTCGTATCCGGAAATAAGGATAACTCCCGCACCTGCTTTTGCCACACCGGCAGCAACGGTACCCACACCGGCTTCCGAAACAAGCTTTACGGAAATACGTGCGTTTTTATTTGCATTCTTTAAGTCATAGATTAACTGGGCCAAATCCTCGATGGAATAAATATCGTGATGTGGCGGCGGTGAAATCAAACTTACACCCGGTGTGGAATGTCTGGTCTTTGCAATCCAAGGATAGACTTTCTTTCCCGGTAAGTGTCCACCTTCTCCCGGCTTTGCGCCCTGGGCCATTTTAATCTGGATTTCTTTTGCGCTTACCAAGTAGCGGCTGGTAACACCAAATCGTCCGCTGGCCACCTGCTTGATGGCAGAACTTCTGTCGTTCTCGGTTCCTGCGGATTCCAAACGCTCATCGCTTTCTCCACCCTCACCGGAATTTGACTTACCGTGAAGATGATTCATGGCAATGGCCAAAGTCTCATGGGCTTCCTGAGAAATGGAACCGTAAGACATAGCACCGGTTTTAAATCTTGTAACGATGCTCTTTTCATCTTCCACTTCTTCCAATGGAATCGGTTTCTTTGCAAAGTTAAAGTCCAAAAGAGTTCTTAAATAACCGGTATTTTCCGCATTTACCATAGCGGTATATTCTTTAAACTTTTCATAACTTCCTTCTCTTGTGGAAGTCTGAAGCATATGAATGGTTCTCGGATTGTATCTGTGGGTTTCCCCATCACTTCTTAACTTATGACGACCAAGGGCAGCAAGCTCCATATTTACCGGAAGTCCCAAAGGATCAAAGGCTTTGCTATGGATGGCATCAATGGCTTCTCCGATATCCTCCAAAGTAATTCCGCCTACACGACTTACCGTTCCGGTAAAGTAATCATCGATGACGGATGCATCGATTCCGATGGCCTCGAAAATCTTGGAACCCTGGTAAGACTGGATGGTGGAAATTCCCATCTTGGATGCAATCTTTACGATTCCGAAAAGTACTGCGCGATCGTAATCATCCACTGCCGCATAGTAATCTTTGTCGATCAAATCCTTGTCCACAAGCTCTGCAATGGTAGCATGTGCAAGGTAGGGATTTACCGCAGAAGCACCGTAACCCAAAAGGGTTGCAAAGTGATGTACTTCACGAGGTTCTCCGGACTCTAAGATAAGTGACATGGCGGTACACTTTTTGGTATCTACCAAATGCTTATGTACGGCTGCCACTGCAAGAAGAGAAGGAATGGCCACATGGTTTTCATCCACGCCACGATCGGACAAAATCAAAATATTTGCCCCTTCCTTATAGGCCTTATCCACTTCCACAAACAAATGCTGCAACACACGCTTCATCGGTGTCTTCTTGTAGAACAAGGTAGAAACCTTTGCCACATGAAAGCCGTCTTTTTTCATGTTTTCAATTTTAAGTAAATCCAAGTCTGTCAAAATCGGATTGTTGATCTTTAATACGTGACAGTTCTTTGGATCCTGCTGTAACAGGTTACCGTTCTTTCCCACATATACCGTACGGGAGGTAACGATTTCTTCTCGCTGGGCATCGATTGGCGGGTTGGTTACCTGAGCAAACTGCTGTTTAAAGTAATAAAACAGCGGCTGATATTTCCGGGATAATGCGGCAATCGGTGTATCCACACCCATGGAACCGATGGGTTCCGTGCCGTTTAATGCCATATTTAAAATACTTTCGTGATAGTTTTCCCAAGTATATCCGAAGGCTTTTTGTAATCTCTTTCGCTCTTCATCGGAATAAGAAACCACTTTCTTATTCGGAATCTTTAAATCCTTTAAGGTAATCAAGTTGGAATCCAACCACTCACCGAAGGGGTTCTCGTGAGCATAGCGCTCTTTGATTTCTTCGTCGGTAAAGATTCTCTTTTTCTTGGTATCCACAAGAAGAATTTTTCCCGGATGTAAACGCTCTTTTTTTACGATATGACTTTCATCCAATTCCAAAACGCCCACCTCGGAAGAAAGGATTAATCTTCCGTCATCCATTACATAATAGCGGGAAGGGCGAAGTCCGTTTCGATCCAAAATAGCACCCATCACATCTCCGTCGGAGAACAGGATGGAAGCAGGACCATCCCAGGGCTCCATCATGGTGGCGTAATATTGATAAAAATCTCTTTCTTCCTGAGATAGGGTCTCATTGTGACTCCAAGGCTCCGGAATCATAATCATGGCAGCAAGTGGTAAATCCATTCCGCTCATGACTAAAAATTCCAAGGTGTTATCCAGCATTGCGGAATCGGAACCGCTCTGAGAGATTACCGGGAATACCTTTGTCATATCCTCTTCGGAAAATGCCTTTGTATGCATGGTCTCTTCTCTGGCCAGCATCTTATCCGCATTTCCCTTAATGGTATTGATCTCACCGTTGTGCACCAAAAGACGATTCGGATGAGCTCTATTCCAGCTTGGATTGGTATTGGTGGAGAATCTTGAG
>CAJOGB010000134.1 GCA_905233835.1 uncultured Lachnospiraceae bacterium
CGTGAAAAACCCGACTCCAAACATTGATTTTTCATAAGCCCGAAGAGCAGAAAAGTCATAGCGCCGAAAGAGAGGTAAAATTATGGCAAAGTACAGAAAATTAAGCAGAACTTCTTCTCAAAGAAAAGCTCTTCTTAGAAACCAGACAACACAGTTGTTACAGCATGGTAAGATTGTTACTACCGAAGCTAAGGCTAAGGAAGTAGCTAAGATCGCTGAAGGTCTTATTGCACTTGCAATCAAAGAGAAGGATAACTTCGAAGAAGTTACCGTTTCTGCTAAGGTTGCTCGTAAAGATAAAGACGGAAAGCGCGTAAAGGAAGTTGTAGACGGAAAGAAAGTTACTGTATATGATACAGTAGACAAGAAGATTAAGAAGGATATGCCTTCTCGTCTTCACGCTCGTCGTCAGATCAACAAGGTTGTTTATACCGTAACTGAGAAGGGTGAGCACAAGCGTGATACAAAGACTGTAGATATCGCTACAAAGCTTTTCGAAGAAATCGCACCTAAGTACGAAGGACGTAACGGTGGTTACACACGTATCATCAAGATCGGTCAGCGTAAGGGTGACGGAGCTTTGGAAGTTGTTCTTGAGTTAGTATAATTTTCAAACCTAATATAAAAAGGCAGAGATGAAAATCTCTGCCTTTTTTGTTTGCTTATTTTTTATTTTGTAATGTGATATTCGTAGGCCGTATTATAAGTGGCTACATATAAAACATCGCCTTTTACGTTGAATTGTTCTGCCTGAGAATTAACCGGGATGGAAGTGATTCTGTCACCTGTAAATCGATCCAGTAAATAAATGCAATCCGGTTCATCCGTAAATCCGTAACCGCAGATAATAGTGTCATCAACGATGGCAAAGTTTGTAGCATTACTGGTAAGAGGCTCGGTTTTAAATAACACTCTGTAGTTATCCGTTAAATCAATGGCCACCATGTAATTGGAATTTCTTTCTTCAGTGGCATATCCCATGTGTCCCACGGAAACATATAAGATATCATCTACAATCTTTGCATAACGAAGGAATTGTTTTACTTGGGATTCTTTTCCTGCTCGTGCATCCGGACCGTTACAAAGTGTGTTTAAATCCAAATCATGAAGCAATGTCTCCGAGTCTTTTTCATAAATCTGTAAGTGTGTGTATTGATATCCGTATTCGTCATCATCGGATTTAATTGGTGTATAGGTATAACTTTCGTCCGAATAAGAAGGGGAAGCAAGATCAAATCCGTGCTTTTTTGCCCAATCCTCAGTGTTTAACCAATCGGTTTTTTCTTTTGATGTTTCCGTAAGGGTTATGTGATGCTCGGACGCCGTTTGATCCTCATCCATGTAGCGTTCCCAAGTGGGGTTATCGATGTATGTGGTTCCGGTGCCGGATGTGTCTTCGATTCCGCCAGGTTCAACCTCTACGGTATCCCCGTCTTTTGTGGAAACCAGTTTGGAAAGATCCTGTTTCTTATCGAGACGAAATCTCTTTTCAATCAAATCCGGATAATCTTTATAACTTAGAGTTACGTCCATATAGCCGAATGCATAGGGGGCAATTTCATAAGGAGAAAAGACAATATATAATCCTTCTTCCGTAATCTCATAACTGATAAGTTCCTGATCAAACATATATTGGAAGACATCGGTTTCTTCCGAATCTTCTCCGGGATAAAAGTACTCATCAATGGTATCCATGTTTTCCGGATATGCTTTTGCCATTTCGGTTCGTAAGTCTTTTGCAAAGTTTTCGGTGTCGGAGACCACGTTATAAATGGTGGGCTTTTCTCCCAATTCCGTATCGATGTTTAAATAATCTACAAAGTGACCGGGATGTGCGCCACCACATTCATCGTAGGATCCCACACTGGCGGAAATCATAGTATCATCGAATCGGTCAATTTCTATTGAGATCTTACTTTCGTAAGGGGTGTCCGGCGTTTCGTCGTATTCGGTTACATAGTTTCCGTACAATGCTACCGCTTCTTTTACACTCTTTTCCCACTCCAGGTTTTTATCCTGTACTACGTACCAGGCGCGTTCATACTTTTTCTTATATTTTTTTGAAAAAGAAATCTCAGGATATTCACCGGTGGCGATTACCTTATCCCCGTCTTTGCAGACCACATGATGGGTGATGACCGTTACCGGGGTATCAACTTTTTCCTCATTCTCTTTTCCTTCTTCTGTGACTTTTGCACTTTCGGAATCATCTTTTTCCCCAGGGCCTTTGCAACCGGTAAATATAAGGGTCGTTGCAAGGGTTAAAATCAGTAATTTGATTATTCTGTTTTTCATGGTTTCCCTCTCAAATGATGCATTGTTTACATAACGTTTATATTATAATCCATCTATGATTTTTCACAATAAGTAGATGAAATAAGGTATAATGAGTTCATTATGAATAAAAAGGTTTTACAAACATTAGAATTTGAAAAAATAATAGAACAGTTAGAGCATTTTGCCACGTCGGACGCGGGAAAAGAGTACTGCAAAAACTTGAAGCCTTCCCATAAGATTACCGAGGTGGAAAAGTTTTTAACCCAGACCTCCGATGCGCTGACTCGCGTGTTTAAGTACGGGGAAATCTCCTATGCCGGCATCACGGATATGGAAGTCTATAAGAAGCGTTTGGAGATAGGCAGCGTCCTTAGCCCGGCAGAACTTCTTCTGGTATCCCAGCTTCTTTTGGTGGCAAAGCGTGCCAGAGAGTTCGGAGTTTTTGATGAAAGAGGAAATGACATTAATGACTCCTTAACAGAGATGTTTTTAAATCTTGACCCGGTGGAGTATTTGCAAAGAGAGATTGCAAAATGCATTATCTCTGAGGACGAGATTTCCGATGATGCATCACCGGAGTTACATTCCATTCGCCGCAGTAAAAACCGTGCCAATGAAAAGATTCGCGGAGAATTAAACTCCATGCTTTCCAAACCAAGCGTGCGGGACTG
>CAJOGB010000135.1 GCA_905233835.1 uncultured Lachnospiraceae bacterium
TCTCATGTTCTTCTTCATACTCTGCCGGTGTGGCAGAAACAAACAAAAGCTGATCTAACTTGGTCTCCCATTCCGCGAAATTAAGCGGTCGGTTATCCAAGGCTGAAGGAAGTCGGAATCCATAGTCCACCAGGGTGGTTTTTCTGGATCTGTCTCCAGCATACATACCGCGAATCTGGGGTACCGTCATATGGGACTCATCGATAATCAAAAGGTAATCGTCTCCGAAGTAATCCATCAAACACATGGGTGGTTCTCCGGGTTTTTGTCCCGTTAAATATCTGGAATAATTTTCAATACCGCTGCAGAATCCGGTTTCCCGCATCATTTCCACATCGAAGTTGGTGCGCTCGGAAATGCGCTGTGCTTCTATTAATTTTCCTTCGGATTTAAAGAAGGCTACACGCTCTTTTAGTTCTTCCTCGATAGCATCGCAGGCGGTCTTTATCTTTTCCTGAGGTACCACATAATGGGATGCCGGGAAGATGGCTGCATGTTTTAATTCCCGCTTCACACGACCGGACAACAAATCCGTCTCGCAAATGCGATCGATCTCATCTCCGAAGAATTCGATGCGATAAGAAAACTCGGATACGTTCGCGGGAATCACTTCCAAAACATCTCCGCGCACTCGGAAGGTACCTCGTGTAAAATCCATATCGTTTCGCACGTACTGCATGTCGATTAACTGATGAATTACTTCATCACGATCGATCTGCTGCCCCTCGCGCAGAGAAATCATCATATTCTCATAATCATCCGGACTACCGATACCATAGATACATGACACAGAAGAAACAATAATAACATCCTTTCTCTCCGACATGGATGCGGTGGCGGACAAACGAAGTTTATCAATCTCGTCATTGATGGCGGAATCCTTTGCGATGTAGGTATCCGTCTGAGGCACATAAGCCTCCGGCTGGTAGTAATCGTAGTAGGATACAAAGTACTCAACCGCATTTTCCGGGAAGAACTCTTTCATTTCCGAATACAGCTGTCCCGCCAAGGTTTTATTATGTGAAATGATTAATGTCGGTTTGTTCAGCGCAGCGATAACGTTTGCCATGGTAAAGGTCTTTCCGGAACCGGTGACACCCAGTAACGTCTGCATCTGGTTTCCTTCTTTAAAACCCTGTACTAATTTTTCTATGGCCTGGGGCTGATCCCCTGTGGGCTGATACTCCGAATGTAACTTAAAATCCATCTATCAATACCTATAAAAAAACAAAATAAAAATGGTATACCGGTTGATACCTAGTATACCATTTCCATAATTCACTGTCTATGATTTTCAGAACGTTTGTTCTTTTTAATGGGCAAAAGCCTCCCACATCTTCTTTTTTGTCTAAAAGCTTTACCTGTCTTGAAATTACATCATTATTCGCCAACCATTCGCCAACGGAATTATTATCCCTTGCATCGGTTCCGCATCGATTCATCTATTTGAGGACAAAACCAGCGTCTCTTTTTCCACTGCCGGGCTGTACAAATATCCTTGGTAAATATGACATCCGATTCTATCCAAGGCATCCCGCTCCTCTTCCGTTTCCACATATTCGGCAATCACCTGAAAATCCAGAGATTCGGAAAGATAAACGATCGAAGCGATAATCTCTTTGGTTCGTTCATTATGCAGCAAAGATTTTACCAGATTCCCGTCCAGCTTTACAAAATCAAACTGATTGTGTTGCAGATACTGAAGTGAAGTATGTCCCATACTGAAATCATCCATGGCAAACACATATCCGAAGGCTCGCATCATCTTCATTCGTTCGCCGGTGGCTTCCGTCGTTATCAGTTCCGTTTCTTCCGTAATCTCCAGACAAATATTTCCGCTTTTTAATTTATACCGGATTGCCATTTCCTGTAAGAAAGGAATGAATCTTTTATCATAAAAAGTGGCTGCCGTCACATTCACACTCAGTTTAAAATCTTCTCCGAAGGCATCACGGAATTCCTCGGAATCACGAATTGCATTTTCTATAATATAAGTTTCCAAATCGTATAGTTTTCTACTTTCTTTTGCAATCCGAATCACAAGTGGCGGATATACGATTCCGTATTTCACATGATTCCAGCGAAGAAGCGCCTCTGTTCCCACGCATTTTCCCACAGAGTTATACTGGGGTTGATACTTTATGAGAAGCGGACTTTCCGTACTGCCCAAGAGTTTCTCGGATACCGAAGCGGTTAAAGCATCTTCCAAATCCGTAGCCAAACTCTTTGCAAGCCTTCCCACGTTCCCTTCTTCATCCGTCAAAACAACTTCCTCAAGGGTCGCTTCACTCTTTTTGAATCTCTCCACCAAATCACTTAAGGCAAGGGAAAAATCATCCGCAGATTTCTTTTCGTAGAAAACCAAAAACGGAGCATAGCACGCCGCAGAAATCAATATATTTAACAGTTGTACCACCACACCTCTTACGGATCCCGTTGCCAAATATCCGCTCATCAATGCCGGTGTCGTCCACACCACTTCATTTGTCACATAGGGCAAATACCCAACCTTTGTAAGTACATAGGCGTTGGTAAAACAAAGCATGGGTGCAAGGATAAAGGGTATCGCCATCTGCGGATTATAAATCACCGGAAGTCCGAACACCAACAGTTCCCCGATATTAAACACCCCCGGAAGAAATGCCATACCGGATAGTCTTTTGGTAGAGGCGCGTTTTCCGAATACCATCATTGCGACAAGTAGTCCGATGGTACATCCGGATCCTCCCATGTTTACAAAGGTATCAATAAAGCTCTTTGAAACTATCTCCCCGGGTAAAATCGTTACAAACAGATTCTCCGCCACCTGATTTAATACGTTGTTTCCGTGGATTCCAAACCACCACATGACACTGACTAAATTCACGAACAAAAGTCCGCTGGAATAGGACCGATGCATCCTTAAAAAGATGGCATCCATGACCCGCATAAAAAGATGCTGCACACT
>CAJOGB010000136.1 GCA_905233835.1 uncultured Lachnospiraceae bacterium
GAAATGGAAAGCTCTTTGTATGTGTTTGATAAAAACCTAAAACAGACCGGAAGCATCAAAGACTTTGCCGGAAACGAAGGAATCAAATCCTGTCGTTTTCTGGGGGATGTGGGATATATAGTGACGTTTCGAAATACAGATCCGTTGTTTGCTCTTGATTTGTCCGATCCCTATAATCCACAGATTGCATCGGAACTGACGTTGCCGGGCTTTTCGGAATACTTGCATAGTTGGAACAAGGACTTGCTCTTTGGAATGGGATATGATGCGGATGAAAAAACCGGTCGTGTCGGAAATGTAAAGCTTTCCATGTTTGATGTATCGGATTTAAATAAGACGAGTGAAGTCACCACAAAGATTTTGAATGATGCAACAGGTGCAAGTGTATTGTACGGAGATTATAAGAGCCTTCTCATAGATCCGAAAAAGAATCTGATTGGGTTCTATTGTGACAACGGATATTGGGATGATGACGATAACTGGCACAGCGAGGGCTATTATAAGGTGTTTGAGTATTCTTATACTGAAGGGACCTTCCTTGAAATGCTGTCTGTGAAGCTGGAGTCCTCTTATGACACAACAATTCGCGGACTTTACAGCGGAGATTATTTCTATTTGGTAAATAATGAAGAGATTACATCCTATAAGTTATACACGTATGAAGAAGTGGCAAAGTTAAAATAAAACGGGAAAAATAGCAGGGAGACGAAGCATTCGTCTCCTTGTGTTTTGTTACAAATTGAGTAAAATAAATATTGCATGAATTGATAACTTGAAAGGAATTGAGGAATATGAAATACTTAAAACCATTTTTGCTTTGGATTGGAATCGGCTTTGTAATTGCCTGCTTATTTGCCATGAATCCAAAGTGCAATGAGACCATTGGAACTTATGTAACAGAGGACGGAGAAACCGTAGAAGAACAGCAGATTAAAACTCCATTTCTTTTTGCTTCTTTGGGAATCTCTTTTGTTGTAACCACCTTGGTTCTTATGGTTCCGGGATATAATAAGATTCAAAAGACAAAAGCGCAACTTCCTTCTTTGGAGGCAAACGTTAAGGCTTTGGAAGAACGTCGCGAACACCAGTTAGAACAGGCAAATAAGGTGTTAGATAAATATATGGCTCACGAAAGCGGGATTCAGGTGGCTGCAGCAAATGCGCATGTGGACAATGGAAGCGACTTTAAAGCTATTGTAGAAAAGTATCCGGAATTATCTTCAAACAATGCGGTATCGTCTTTGATGGATCAGATTGTAAAGGTGGAAGGTGAGCTGGTTCACATGAAGACGTTGTTGAATGCACGTGCTTCTGAATACAATGGAGCGATTCATTCTTTCCCTATGTCAATGTTTCGGAAAATGTTGAAACTGGAAGATTACGAGTTTCAGGTAACATCGGTAACGTCTGCTTTGGATGAGGCACCGATTTCCGACGAAGACTTAGGAATTTGACAAAATCTTAACAGTTGACCGTATTAATTAATTGCGTTAAAATATTCATTGTTAAAACCGAATATGATTTGTTTTTAATTTCTTAAGGAGTATGGGTGTAAGAGAAATGTTTTTTTCTTGCACCTTTTTTATTACTAAAAAACAAAAGAGGGTTATTCAAGTATAGGAGGGATAAGATGTCTAAGTACATTATGGCATTGGATGCCGGTACAACCAGTAATCGTTGTATCTTATTTGACCATGAGGGAAACATCGTCTCCATGGCACAGAAAGAATTTAAACAGTATTTCCCAAATCCGGGTTGGGTAGAACATGACGCCAACGAGATTTGGTCCACACAGCTTGGTGTAGCTGTAGAAGCTATGTTAAAGGTAGGCGCTCAGGCGTCTGATATCGCAGGTATCGGTATTACCAACCAGCGTGAAACCGTAATCGTTTGGGATAAAAAGACAGGAGAACCTGTATATCACGCCATCGTATGGCAGTGCCGTCGTACATCAAAGATTGCAGATGAATTAAAGGAAGAAGGTTTGACCGAGTTTTTCCGTCAGAAGACAGGACTTATCATCGATGCATATTTCTCCGCTACCAAAGTAAAGTGGATTTTGGATAACGTAGAAGGTGCAAGAGAAAGAGCAGAGCGCGGCGAATTATTATTCGGTACCGTTGAGACATGGCTCATTTGGAAGTTGACAAAGGGTGAGGCACACGTTACAGATTATTCCAACGCAAGCCGTACCATGTTATTTAACATCAACACTTTAGAGTGGGATAAAGAAATCTTAGAGAAGTTGGATATTCCTGAGAGCATGCTTCCGGAAGCAAAACCGTCAAGCTGCATTTACGGATACGCAGATCCAAGCTACTTCGGTGGGGAGATTCCGATTGCCGGAGCGGCCGGTGACCAGCAGGCAGCGCTTTTCGGACAGACCTGCTTTGCGGAAGGTGAAGCAAAAAACACTTACGGAACCGGTGGATTCTTACTTATGAATACAGGTGAGAAACCGGTGCTTTCCAAGAACGGTCTTCTTACCACCATCGCATGGGGGCTCGACGGAAAAGTAAACTACGCATTAGAGGGTTCCATCTTTGTTGCCGGAGCAGCTTTGCAGTGGCTCCGTGATGGTGTTCGTATGATTGATTCTGCGGAAGATTCCGAATACTGGGCGTCCAAGGCGAAGGGCACACACGGTACATACGTGGTTCCCGCATTTACCGGACTTGGTGCTCCACACTGGGATCAGTATGCCAGAGGATGTATTGTAGGTATTACCCGTGGTACAAATAAGAACCATATCATTCGTGCAACACTGGAATCTATCGCTTATCAGGTATGCGATGTTATTGATGCCATGAAAGCGGATTCCGGCATTGAGCTTCGCACCTTAAAGGTAGACGGTGGTGCTTCCGCAAATAACTTTTTGATGCAGTTCCAGGCAGATATGTTA
>CAJOGB010000137.1 GCA_905233835.1 uncultured Lachnospiraceae bacterium
ATTTTCCTGGCACCTTCTTTTATTTAGGAGCAATTCCGGAAACGATAAACATATGCATAAAATCATCTAAAGACAAATTCAATTCTTCGGATGCGCATTGCATGGCGCTGGCAAGAATTTGCATAGCATCGTATAGATACATTTCGAAATACTTTATTGAATGTTTGGTATATAGGTGTTATAATAATCAAAAGTAAGAAAATCCTACCGAAAGTGAGGTGTTAGTATGAGCGAAATGGTTGCTGAGGTAACATCAGTTTCTACAAAGGGACAGGTTGTACTTCCGAAATCTATCAGAGATGAATTATCAATTGGTCCCGGTGCAAAACTGATTGTTATGTGTGATGGAGACAATATATTAATAAAACCGATAAAGACGCCTTCTTTAGATGAGTTTTCAGGATTGATGGATAGGGCGCAGGAATGGGCTGAGAGTGTAGGTTTACAGGAAGAAGATATTAAGGATGCAATAAAGACCGTTAGACAGAATAAGAAAGGCTAATCATGAAAATTGTTATTGACACAAATGTTGTTGCATCTGCAATTTTCTTTGGGGGAAAACCGAGAAAGCTGATAGAATGCTTGTTTAATAACCGCGCGGAAGCTTATGTAACTCGAGAGATTATTTCTGAATATAGTGATACAGTTAATTATTTAATCAATAAATATCCGAAAAAACCTTTGAGTTTATCGAATGCGCGATGGATGCAAAATGCGTATATGTTGTTAGCGGTGATAAAGATTTGTTAGATATCAAAGCATACAAAGGAGTGGAAATAATCACAGTTGCAGAGTTTTTAAAACGACTTTAAAACGTTAGTTATAAAGAGGAAGTATATGGTAATTATTTGGATTGCAACGATTGCGCTTTGTGTGTTTGCCGCATGGTTTATGTATGAGCGCATTAAGGGGTATTCAAAAAAAGATGTGACATTAAAGGTGGCGTGTTCCGCTTGCTTTTTATTGGTGGGCGTGGTGGCCTTTACGATGCATCATTCTTCGGCGGGATATTTGCTTTTTGCAGGTGGCGCGCTTGGGGCGCTGGGTGATTTCTTCTTGGGTGTATCCCATATTAGAAAGTCGGAAAAGCGTATCTGCATGGTCCTTGGATTCCTGGGATTTGGTATCGGACATGTGCTGTATTGCTTGACACTGATTAACCGCTACGGGCACTATGTACAAACGCTGTATTATATCATTCCGACGGCACTGGCATTTTTACTTTCCGCAGGGCTTTTAGTGTTTCGAAAGAAGCTTGGACTTCACTTCGGAAAACTGATGCCTGTGGTATTAACTTATGTGTTTATCCTAGGCTTTTTATTGTTCTTTACGGTAAGCTTAAATATAGCCACGGATTTTCGTCGACTGCACCTACTTATCTTTGGCGGGGGCATCCTTTTGTTTATCGTATCCGATACCATTTTATCCCGCATGTATTTCGGAAAAGCGGAGCGCTCTCCCGTGGCTGTGGTTACCAATCACGTGACCTATTACGCGGCCCAGTGGCTTATCGCTTTTTCTATTCTTTTTGTATAAAATCTGTTAAAATGAAACGTGGTGTTTTTGAAACGCACCACGTTTATTTTTTGTAAAACTTAATGAGGATGGACAAAAATGGAAAAAACCTGGTTTCTGATTCAATCTATTTCGGATGGATTGTTAAAAGACTTAGACGAGGGAACACTCCGCAGTTGGTTGGAAACCGTGCTTCCGAAGGTGCTTGCTTTCTTTTGGAGTGTGGTACTTGCCCTTATTATTTATTTTGTGGGAACAAAGATTATCAATCTCTTCCGCAGAGGAATCAAAAAAGGCTTACAACGTCACGATGCGGAAATCGGCGTACAGCAGTTTTTGGATGGGGTGATTAAAGCCATCGGATATATCGTATTGGTTTTAATTATCCTTCGACTCTTTGGAATCGAGACTACATCCTTTGCGGCAGCCATCGCTTCCCTTGGTTTAACCATCGGTTTGGCGTTGCAGGGATCACTGTCAAACTTCGCAGGGGGCGTTTTAATCTTAATCTTAAAGCCTTTTGTAGTGGGAGATTATATCGTGGAAGATACTCACGGAAACGAGGGAACGGTTACGGAGATTACCATCTTTTATACCAAGCTTTTAACACTTGATAATAAGACGGTGGTGGTACCAAACGGGGTGTTAGCCAATGCGTCTTTAACCAACGTCACAAATGCGGATAAGCGTATGGTAAATTTGGTCTTTAGTATTTCTTACAGCGACGACATTAAAGAGGCAAAAAAAGTTATCCGTAAAACCGTGGAAAAAATCGAGGGCAGATACGACGATGAAATCAAAGTTTTCGTCCATGAGTTGGGTAGTTCTTCCGTGGACATCGGAGTTCGCTTTTGGGTGCCTATGAATAACTATTGGCCTATCCGGTGGCAGACCCTCGAAGATGTGAAATACGCCCTCGAAGCAGCTGGACTCACGATTCCATACCAGCAGTTGGATATACATCAAAAATAAAAAACATTTTAGTAGGATTTTTAAAATATAATACTTGAGCAGGACGTCCGCAACGCGGGCACTTAGTGAACGAAGTGAACTTAGTACCCTTGCGTGAGGACACGGCGATAGCGAATCCGGCGAAAGTATTATATTTAAAAATCCGGTTAGAGAGGACTATATATGCGAGATATACATGAAAGTTATGATTTAATTGGTAAAACCGGATTAGGTGATATACATTCAGTCGGTTACGTGTTGAAACACCGTAAGAGCGGTGCCAAAATCTGCTTAATTGAAAATGATGATGAAAATAAGGTGTTTTACGTGGGATTTCGTACACCGCCATTGGATTCCACCGGTGCGGCGCATATCTGCGAGCATTCCGTGCTTTGCGGTTCCAGAAAGTACCCGGTAAAG
>CAJOGB010000138.1:0-5314 GCA_905233835.1 uncultured Lachnospiraceae bacterium
GAATTCAAAGGCATTGGGCGCAGACCTTACCTTTGCATTCCCGGATGTTGAAATGAGTGTTATGGATCCGGATCTTGCAGGTGGTATTTTGGCCGGCGACAAAGGCGATGTTTCTGAAGCCAGCCGTGAGTTTGAAGAAAAGGCTACCGGTCTTTCCAATGCAGCTCGCCGCGGTCTCGTAGATAAGGTTGTCAACTTCGGCGATGCCCGTAAATATTTGATTGCCGGATTTGATATGCTTTTTGAAAAGAGTGAAGGAAACTATAAAAAACACACAACAAAGTAAGGCGGTGAATCTATGAAAAAGAAATTAGTATTTCTGATCGGCTGCCTGACTTTGATGCTTTGCTTTTGTGCATGCTCTGCGAAAAAGACGGAGACTACCTACGGCGGTTATACCGAGGAGACCCTACGACTAAACGCAGAGAATACAGCGTCATCTTTAATAGGTCTAAGCGATGAGGCATTGTTACAAAACCTCGAATATTACGGATCTATGGCGTCAGACAGTGAAGATGCGAGTGCGGCCCTAAATTATGCACTCCTTAGTGATTGGAGCGAAGTTAAACCGGTGGTTGGAGAGTTTCAAGGATTTTCCGATTTTACCGTGGATAAAACCGGAAAGACTTTAACGACCACACTTTTAATTAAGTTCTCAAACAGAGACGCAAAAATAATCTACGTGTTTAATGCAAATAACATGAAGATTACGGCCATGAACGTGGAACCGGTATACAGCTTATCGGAAATCATGTCAAAGGCTGCACTAAATACGGTAATGGGAATTTTAACCGTGTTTACCATTTTAATTTTAATCAGCTTGGTGATATTTGCTTTCAATGTCATTCCGTATCTGGAGAAGAAATTCAAAGAGAAGGATGCACCTGCGGTTGCACAATCTGCACCTGCAACTGTATCCGCTACTGAGGATGTTACGGATGATTTGGAACTAGTGGCGGTAATTGCAGCGGCGATTGCGGCTGACACCGGAACGACAACGGATTCTTTTGTGGTTCGTTCCATCAAGCGCAGATACTAAGAATTGGAGGATAATAAAATGAAAAATTATACCATTACCGTAAACGGAAATGTTTATGATGTTACAGTAGAAGAAAAGGGAGGAAGCTCATCTGCTCCCGTAGCGCAAGCGGCTCCTAAGGCTGCTCCTAAGAAGGCGGCTTCCGCAGGTGCAGGCAGCGTAAAGATTGAAGCAGGTGCCGCAGGAAAAGTATTTAAGATCGCAGCAAATGTCGGCGCATCCGTTTCAAAGGGTGATCCGATTGTTGTTCTTGAAGTTATGAAGATGGAAACCCCGGTAGTTGCTCCTTGCGATGGTGTGGTAGCATCCATCGATGTTACGGAAGGATCTCAGATTGAGGCCGGTGCACTTCTTGCAACATTAAACGAAGCATAAAACGGGAGGCGCGAATATGAGTTATGTATTGGAAACCATGTCCAATCTACTCCACCAAACAGCTTTCTTTAATCTAACGGTAGGAAACTATGTCATGATCGCGGTTGCATGCGTATTCTTATACCTTGCAATTCGTAAAGGATATGAACCGCTTCTTTTGGTACCGATTGCCTTCGGTATGCTTTTGGTTAATATCTATCCGGACATTATAGCTTCCCCGGAGGAAACCTCAAACGGAGTAGGGGGACTTTTGTATTACTTCTATAGTTTGGATGAATGGTCCATTTTGCCTTCGCTGATATTCCTCGGCGTCGGTGCCATGACGGATTTTGGTCCTTTGATTGCAGATTGGTATTTTTACCGCTTATTTGCTGGCGATTTTACTTGGATTTTCCGATCAGGCTGCAGCGGCGGTTTCTATCATCGGTGGTGCGGACGGACCGACCTCCATTTTCCTTGCCGGAAAACTGGGACAGTCGGCGCTTATGGGACCTATCGCGGTGGCGGCATATTCTTATATGTCTTTGGTACCCATTATTCAGCCTCCGATTATGAAGTTGTTTACAACCAAAGAAGAACGTGCCATAAAGATGCAGAACCTTCGTCCGGTTTCAAAATTGGAACGTATCTTATTCCCGATTATCGTTACGATTATCGTATGTTTGCTTCTCCCCACCACAGCTCCTTTGGTAGGTATGTTGATGCTGGGAAATCTTTTCAGAGAATCCGGCGTTGTTCGTCAGTTATCTGAAACCGCTAGTAATGCCATGATGTATATCGTAGTTATTTTGCTTGGTACATCCGTTGGTGCATCTACTTCCGCAGAAGCATTCTTAAACTTAAGTACAATTAAAATCGTTGTTTTAGGTTTGGTAGCATTTTGTTTCGGTACCGCTGCCGGAGTTCTTTTCGGTAAGTTGCTTTGTCATCTTACTCACGGAAAAATCAATCCGCTTATCGGTTCTGCCGGAGTATCCGCAGTGCCTATGGCAGACCGTGTATCTCAGAAAGTGGGAGCGGAAGAAGATCCGACCGGGACCAAACGTTGCCGGAGTTATCGGTACGGCAGTAGCCGCCGGTGTATTTATGGCGATATTCGGAGTTTAATTTAACACTATGGAGGATAAATAAATGGCAGAGATTAGTCCAAAACCGGTAAAAATTACCGAGACAATACTTCGAGATGCACATCAGTCTCTGATTGCAACCCGTATGCCAACCTCTATCATGCTTCCGATTGTGGACAAGATGGATCAGGTTGGTTATAACGCAGTGGAATGTTGGGGCGGTGCTACATTTGATGCGTGCTTGCGTTTCTTAAAAGAAGATCCGTGGGATCGTTTACGTAAGCTCCGTGACGGATTTAAAAATACCAAATTACAGATGTTGTTCCGTGGTCAGAATATTTTGGGATATTCCCAGTATCCGGATGATGTGGTGGAGTACTTCGTTCAGAAGTCCATCGCAAACGGAATTGATATCATTCGTATCTTTGACTGCTTAAACGATATTCGAAATCTTCAGACCGCAGTTAATGCCACAAACAAAGAAAAAGGTCATGCTCAGGTGGCGCTTTCTTATACTTTGGGTGAAGCATATACCCTTGATTATTGGAAGGATATTGCAAAACGTATCGAGGATATGGGTGCAAGCTCCATCTGTATTAAGGATATGGCGGGTCTTTTGGTTCCGGCAAAGGCTTACGAACTTGTAAGTGCATTGAAGGAATCTACCGCACTTCCCATTGAGTTACATACGCACTATACATCCGGTGTGGCTTCTATGACTTATCTTAAAGCAGTAGAGGCAGGATGCGATATCATTGACTGTGCAATGTCACCTTTTGCTCTTGGAACTTCACAGCCGGCTACGGAAGTTATGGCGGCTGCGTTTGAAGGAACTCCGTATGATACGGGATTTGATCAGGAACTCTTATCCGAAATCGCAGATTACTTCCGTCCTTACAGAGAAGAGTGCATTGAGAACGGTTTGCTTTCTACGAAGGTACTTGGTGTAAATATCAATACTCTTCGTTATCAGGTTCCGGGCGGTATGCTTTCCAACTTGATTTCTCAGTTGAAGGAACAGGGAAAAGAAGATAAACTTCGTGAAGTTTTGGAAGAAGTACCTCGCGTACGTAAAGACCTTGGTGAACCGCCTCTTGTTACACCGTCATCTCAGATTGTGGGTACACAGGCAGTATTTAACGTACTTATGGGCGAAAGATATAAAGTGGCTACCGAGCAGACAAAGGACATCTTACTCGGAAAATACGGTCAGACCGTTAAGCCTTTCAATCCGGAAGTGGTAGATAAGGTATTGGGAGCCGATAAGGATAAAGCCATTACCTGTCGTCCTGCAGATTTGATTGAACCGGGACTTAAGAAGTTTGAAGAGGAATGTGCACAGTGGAAGCAGCAGGATGAGGATGTGCTTTCATACGCGTTGTTCCCGAAGGTAGCGACAGAGTTTTTCCAGTATCGTCAGGCACAGCAGACCGGTGTGGATCCTGCTAAAGCCGATACTGCAAACGGAGCATATCCGGTTTAAATAGAATGATTAAGAGTGTATCTTTTTTGTGTCTTTTTATGTGATATACTCACAAATGTAGTGAGGTACCGAGTGTGACTCCTTGGTATATTCACTAACATTATACATTCTTTCGTATGTGGAAAATATTAGCGCATGATTTTTCACATCGGAATTGTGTTCCATATTTCCTCAAGATGAAAGGGAGCGGGCAGCCGCTCCTTTTCTATTTTTTTATATAAAAAAGGAATGTTATGGTATAATTACGTTAATTGATAAAAACGACAAAGTGGGGAAATACTATGGCTGAATTACGAGAAGTAGACGGATTTTTGTTCTCAACGGAAGAGGAATACAAAAATGCCTTAAAAGAACAAAAAGCAGTGGTGTATTTGAAAAAACAGATGAGCGGAAAGGATGGAAAGTCCATTCTTAAAGTTTATAACCAACTGTTGGAACAAAAGATATTTAAGACGGAAGTTGGATATGCGTTTTTACATGATATTAACGTGGCGTTGCATCGTCAACCTAAAATCGCGGAATCCGTGATCAATCCCATCCCCGTGGAACGTGCGGTGATTAAGGAAACCATGACGATTTCAAATGCCGAAGCGCCGGAGGAAAAACCGCCGAAGGTGATTGTAAAAACGATTCAAGCCAATTCTTCCAAACAGGTAAAGGCTCTTCGCATTGTTATTATTGTTTTGGTTGTAGTAATCATCGGAATGTTTGGTATTACCTTAACCAGTCAAACCCCTACGATTATCGACTACGAAACGAAATTACAGGATAAATATGCTGCTTGGGAACAGCAGTTAACACAGCGGGAAGCGCAGATTAAAGCAAAAGAGTTGGAATTAAACATCGATTAAAATTGGAGAGAGAAAATTGAGTAAGGTTAGAGTGTTGGTGGTAGACGACGAAGAGCGTCTCCGTAAATTGGTTCGAGATTTTTTGATTAAAGAAGACTATGAAGTTTTGGAGGCTTATGACGGTCAGGAGGCTTTGGAAGTATTTGAAGAGCATCCGGATATCGCACTGATTTTACTGGATGTGATGATGCCCCGATTAAATGGCTTTGACACATTAAAGGAAATCCGTAAAAGATCGGATGTGCCGGTAATTATGCTTACCGCAAAAAGCGAAGAGGAAGACGAATTAAACGGCTTTGCTTTGGGTGTGGATGAGTACATTTCCAAACCCTTTTCCCCAAAGGTATTGGTTGCCAGGGTAAATGCTGTCCTTCGCAGAACCAAAGAAGAAAGCGGGGATGAGAAAACACTTTCTGTCGGCGGAATTGAGATGTCCATCGATGCCCATGAAGTCATTATCGACGGAAAACGCCTTGACTTATCCGTTAAAGAATTTGAA
>CAJOGB010000138.1:5356-6912 GCA_905233835.1 uncultured Lachnospiraceae bacterium
ATTTTAAATTCCGTGTGGGATTATGATTATTTCGGGGATGCCAGAACCATCGATACCCATGTGAAAAAACTTCGTTCCAAGATGGGCGAAAAGGGCGAATACATTAAAACCATTTGGGGTATGGGATATAAATTTGAAGCGGAATAGATTCTATGAATTTAATTGGTAAAATTCGATACAAATGGAGATTTGAAACACGTAATATCAGAAAACAGATTGCAGCAACCATCTTTTTGGTTGTCTTCGGTATTCTGATGATGATTTTCATCTTAAATAAGACGCTTTTAAGTCGTGTGTACATGTATAACAAGTATCATGTTATGCAGGAAGCTTTTCAATTGTTGGATAAAAACAGCGAAGACGGAGAAATCTATACCGAAGATTTCTATACACAGCTGGAAACGACATGCGCTAAGTACAACTTATCCATCGTGATTATGTCTCCCAACGGAGAAATGGTGCTTGCAACCGCCAGAGACTACGATCGTATCATCAGTCAGATGTACATGCTTTTGTTTGATGACAGCGTGGATGAAAATCTGACCTATAACAGTGAAAAATATACCATAAAGAGATTTATAGATAGTCGAAACAGACAGGAGTATCTGGTTTTATGGGGGGCCTTATCCGATGGAAATGTGGCCATTTTACGAAGTACCATTGCCAGTATGGAAGAAAGTGCCAATGTAACCAATCGATTTCTTTTGATTGTGGGTATTATCGGTATCTTTATGTCCTTTCTGTTTGCAAATAAAACAGCGCGTATTTTAACCAGACCCATTAAAGAGTTGGATTCCATTTCAGAAAAAATGGCGAATTTGGATTTCAATGCAAAATATGAGCCGAGAAACCCCGGAAATGAAATCGATTCCCTCGGGGTTCGAATGAATGAAATGTCCGAAAAATTGGAACATACCATTCATGACTTAAAGTTTGCCAATGCAGAACTTCAAAAGGATTTGGAACTTCGTGACCGAAACGAGAAGATGCGAAAAGAGTTCTTATCCAACGTTTCCCACGAATTAAAAACCCCGATTGCTGTGATTCAGGGTTACGCGGAAGGCTTGGCGGAAGGTGTTATTGAAGATAAGGAAAGCCAACAGTATTACTGTGAAGTCATCGTGGATGAAGCAAAGCGAATGAACAAAATGGTAAAGCAGATGCTTTCTTTAAACCAAATTGAGTACGGCGAAAACCATTTGAATATGGAGCATATCGACCTTGCCGCACTGGTGAAGGGTGTGGTTTCCGCCAATAATATTTTGGCTGAAAAGTCGGAGGTTTCCATTATCGTGGAGCCGTTTTCCGATGTTACCGTATGGGCAGATGAGTTTTTTACGGAACAGGTTTTAACGAACTATATCACCAACGGAATTCATTATGCAAAGTATGACAAACAGGTGCGGATCAAAGTTGCAGATCGCGGCGGGGATGTGCGAGTTTCCGTATTCAATACCGGAGACCCAATTCCTGAGGAAAGCATCGATCGTATTTGGGAAAAATTCTACAAAGTGGATAAGGCACGAACCAGGGAATACGGCGGAAGCGGCATCGGG
>CAJOGB010000139.1 GCA_905233835.1 uncultured Lachnospiraceae bacterium
GCACCAAATAATCTGCGTCATGGACATCTTCAATGAGCCTGTTCATCAGCTCTTCATAGTTATATCCGGCACTTTCCATGGCTTCCCTTGCATACACGTTTTTATCGATGAAGGTGGTCTTTTTAAAATCCTTTGCCACGTATGGCGCCAACTGAGCACGGAAGCTGTCACCCATTAACACAAAATGCAAATCGTTATCCGCATCGGAGGTCATTTCCTGAATGGGTTCCATCTCATAAATCGGTGTGGTAGGCGTATTCGTCGCCTTCACATCCGGCTTATACTTTACTTTATAGTTATAATCTTTATGTTCAAAATCGCTGTAATCCCGGCCAATCATGCCGAACAAATCCACACACTGGGTGGGTTTCTTTTTGGCACGGGTGATTTCCACGCTTCGCATTGGGGTCACATCAAGGCCCATTTCCTTATACAAACTCATGACACCGATGTAGCCGCCCACCTGATTCCAGTGACTGTCATAGCGGAAGTAGGTCTGATAATAGCGATCCGCATAGTCAAGTTCCTTACGAGGATAAGCAATTGGCACCTCGGAATTCTTTCGCACATAGTCTACGATTTTATCCATCTGCTTTTCTTCGGATTCAATCTCAAGGCTTGGCATGTATTCGTCGTAGACTTGGTATTTTGCGGGAGCAATTAGAAGCCCCACTTTAATTCCACGCTTTTCGCATTCCTTTGCAAACAGTGCATAGGTGCTGCATCGTTGCTCTAACTTTTCATCATCTAAAAGATTTTTTCCCTGGTACAAATCGTACATGTGGAGATAATCAAACAAAAACAACCAGTCGCTTCGTCCCGTTACCACAAAAGTATCGGACATATCCGGCGGCAAAAAGGTATCGTCAATCATCTTATCCACGAAATCTTTTTTAATCTCATCTCCGCAGTAAGAGCAGGTATAAACGGTATAACCGAAATTATCAAAGGAAGGATCCACGATTTCCGAAATCACATAGTCATGGATGTGATCCTCCTCCATCATGGTTTCATCTTCTTTTCCCAAAAGCCATTCAAATTCCGCTTCGTCTACACTTGATTTTTTCGCGGAAGCGGCCGGATCTTCGGTATACAAAAGGGCAATTAGCTTTCGCTGGGGTCCCCTTTTATAGGCCTTATCCATGGACTGATTTACATTTTGATATTCGGTAATCAAAAAGGAACGGAAGGGGATGCGGTCGTTATAGGCATTCTCCACTCCGTCTTTTAAATCATAGATATTTCGGTTTTCCTTTAACTCATAGGAATAGTTCTTTCGTAAACTCTTTCCCGGTTTTCCCGGGAAATACCAAATGACCCAGGGTAGAGTTAAAAGGCATACAAATATTAAAATTTTTACGATTTGTTCTTTTCGTTTCATATAGGAATTCTCTTTTTTATTTATGCGATTTTTCGCATTTCGTTATTATAATATATTTTTAATGCTTTGCCATCCGACGAATGTGATAAAATAGTTCGAAAGACACATAAGCATTATAATCAGGTGTTCAAATGAGATTAGCAGAAAAATTATTACCGCCGGCGCTGTGCTTTTCAGCCATTTTACTTTTGATAACCGCAGGAATATACGTAGAACGAAAAAGTCATAATAAACCGGTCCACACCGCTGCTACCGAAATCAAGGAGCAGGAAGACGTGGTCTACGTCGTAGATCTTCCAAACGATGTTTTGGAAAGCACAAACACAGACGCTTTCGCGGAAACAACCCAAAGCGATTCGACCGAAGGGACAGAGCTACCGGCAGACTCGAACGCCACCGTAGACCAGGGCGAAACCTCGGAAGCCACGGATACTACAGAAGTCACCCAGCCGCAGGTATCTACTCCGCAGGTTCAAGCAGAACCCTTCCAGTATCTGGCCATCGGAAACTCCGTTACCATCCACCAAATCTGTGATTATTGGTGGGGTGCCTGGGGCATGGCCGCTTCCTCCAGAGAAAACGACTACGTCCATTTGGTTCAGTCCCAGCTTCTCGTTCGCTACGGAAAAAACACATCCGTATCCCTTTGCTCTTTCATCCCTTGGGAAAAGGCGCTAACCGGTAACGATCGACTTACGATTCTAAACCAGTTGGAGCCTTACTTAAACGATGACTTGGATTTGGTAACCGTGCAGCTTGGTGACGGTCTTATCGATGAAACCGGCTTGGAAAGCGATTACGAAAATATGCTTACCTACATCAAGGCTCATGCGCCAAACGCTCAAGTCATGCTCATCGGAAACTTCTGGGATAACGGAAATATCAACTCCATCAAGCAACAGGCCGCCGCCGCTTGCAAGGTGGATTACATCGACTTAACTCCACTTACCACAGGAGAAAACGAAGCCATCTTTCGTTCCAAAATGGGAGACATTGTCTGGGGTGACGACGGTCAGGCCCATAAAATCAATGTCTATGACGTGGCCCAGCATCCAAACGACCAGGCCATGGCTTGGATCGCCACCTATATCTTAGAGGCGATCAAACAATAAATCTTTTTCACAAGCGCCACGACGATGTTGTCATAAAAGAAGGCAAAAACAAGGCACATTCCAAAAACAGAAAATATGGTCACAAAATCCCATACATGAATGTTGACTGCCTGAAGCGCCACCAGCTGACAGGATTCGTTCCACCAGCTGATGATGTAGCCTTGCATCATATATACAGAAAAGGTATAGGCTGCCAAAAATCCAATGATGTGCCTTGCAACCTCATATCCTTTGGAAGCAGGCTTTCCTTCCCGAGAACCGTAAAACTTTAGAGACAACATCTGCATAATGGCAAACCATCCGCACACCGGAAGAATCATCCAAGGATTTAAATCCGAAGAATGCTGCACCTTATCTGCG
>CAJOGB010000140.1 GCA_905233835.1 uncultured Lachnospiraceae bacterium
CAGAGGAAGAAAATGCGGAAGCAGTTGCTGAAGTAAAGGGGGTCGCTGATTTAGAGGCTGCGATCACTGCTATGGAAAGAACCTACAGTGAAAATGAGACCGCCATCAAAGAAGCCAATGCAGAAATAAAAACGAATGCACTTTATGATGTAAATAATGGATCTTATTCCGATGATGCGGATGATGCTTACTTTACATCTTTGGCAGAAGCTTTAAAGACAAAAGCACAGACGGCGGTAGCAGATAATTCCGGTTACTATAACAGCGATGCTGTCCGTGTAAACGGTGAAGATTCTGAGATCGAATTAAACGGAGCCACCTTTACCAGTTCATCCAACTCTTATTCCATTAATGGTATTTCCATTACCGCCAGCGGTATTACCACAGGCGACGGAATCACCATTACCACATCTACCGATGTGGATGGCATTTATGATAAGGTAAAAGACTTCTTAAATCAGTACAACGAAGTAGTAAATTACTTACAGGCTCAGTACAATGCGGATTCCGCGAAGGGTTACGAGCCGCTTACCGACGACGAGAAGTCCGAGATGACCGATAAGCAGGTGGAAAAATGGGAGCAGAAGATTAAAGATGCATTGCTCCGCAGAGATTCTACCATCGGAAATATCTTAAACGTTATGTCAACTTCCATGACAAAGAGTTATGAAATCAATGGAAAGAAATACAGTTTAGCTAACTTTGGTATTTCCACATTGGGATATTTCAGTGCTCCGGCAGATGAGAAGTATTCTTATCATATTGACGGTGATGAGGACGATACCTACACCTCAGCCAATAAGGATAAGTTAAAAGCAGCAATCGCAGAAGATCCGGATGCAGTCATCGATTTGCTTAAGAACGTTACGGATGGATTATATAAGAGCTTAGATAAGCAGATGAAGTCTTCTTCATTAAGAAGTGCTTATACCATCTATAACGATAAGGAGATGAAATCCGAGTACAGCGATTACACCAAGATGATCAAGACTTGGGAAACCAGAATTTCTGATATGGAGAACAGATACTATAAGCAGTTTGCAGCTATGGAAAAAGCGCTTTCCAACATGCAGGCAAACTCAAGCTCTTTAACCGGATTACTCGGAGGCTAAAAAATAATGTCATCGGAGGGTAAGGTTTTACCCTCCGGATGACGATAACTAGTTAAAGAAAAACAGGGACGTTTGAAAGGAGCACTCGTTATGGCACCAAATAATGGTTATGCTGCTTATGCAAACAATAAAATCATGACCGCTTCACCTGCGGAGCTTACATTAATGCTTTACGAGGGAGCGATTAAGTTTTGTAATATTGCTATCGTGGCTTGCGAGAGAAAAGAAATCGAGAAAGCTCACATTAATATTCGAAAGACAGATCGTATCATCGAAGAATTCCAGATTACTTTAAACAGAAAATATAAAGTGGCAGAGGACTTCGATAACGTCTATAAATACATCAGACAGAGACTTTTGGAAGCAAACATGACAAAGGATCCGGAAATCTTGGAAGAGGTGCTTGAACATCTTCGTACCATGAGAGATACCTGGAAAGAAGTGATGGTGCTTACCTGCAACGGTACAAAAGTCAGCTAAATACACAAAAGTGGTATTTCGTGTAAAATCTACACTTTTAAAAAATACCGTGATATAATTCTTATAGAGTGAAAATTTTATTTGCGAGAGAATATGGAAGAGAATTACATCATTATATTAAGAGAGAGCCTTGAAAAAAAGGTTCGTATTTTAAAGGACATCATTCGTAGGAATGAAGAACAAAAAGACATCTTGGAAGATGACAATGCAGCTGCAGACGAATTTGAAAGAAATGTTGATGAAAAAGAACGTCTGGTACAGCAGATTGTAGACTTGGATGCCGGATTTGAAGAACTTTTCAAAAAAGTAGAAAAGGAATTATCCGTAAATCGTGAGAAATATGCTTCCGAGATTAAGCGCATGCAGGATCTGATTCGAGAGATTACAGATTTAAGCGCAAAGGTTCAGTCCCAGGAAAAGGTCAATCGTGACCTGGCGACCATCAAGTTCGCTGGAATCAAAAAACAAGTGAAGAAAGTTCGCCAGAGCCAAAAGGCGGTAAGCGCCTATTATACCAACATGTCGCGGGCGAATTATTACGATCCACAGTTCTTTGATTCAAATAAATAAATTTTTTTCGAATTTACTCTTAAGTTTTTCGAATACCTTCCGATAACTTAAGTGTAAAGATAAATGTGTAAGTAATCCCAATCCAAATGGGGCGTACGGCCAGGCGGTGCGGGTTTACAAAAAAGCAACCATATGTAAAGTAAATGTAACAAGGAAGTTACAGTAAATTCAAGGAGGAATGAATTATGGTAGTACAGCACAACATGCAAGCAGCTAATACCAACAGACAGTTAGGTATTACATCAGGAGCTCAGGCAAAATCAACAGAGAAGTTAGCATCCGGTTATAAGATTAACCGTGCAGCTGACGATGCAGCAGGTCTTTCAATTTCTGAAAAGATGCGCAGCCAGATCAGAGGCTTGGATAAAGCTTCTACAAACGCACAGGATGGTATTTCTGTAGTACAGACAGCTGAAGGTGCATTAAACGAAGTTCACTCTATCTTACAGAGAATGAACGAATTAGCTACTCAGGCAGCTAACGATACCAATACTTCAGTTGACCGTTCAGCAATCAAGGCTGAGATCGACGAGTTAACATCCGAAATCGGACGTATTTCTTCAACCACACAGTTCAATACTATGAACTTGTTAGATGGTTCTTTCACAAACAAGAACCTTCAGGTTGGTGCTCTTTCAGGACAGGCTATTGCTATTAGCAT
>CAJOGB010000141.1 GCA_905233835.1 uncultured Lachnospiraceae bacterium
ATATTCATTAATGTGGTAAGATACGGAACCACCACGTCCTTCGGCTTTTCCACCTCTGCGGAAATCTGGTTCACGCGATTCTTTCCGGAAGCCAAGGTTTCAAGAAGTGTGTTGTAATAAGACATCTCTCGAAGCTCCGCCCCGAAAATCTTTTCCGGTAAATAGAAAGGTTCCTCTTCCGATAAATATAGTTTTTTAACGGACTCCTCCAAAGACTGTTCCAACCGACACAAAAGTGTGGGGATTCCGCCGGTAATGGCATAGTAAAATACTTTTTCCTCCGGCAAAGCATCCTTATAGAATAACTGGGCTTCATAAAAATAAAGAGCTTTTAGTTCCATACAAACAGGAGAAAAATCCTGCCAAATGGCTCCCGGAGAGACCATCATCTTCGTGGCATTCAGATATGAGTCTTCACAAAGAATGAGTTTACAATTGGTCACCGCCCACTTATCTTTTACAAAGTCATGAAGCCGTTTTGCAAAGGTAGGATCCGATTTTACAAAAGCACTGTAGTTATCGATGACAAAGACATAAGAATTGTCCTTTGCCTGCAGGGTCATCTTCTGCAGAAGCTCTTCCAAACTCAAATCTTCCTTTGCACCAAAGGCTTTTGACAAGTAACTCATCTGCCTCTTGGCGGTTGTTGGATAGGCATTATAATACATTCCCGATTGTTTTTTCAGGAATTCTAAAAGAAGAGCGGTTTTCCCGATTCCGACTCTTCCATAAAGCATCAAAACACGCGCATCGGATTTTACAAAATCCTGTAGTTTCCCTATTTCCCCTTTACGTCCCTTAATCATATGCTGTCTCTTTCATCTTTTCTCTCACACCAAGTAGTATTCGCCCAAAAGGAAGGGCGAGTAAGTTTTATTGTAATATGTTTCAACAATCTTTTCAACAGGTTATTTATGTTTGTTTTAAGCGATATCATCCTCGGGATAAACAAGGGGTAAGGGAAGCCCGCTGTCATAACTTAAATCCCCGAGATTTTTAAGTAATTCTTCCGTTTTATTTTCCTCAAACAAGGATAAACGTACCATGTAATTTTCTTTTGCCTCTCCCATAAGCTCATAAAAATCCTTTGTGATTTTTACTTCCGGCTTCCAAGGATTCTTGTACTCTTTATGACTCATATTACAAGGATCCTCGTAGGTTTGCTCATCATCCTTTGAAATCACGGCACTTAAGAAGATATGTTTAAAGAAGGTCATGTCGATCCACTTCACAAAAGCCTTCTTTCTTCCGTGGGGATCTGTCATCATCTTAAAAAGCTTTCTCGAAAAGGTGATGGCCTTTTTGACATGACGTTTTTTTATGGCATTTTCCGGATAGGTCATGGCGATGGAAAGCTCCAGAAGAAGTGCCACGGTATTTCTCTCTTTTTTACTTACTTTAATGGTATCGTAGTGATTGAACTCGATGGGTTCGCAGTTTAAGAAGTGACGAACGTTATCATTGTCGATATCCGTTTCCAAAAGTACATGGATTCCGAAGCTCTTTGAAAACTCATGGCGATACTTCATCTTTTCGGCTCTGTCATGAACATAAGGGTGTGCCACCGTATCCAAACTGTAGTGACCCATGAACCCTAAGATATAGGCGTCTGCAATTTCTCGATCTTCCAAAACCAAAAAACTTTCGCGAACACGAAGCAGGTTTTTAAAAAACTCTCCCACACGATCGGAATGCATTAAAAATCCCACATTTTTCGGATAAAAAAGATGGGCCTGGGGGCAATAAAAGAAAATATCCGGCCCCTGCTGACCCAGATTATATACGTTTCTGTGTTTTAAAATGCACTGAGGCATTTCCTCAAAAGCCTTTGCACATTCGTCTCCGAAAAAATAGTGTGATCGAAATCCGGGCATATCCCATTCCTCCTCATATGCTGTCTGTTTTTCTATCATACCACACCCAATTTCATTCTTCATGACAAAATAAAAAAGCAAGCGAATTCTTGTTTTGAATCGCTTGCTCTTATGACAGAGTAATCTTTAAAAAACTTTAATTTTAATCTTAGCGCCGAAACTGAGAAATGATTACTCCCACTGCCAACATGGCAAAAATAAATACGACCTGAAATGTTGAGCCAAAAATTGCTGACATGAAGTAACTCCTTTCCCTTTTTCGTCTTATATAATATCTCTCCCCTGAGGCAGTCTCTGTCCTTCGCCTCATCGCCAGTAAAAAATACCATGAACACAAAAAAATAGATAGGTTCATATTTATGACCTATCTATTCTGAACCCCATACTGAACTACTTTTCAGTAAAGGTAAGATATTTTTTTACAAGTCCGTTTCGGTTATCAACACTGCCGACTTTGTCGCACATCTGGCGGATGTAACGGTAAAACATTCGCTCGGAAATATCCAAATCGATGCATAATGCCTTGGCCGTATCCTCGGAAGAAATAATGGCCTGCATCACGTCACGCTCTCTGGGAGTAAAATGATATTTATCACAAAATGTTCCGAACACATCTCCTTTTTCCGGTTCCGGATACACTTCCTGAGGTTTGTTATAGAAGACCCAAAACAAAAGTGCAATGGCGGTTGCCTGTGCAAACGTTAATCCAAACATGGCCGCAGGAGAAAAATCATGGACTACCATCAAAAACAAAATTTGAAAAGCCTTCACAAAATTTCCGCCGGATGCCCAAATGTATGGATGCTTTGTGGCGGGAGCCACCAACCAAAATCCCAGCATCAAATAGGCACTTATAACTCCCTCGCAGAAAAAGAATAACAACAATCGAATAACAATAAATTCCGGCCGATATGTGGCAATGCCAAAACGCCAAACCGATCTGCCACATATCCAACCAAAATCATGGCCACCACCATGGACATCATGGTCCAACCATAGGTAACAAATGCCTCTGCGTTATAATTAGCCCAAGATGCCTCTGCCACACCGATAGCCACAATCATAAGAAAGGCAGTGCCGACAAGTCGCTGGACACGTCTTTCGGACAGTTCCTTTTCTTTTTCGTTATTATCGGAGAAAGGAAGAATCTCTTCAAAAAAAGAAGAAACATAATGATCCATACAGAATGCACAAACCATCAAAAAGAAAACGAAACACAAAACTGTTCCCGGTGTAATTGGAATCTGTAAAAATCCCGCTGATAACTGTAACACAAAAGTCATAGCCACACCAATAAGTGTAACAAAGCTTCCGTGCTTCATTTTTCCCATTTCCGCCATGGCCAAATAATAAATAAATCCACCGATATAACCGGCACAAAGCGCCACGATTCCATAGAATTTTTGAAACTCTATTACCTTGAAAAAGGAAAGCGCCATAATTACAAGAAAAATCATATCCGCAATAAACAGGGAGGCTCTTCGAACGTTGTTTGATTGAAACAATGTGCCCACAAGTGCAAACAGCAAAGCACCAATAACAATGGCAAAAGAATATACGAAAAAGGCAAATCCATTTGTTTCACCCTCACCGTAAATCGCCAATTGGGAAAGCATTGTAACTACAAAGCCATATGAAGCCAACAGAATTATAAAAAATGCATTACTAAGAATTGTATTTTTCTTTTTTGTCTCTTCCATGAATCTAAAATAATGCCTTCCTAATATTTAAGCTTCTTTTCTTTTAATGATAAGTTTCACACCTACCACATTTTCAACAATCGCATACTCATCAGGTTCGAATGTCTCATCGTCATTAAGGCTACGGGCAGTCCACTCCATGCCGTTATAAATAACTTTACCGGTCTCCAAGTGATTGTCCACACGTTCAATCACACGAACTTCTTTGCCAATAGTCTCTTCGTAATTACTGCGTATACGTTTGTTATTAAAATACTTCATGGCCCAGGGTCTGGTGAAAAACAATAGGATGAATGTTACCACAAAAAATACGGTAACCTGCAACCACTGGGGTCCGTGCAAAAATGCAACGATAAGCGCCGCAAAAGCGCCACCGGATACCCAGATAGAAGTAAGTCCCACCGTAATTCCTTCCAGGATTAACGTAGCTACCAAAAGCACCAACCAAATATAAATCCAACTGTCCATATTGTCCTCCTCTTTGATTGAAGTTCTTACTTATCTGTATTATATCCAATTTCATAAAATAAAAAAACCCGAAGACGTATGCTTCAGGTTAAAAGAAAAGTGCCCAGTCTCGGAATCGAACCAAGGACACGAGGATTTTCAGTCCTCTGCTCTACCAACTGAGCTAACTGGGCACGAGTTGCGGGAATAGGATTTGAACCTATGACCTCCGGGTTATGAGCCCGGCGAGCTTCCAGACTGCTCCATCCCGCGACGTTATGAGCACTTAGAAGTACTCGAGTGGGTGGTGGTGGATTCGAACCACCGAAGCAAATGCAGCAGATTTACAGTCTGTCCCCTTTGGCCACTCGGGAAACCACCCATCTAACAATATGAAATTTTTAAGAGCCGATGATCGGACTCGAACCGATAACCTGCTGATTACAAATCAGCTGCTCTGCCAATTGAGCCACATCGGCGAAGGCAAGTCAATACACAAAAAACGACCCGAGCGGGGCTCGAACCCGCGACCTCCGCCGTGACAGGGCGGCGCTCTAACCAGCTGAGCCACCGGGCCAAGTTATGTACCTTCAAAACTTCATACTGATAAGTTCCGATTCGCTATACTTTGAAAAAAGCCTTCGATCGATTAGTGACAGTCAGCTGAACACATTACTGTGCTTACACCTCTGCCCTATTAACCTTGTAGTCTTCAAGGGATCTTATATCCTTATAGGATGGGATATCTCATCTTGAGGTGGGCTTCCCGCTTAGATGCCTTCAGCGGTTATCCCTTCCAGACTTGGCTACCCTGCGATGCCGTTGGTCGACAGCAGGTACACCAGTGGTCCGTCCACCCCGGTCCTCTCGTACTAGGGGCAGCTCCTCTCAAATATCCTCCGCCCGCGCCGGATAGGGACCGAACTGTCTCACGACGTTCTGAAC
>CAJOGB010000142.1 GCA_905233835.1 uncultured Lachnospiraceae bacterium
AGGCTGATCCACTTGATGGAGCCGACTGAGGAATACGGCGTGTACCATGCGACCTGCGAAGGCGATACCAACTGGGCAGACTTTACGGAAGCTATCTTTAAGAAGAAAGGTCTTTCCACAAAAGTAAACCATGTAACTTCAGAACAGTATGCAGCTATGAATCCGTCTGCTGCAAATCGTCCGAAATTTTCAATTTTGGAAAATAAGATGTTAAAACTTACCACTGATAAATTTGCTATGGCTCAGTGGGAGGATGCATTAGACGTATATTTGAACAATATGTAAAATCATGGAGGAAAATAACATGAGAACTTATTTAGTAACAGGTGGTGCCGGATTTATCGGATCAAACTATATTCATTATATGTTCCGTAAATACGATAACGAAATTCGTATCATCAACGTAGACAAGCTTACTTATGCAGGAAACCTTGAAAATTTAAAGGATGTCGAGAATCGCGATAACTATACCTTTGTTCGTGCAGATATCTGTGACAAGGAAGCAATCGAGAAGATCTTTAAAGAAAACGATATCGATCGCGTAGTTCATTTTGCGGCAGAGTCTCACGTAGACCGTTCCATCAAGAATCCGGAAGTCTTCGTACAGACAAACGTACTCGGAACCGCTGTTATGCTTAACTGCGCAAAAGCTGCATGGGAGTTGCCGGACGGATCTTTTAAAGAAGGAACGAAATTCTTACACGTTTCCACAGACGAAGTATACGGTTCATTAAACGATGACCCGAACGCATACTTCTATGAGACAACACCGTACGATCCGCACAGCCCGTATTCCGCATCCAAGGCATCTTCTGACTTCTTGGTAAAGGCTTATATCGATACTTATAAGTTCCCGGCGAATATTACAAACTGCTCTAACAACTACGGACCTTACCAGTTCCCGGAGAAACTTATTCCGCTTATCATTAACAATGCCCTTCAGGGAAAAGAACTTCCTGTATACGGTGACGGAAAGAACATCCGTGACTGGTTGTATGTAGATGATCATGCAAAGGGAATCGATATGGTTCAGGAAAACGGAAAGCTCGGCGAGACTTACAATATCGGTGGTCATAATGAGCGTCAGAACATCCAGATTATCCATATCATTTTAGATACACTTTTGGAAATGCTTCCGGAAAACGATCCGCGTCGTGCCAACGTTTCCGAGAACTTGATTACTTACGTTACCGATCGTAAGGGCCATGACAGAAGATATGCCATCGCTCCGGACAAGATCAAACGTGAAGTAGGCTGGGAGCCGGAAACCATGTTTGAACAGGGCATCAAGAAGACAATCGCATGGTTCTTTGAACATGAAGATTGGATGAAGAACGTAACTTCCGGTGACTATCAGAAGTACTACGAGGAAATGTACAAATAAAACGTTAAAAGCAGCGGTATAAAAACCGCTGCTTTTTTAGTGTAATAATAGAGCAAATTGGATTTTAAAAATATATATGGTCCATCTTGTATTGTATTGTTTTTTATACCGCATCTTCCAAAGATGTATGGTATAATAAACTTCGTATGAGTACATCTAATGAAAGGAACGTTTTGACGGAAGTATGAAATACGATTATTTGATTGTGGGTGCCGGATTATTTGGAGCCACATTTGCCTATGAGGCGAAGAAAAAGGGAAAAAAGGTTCTCGTGATTGATAAAAGAAATCATATCGCGGGAAATATTTATACGGAAAAAAGAAGCGACATAAATGTTCATATTTACGGAGCTCATATTTTCCATACAAATGAGAAAAGTACTTGGGAGTATGTAAATCAGTTTGCGGAGTTTAATAACTATATTAATTCTCCGGTGGCGGTTTACAAAGATGAGTTATACAATCTCCCGTTTAACATGAATACCTTCTCAAAGATGTGGGGAATCAAAACCCCTAAGGAAGCAAAGGAAAAGATTGCTTCTCAGATTGCGGAGTTAAACATTACGGATCCAAAGAACTTGGAAGAACAGGCCTTATCGTTGGTGGGACGCGACGTATATGAGAAATTAATCAAAGGCTATACGGAGAAACAGTGGGGCAGAAAATGTGAGGAACTTCCCTCATTTATTATTAAACGTCTTCCCCTTCGTTTCACCTATGATAATAACTATTTCAATGCCCGTTATCAGGGAATCCCAATCGGCGGTTATACCCAGATTGTGGAGAAGATGCTAGAGGGCATTGATGTTAAAACCGGTGAAGATTTTTTTGATTTGAAAAAGACCGGTAAGTTGTCCGACGGGACCGAAGTTTCTTATGAAAAGATTTTGTTTACCGGACAGATTGATGAGTACTACGATTCTTGTTTCGGGCCGCTACAGTATCGTTCCGTTCGTTTTGAAACGGAGGAACTTTCCGAAGAAAACTTCCAGGGGAATGCGGTGGTAAATTATACCGAACGCGAAGTTCCGTATACGAGAATTATCGAGCATAAACATTTTGAGTTCGGAACTCAGCCAACTACCATTATTTCCAGAGAGTATTCCTCCGAATGGAAGCCGGGAGTGGAACCCTATTATCCGGTAAATGATGAGAAAAACAACTCCTTGTACGAAAAATATGCCGAGCTTGCAAAGAAGGAAGAAAACGTCATCTTCGGAGGACGCCTCGGTCAGTACAAGTATTATGATATGGACAAAGTAATCGAAGCCGCCTTAGAGTGCGCGAAAGGAGAATTATAAGATGAAAGGTATTATTTTAGCAGGAGGAAGCGGTACACGCTTATATCCACTTACCAAAGCAATTTCAAAACAGATT
>CAJOGB010000143.1 GCA_905233835.1 uncultured Lachnospiraceae bacterium
CGATGTGGCAGGACAGGTTGGGATTATCTGTGAAGGTTATTCCGAACAGGTGATTTATTATTTGGATAAAGGCGTGGTAACGGAGGTTGTGTTGCCCAATGAATTTGCCATGGGATACGCCGCCGTAAAAATGTTATATAAAAAGCTTAATCTTGGAAATGTTTCGGGGAATGCGCCGGAAATCACGTTGTATCGGATTACAAAGGATAATTTGTACGACTCTGAAATAGAAAAGATAGTATTTCCGTTGGCTCAATAGTTATTGGAGAAGATGAAATGGGGAAAAAAGTACTAACAATTGTTTTGATAGGATGCCTGATGGTTGGCTTATGCGCTTGCGGAAAAAAGTCGACAAATCAAGGGAAAAGCAGTATTAAAATCGGTGTGACTTTATACGATCAGTATGATGCCTTTTTGGGTCAGATGATGGATTTTTTCGAGGCGTATGCGGAGAAAGTGGAAAAGGATACCGGTGTTACCGTTACGGTTGAAATATATAATGCAGCGGCAAGTCAGTCCACCCAAAACGATCAGGTGGAGGAGATGATAGAAAAGAATTTTGATGTGATTTGCGTCAATCTTGTGGACCGTACCGATCCATCTTCCATTATTGATGCGGCAGAAAAAGCAAACGTTCCGGTGGTGTTTTTTAATCGTGAACTTGTGGAAGAAGATTTGCAGCGCTGGGATGAACTATATTACGTAGGAGCCACAGCTTTGGAATCCGGTATAATGGAAGGAGAACTAGCGGCGGATTATTGCAATCATCATCCGGAGGTTGACAAAAACAGGGATGGTGTGATTCAGTATGTGGTTTTGGAGGGAGAAGCCGGACATCAGGACGCCATCGTGCGTACGGAGTATTCCGTTTCCACGATACAAGACGCGGGGATTACCTTGGAAAAGGTGGATAATGCCATTGCAAACTGGAATCGGGATCAGGCAAAGACCCAGACCTTGCAGCTTTTGGAACAGAAAAAGAATATTGAACTATATATCTGCAATAATGATGCCATGGCACTCGGGGTAATTGATGCGTACGAAAGTTTGGAGTATGACAAAAAGAATTTCCCTGCGATTTTTGGAATTGACGGTATCGATGAGGGCTTGTCTGCTGTAAAAGAGGAGTCAATGGTGGCAACGGTATACAATGATAAAGAAGGCCAGGCAGAAGCTATGCTGGAGCTGGCCTATCGACTTGCTACAAATGAAAGTGTTTCCGATATGGATTTATTGGATGGGAAATACATTCGCCTACCCTATGCAAAAGTGGACAGCGAAAATGTAGATTCTTATTTGACTACAGAATAATAGGCTTCTTCAGAGGCTTTTTGAAGAGGGGCAAAGGCTTCTTTTAAACCCAGTTTCTCCGGGAAAATACAGCTCATGCGATCCAACTCGTATGCAAGCTTTTCTTTTAAGTCCGCATCCTTTGCCTTGATTAGTCCAAAGAGCATGGAACCGTAGGTGTGATCGGTCAAACAAAGGGTGCAATAGGCTTCAAAAAAGCTGACCCAGTCTTTATATAATGTATTTTGTTCATTTTCGGGAAGAGATGCAAAATCTTTTAAACCAAAGGTTTTTGCATAGTCTTCCCATTCTTTTTTTATGAGATGTTTTCCGAAAAGAGTAACGCTGTTTTCGGCAGAGACTTTCATCATAAGCCATGCGTTAAGATATGTTTTTTGTGTTTCGGTTAAAGATGAGCGAAGCGTTCCTTTTTGATTTTCTGCGGTTTGATTGGTAATCATGATATCCCCTGCAACATATAATAAAGCACTTTAGGAAAAGTGCTTTTTGATAGCTTCATAGGTTTCTTTTGAAACGTAATGCTCCACACGACAGGCATCTTCGGTGGCAACCTTTTCTGAGACACCGAGCTTGATAAACAAATCCGTAAGGAAGTTATGACGCTCATACATTTCTTCCGCAATGGCCAATCCTTCCGGAGTCAATCGAATATGATTGTGCTCGGATACGGTAACATATCCGTTTTCTTTTAACTGTTTTAAAAATACAGATACGGTGGCTCTGGCATAACCGAAGTATCCGCAGATATCGGTGGCGCGTACGTACTGTTGTTGTTTGGATAAGATTAAAATCGCTTCTAAATAATCCTGTGCAGATTCCTGTATCTTCATAGTTTCCCCTTTATATTCTCGTTTCAAAGTTATGTTTCATTCTACACAAGTTTTTATTGTTTCGCAAGATGAGAGAAACTATGGTATGATACATATGTTGTAAAAAAGCGGATAACAACCGCAAAATACGGAGTTATTTTTATGGATAAAAAAGCATTCCTTCGTCATGCGAAACGAGGGGTGGAAATTTTAAAACATCAGGGGCCAAAGGCCTTTGTAAATAAGGTAAAGGTTAAGCTGGCGGAACGTAAAGTGGTTTATGTTCCAAGCACGGACGAAAAAAAGTATAACTTTGATGAAGTTGAACTTCTTTCCCAAAGCAAACTCGCTGAATTAAATAAAAACCCAAAGCCGATTTTAGCGGTACAACTCCATCTTTATTACGAGGATTTGTTGGATGAGTTTGTAAACAGTCTATCCAATATTCCTGTGGCATTTGATTTATATGTTTCTGTTAAAACTTCAGAAACGGATGCAAACATAGAAACCATAAAGGCTGCTTTTGAAAAAGTTGAAAATGTTCGCCTGGTGGAAGTGCGCCCTACTGAAAACAGAGGTCGTGATATTGCACCCGTGTACGTGCTTTTTGGA
>CAJOGB010000144.1 GCA_905233835.1 uncultured Lachnospiraceae bacterium
TACTGCGGAACCGGAACCATCGGTATGTCCTTATCATCCCGAGCAAAGAATGTTATCGGTGTGGAATTAAACAAAGACGCCGTAAAGGATGCCAGACAAAATGCAAAGAATAATGGGATTAAAAATATCTCCTTTGTCTGCGGTGACGCGGGAGAATACTTATTAAAGACAGTGGCTAAAGATGAGAAACGTCCGGATACTGTTGTACTAGATCCGCCTCGCAGCGGAAGTTCCAAAGACTTTTTGTCTTCTGTTTTAAAAATCAAACCGAAGCGTATCGTCTATATTTCCTGTGGCCCAAAATCTTTAAAACGGGACTTGGAATACATACTTCGTCCAAAGCATGGAAAGCGGTTGTACCAAATCGAAGGGATCCAACCCATCGATATGTTTCCAATGACAAAACATACAGAAGTAATAGTAGCATTAAAAGGGGTCTGAAAAGGGGTCTGACCCCTTTTATACATATCTTGAAAAATGGGGTGAAAGGTGCTAGACTCATACTATGTTTAAAATTTAACAAACTAGGAGGCGGGTATGAACTACGAAGAGGAATATAAGAAGAAATTAAAAACTGCGGATGAAGCGGTAAAAGTCGTACAGTCCGGAGATTGGGTGGATTACGGATGGTGCGTAAATACGCCGGAGTCATTGGACAGGGCCTTGGCAAAGCGTACCGACGAGTTAAAAGATATTAAGGTTCGCGGGGGAATCTTATTCCATAAGCCTGCGATTTTTGAACGGGAAGATGCCATCGAGCACTTCTGCTGGAACTCTTGGCATATGTCGGGAGTGGAAAGAAAGATGATTAACGAAGGGGTTTCTTTCTATGCGCCCATTCGTTATTCGGAACTTCCCAAGTATTATCGTACCAGCATTGAGCCTTCCGATGTATTTATGTGCCAGGTGGCACCTATGGATAAGCATGGATACTTTAATTTCGGACCTTCCGCTTCCCATTTGATGGCGGCATGCGAAGGTGCAAAGCATATCATCGTGGAAGTAAATAAAAACATGCCACGTTGCTTGGGTGGTTTTGAATCCGAGATTCATATTTCTCAGGTTGAAGCCATCGTAGAAGGAGATAATCCAGCACTTGGACAACTTCCGCCTGCGAAAGAAGCCACGGAAATCGATAAGAAAGTGGCAGAGATGATTGTAAACGAGATTCCAAACGGAGCATGCTTACAGCTTGGAATCGGCGGTATGCCAAATGCAGTGGGATCTCTTATCGCACAAAGTGATTTAAAAGACTTGGGTGTTCATACGGAGATGTATGTAGATGCCTTTGTAGATATCGCAAAAGCAGGAAAGATTACAGGAGCCGAAAAGAACATCGACCGTTTCCGTCAGACCTACGCCTTCGGTGCCGGAAGCCAGAAACTCTATGATTACTTGGATGATAACCCACAGTGTATGAGTGCACCGGTGGATTACACCAATGACTTTAAGGTGATTTCTTCCATTGATAAGTTTATTTCCATTAACAATGCGGTAGACGTGGATTTGTACGGACAGGTTAATGCGGAATCTGCAGGTACAAAGCATATTTCCGGAGCCGGCGGACAGATGGATTTCGTTATGGGAGCCTATGCATCCGAAGGTGGAAAGAGCTTTATCTGCTTATCCTCCACCTTTAAGGCAAAGGATGGAACCTTACAGTCTCGCATTCGCCCAACATTGGCAAACGGATCTGTTGTTACCGATACCAGACCACAGGTTCATTACCTGGTTACCGAATACGGAATGGTAAACTTAAAGGGATCCTCCGCTTGGGAGAGAGCAGAAAAGATTATCTCTGTAGCACACCCGGACTTTAGAGATGAGTTAATCAAAGAAGCGGAAGCCATGCATATTTGGAGAAGATCTAACAAATAATACTATAATTTTTTATCGTCAAAAGTTACAAGTTGGAAACTCGTTTTTTGTAAATAGTTTCCAAAAATTGTGAAAATGCCCAAAAATCGCGAAAAAAAGTTTTACAAGTTGGGAAAATTATTATATAAATAAGGATGGGGAAAGCGGAAAAGAGCGGTTTTTGCTTTCTCTTTTTACTCTGAAGAAAGAGTACAAATAATAAGGAGGTGTCTATATTACTGTAAAGTAATCCTTTTTCATCATTTCACTTCGAGCATTTATTATGAATCTTTTATTATCAAGAAGACTTATGATTCATGGGAGGATTACACGAAATGAACAAACAAATTAAATTATGGCAGTCGCTCCTTAGTACTGTTATTGTCGCTGCTTTAATCTTAGGAGGAGTTTTCTTCTATGTTGGAAAACTTCGTAGCGGTGTTGAACAGCTTTATGATGGAGCTCAGCAGTTAGCTGACGGTTCAAATCAGATTGAAGACGGACTTTCTCAGGTTAACGATGGTACTGGCTCATTAAACGATGGTTTATCCCAGTATACCGATGGTGTTGCTCAGCTTGACGCAGGTCTCGGCACTTTAGCTGATGGTCTTGGAACCTACACCGACGGTGTTGCTCAGGTTGATAACGGACTTGGTACCTTACAGTCAGGACTTAAGACATATACAGGAGGAGCTGCTTCAATCAAATCCGGAACAGATTCTGCGCTTTCTGCAGCAGCTATTCCTACTTTTGCAACTTTCATGGGCACCAGCGATCCTTATACTTTGTCACTTTTGGCAAATCAGATCGTTGCTGAAGCTCAGGAAAACTACTATGGAACAGCTACTTTGTACG
>CAJOGB010000145.1 GCA_905233835.1 uncultured Lachnospiraceae bacterium
TTATATGAACGTTACAAAAAACCGTTATACATTACGGAAAACGGATGCTGCTATCCGGACTTTGTTTCCTTGGACGGTCGCGTTCACGATTCCGATCGTGTCAACTTCTTGCAAAAGTATTTAGGACGTTTGGAAGATGTAACGGAAGAAATTGACCTTCGGGGATACTTCGAATGGTCTCTTCTTGATAACTTTGAATGGAACTTCGGATATCGGGATCGATTCGGAATTGTCTATGTGGACTACGAAACCCAGGAGCGCACCTTAAAGGATTCCGCTTACTGGTACAGAGACTTTATTAAATCAAGAACAAAAAATCAAAAAAAGAAATAAAGAACCGAGGAGAAATCCTCGGTTCTTTTATACTGCGTAATTCGCTTTTGCACCCACACCAATATCATTTAAAAGAGATTTCGCATTCTCTTTATAAGGGTCTTTTTTCTGTCCGTCCTTCGGTAGGGATAAAGTGGTATTGGTGGTTCCTCCGGATACGTAAGTGCGTCCGCATTCCGGGCAAACCGCCGTATGAATGGATACCCCTGCATGAATGACTTTTCCGCCTTCCATGGCAGCCTTCTTATAAGCATTGGATACATGCTCGCCTTCGTGAGCACGAACCGCCGCACCTGCTGCCTGTGGCGATACATGCGCCGGAGCTTTGAAGGATACGTTTTCATCGGATCCGTCCTGATACCTTCTTTCACGACAGGTCTCGCAGTTTTCCGGAGAAGATTTAAATCCCGGTCTGGCATTTGGATCCTTTCCCTCTACCTTATCTGTAGATGCTCCGACACCTAAGAAGAAGATCCAAGTTGATTATGCGATTTCAGACGGTCATATGCTCCGTAATTTGCAAATCCCAAAGAGGATGCGCCAATGATTCCGATATTCATATGTCATCCTCCTTTCTTGCATGCAAATGAGTCTGCTATGTACGTCCCTGTAGCAAACATAATCTTACATCCCTGTTTTTATATGGTACGGATATTATATCTCGATTTTTTAAAGTACACAATATCCATTTTGTGTCCATTTTCTATTGTTAACGCTTCTGTTTTAACTTCGCAAACTTCTTTGCAAAATTTCTTCGAACAAAGGAAACCATCTTCATGCGACGAAATCCCTTTTTAAAGTCTCCGGAAGCTAAAGGCTCATACAAAAACCGGAAGGTTTTTGAATCCTTTGGCACATAATCCTTTAAGGAACAGTAAAGTCCCTCTTTTGCTTCGGATGCGGCACGTTCCATGATTTCCTCTTTGCTTACGCCGTGTTCATACTCTCGTTCCATCATGGATAAGAAAGAACGGAAATACTCGGACGCCAAACCGGAAAGGGTCTTTTCATCCAAAAGATTCCAGTCCTGCTGCTGACGATAAAGTTCATTGATACGGCGCTTTTGATAATCGAAATAGCCCGGTACGTACTTTGTGGTAAGACGGGTTTTATCGTCCAAAATATTTCTGTAATGGTAAAACTCATCTCCTAAAATCTGCATGGAAGAGATTTGGTCAAAGTAGGCAATGTTAAATAAAATATCCTCACCGAAGGGTATCTTTTCAAAGGTAAAGTCATGCGCTTCGATCAAGCTTCTCTTATAAGCCTTATTCCATACATAACCGTAAAGGGTCTCGCGATTTAATCCCATGACACGTCTGTGAATGGTATCCGCATCATTGGAAAACTCCGTGGGAAGGGAATGGGATACCACATATGCCATGGTCCCGTCGGTTTTTAAATACTCTTCCTTACAGCCGAAAATAACCACATCGCTTTCATAATCAAAGAGTTTTCTTTGAATGGTATGTAAGGTTTCATTTTCTATATAGTCACCGGCATCAATAAACAAAATATAATCGCCGGTTGCATTTTTCATACCTGTATTTCTGGCTTCGCCCGGTCCGCGGTTCGCATCATGATGGACGACCTTTATCTTAGAGTCCATCTGAGAAAAACTCTCTGCAATTTCTCCGCTTAAATCCTCGGACGCATCATCGATAATCAAAAGTTCCCACTCGGAATAAGTCTGTGTCATTACAGATTCGATGGAAGAACGAATCTGCTTTTCCACTCCGTAGGCAGGCATGATGATTGAAAACTTTATCTTGGCCATAGTTTCCTCCGCTCATGTGTTCAAAGCGTATTATACACTATTTTTAAAAAATCAACAAAACAGGCCCATCCCTTTCGAGATAAGCCTGTTTCTTAGTATGAAAAGTATATATATGAAAGGAGTATATATGTCAAACAGAATAACTATTTACAACCACATGCTCCGCCACAGCTTCTGCAATCACAGCCACAGGATGATTTCCCTGCTTTTTTGTCTTTGATCATCTTTTTAACGATGGTAATTACTGTGATTACCAATACCGTTAATACAATTCCTGTACTTATGACACTTTGCATAAGATCACATCCTTTCAGTCTGATTACATTTGAACCTCAGATGCCTCCTCGGTTCCTTTTCTGAAAAGTAACCAAATAAATACTGCGATAAACGCTACCGCTACAATGGTTCCGAACCCAAAGCTTACGGCTCCGGTAAAGAGTCCGCCGATCTGGAAGATGCAAAGGGAAACTACCCAAGCAAGTGCACACTGATATCCAATGGCAAACCAGAACCATTTTGTATTATTCATTTCACGTTTGATGGCACCCATTGCCGCGAAGCACGGTGCACACAAAAGGTTAAATACAAGGTAAGCATATCCTGCGATTGCCGGAACGCTTGCCGCCAATACATCCCAGTAATTGTCTCCGGCTTCCTCTACAACGTCGGAAGCAATACCAAAGGTCATACCAAGTGTTGCAACCACGTTTTCCTTTGCTACCAGTCCGGTAATCGCTGCTACTGAAAGCTGCCATGTACCAAATCCCAGCGGCTTGAAGATAAAGGATAAAGCTGTTCCGATTCCTGCTAAAATTGAATGGTCAATTTCCAATTCATCCAGCATTCTGAACGAACCATCTACAGTACCGAAGCTCATTAAGAACCAGATAACAATGGTGGAAAGTAAAATAACTGTTCCTGCTTTCTTGATAAAGGACCATCCACGCTCCCACATGGAACGAAGCACGTTTTCCACCGTCGGCCAATGGTACGCCGGAAGTTCCATAACAAACGGAGACGGATCTCCCGCAAACATCTTTGTTTTCTTTAAAATAATACCTGAGCAGATAATTGCTGCCACACCCACAAAATATGCGGATACTGCAACCGCACCGGAATTATGGAAAAACGCACCTGCGACTAACGCAATAATCGGTAACTTCGCACCACAAGGTATAAAGGTCGTCGTCATAATCGTCATTCTTCGGTCACGTTCATTTTCAATGGTACGGCTTGCCATAACCCCCGGGATTCCGCATCCGGAGCCGATTAACATCGGGATAAAGGACTTTCCTGAAAGGCCGAATCTTCTAAAGATTCTGTCCATAATAAAGGCTACTCTGGCAAGGTAACCGCAGCTTTCCAAAAATCCAAGAAAAATAAACAAAATCAAAATCTGAG
>CAJOGB010000146.1 GCA_905233835.1 uncultured Lachnospiraceae bacterium
ATCAAAAGCACAAAAAAGGAGTTTTCTATGTTACCACAGAATAAAAAACAAGATATTATTTTTACAATTTTCATGGCATTTGTCATGGTCTATGCCATGATTTGCTATAACATCGCATTAAGCGTTGGCGGAATGAAGAATTTTGTTTTCCTTGCAGCCTTTAAAGAGCTGCTTATTATGTGGCCCATCGCCATTGCACTGGAGTTAATCTTTGTAGGACGACTTGCTCAAAAACTGGCTTTTCGCTTTGTTACTCCGGGGAAAAACCCAATGATTATGATCATCCTTGCCATTTCAGCTATATCTGTATGCTTGATGTGCCCACTTATGAGCTTTGCTGCGACTCTTTTGTTTAAGAATGCAGGAAAAGAAATCATCGCTGTATGGCTCCAGACCACAGCCATGAACTTTTTAATGGCGCTTTGCTGGCAGATTTTCTTTGCAGGTCCCCTCGTACGAAACGTATTTGGATTCTTTGTAAAGAAGTTTTCCTCAAACTCTGAAGAAGAAATCGCAGAAGCTGCATAAAATAAAACCCTTCCGAGCATCACCTCGGAGGGGTTATTTTTTCAATAAAAAATAACTGCTCCGTTTGACGAAGCAGTTACTTTTGTAATTTGACTTTCGCCAGGAAGATAGCGCACTATCTTTCCGACTTCCTTTGTAAGTTCATTATAACACGGTTTTTATATCTTTCAACCACATTTATAATTCTTTAATAATATCGTCAATTATTTCTTTTTCTTTGCAACACTATAACCAAAAGTACCCAGTTTTTCTCCCAAAGAATAATATTCTCCATGAGAATATGTGATGAGGTTGGCTGCTCCCAAGTCAAAGCGTCCGTTTTCGTCCATGTATTTATCATCAATGGTTACGCTTACTACTTCCGCTACGAACATATCGTGGCTTCCCAGTTCTAAAACCTGTTTTACTTTACATTCGATATTTACCGGGCTCTCTGCGATTCCAGGTGCATCTACATCATTAGATTCCAGTTCTGTTAAATGCATTTCTTTAAATTTATCAAATTCCCTTCCGGACTTTACTCCACACCAGTCACATGCCTTTGCCAAATCCTTTGTAACTAAGTTTACCACGAACTCTCCGGATTCTTTGATAATATGATGAGAAAACCGATCCTTTCGGACGGAGACAGAAAGCATGGCGGGGGAAGAACAAATCGTTCCTGCCCATGCAACGGTTATGATATTTGGACGTTCGTCTTTTGTCTTGCAGGATACCATCACTGCAGGAAGGGGATAAAGCATATTCCCCGGGCGCCAAGTTTGTTTTGCCATTATTGTTCCTTTCTGTTAAACAGTTTCAGCTGTATTTCTTAAATACTTAATAACCTCCGCAGGATATTCACCCACCGCAGTTTCTCCCGTTACCATGACAGATTTCGCACCTTCTGAAACCGCGCGATAGATATCGCTAACTTCCGCTCTCGTTGGCACCATACTGTGTTCCATAGAAGATAACATTTGGGTTACTACCATAAAGGGTTTCTTATGTTTGTTACAGATATCTGCGATTTGTTTTTGCACCTTTGGAAGTTCCCAAAGCGGCATAGCATTTCCCAAGTCTCCACGGGCGATTACCACTTCATCGCACAAGTCGATAAAAGATTCAATGTTTTTTACACCGGTGAGGTTCTCAATCTTTGCGTAAACTTTGATGTCATCACACCCCAGTTTCTTTAAGGTATCTCGAACTTCCGTTAAGTCCTCACGGCTTCTTACAAAGGGTTGCATAATGCCATAGATTTCCAGATTTTTTGCAACCTTTAGATTCTCTATATCCGTCTCCGTCATAGCAGGCATGCGAACTTCTTTTCCAACTAAAGCAATGCTTTTTCTTGAAAAAAGGGTCCCTCCACGAAGAATAATAGCCTCCGCGGATCCATCATTTACTTCACTTACCCGTAACAGAATCTTTCCGTCATCCAAAAGAACTTCGGTTCCGATTTCCAGGTTCTTTAAAACAACCTTATCCACAAAAATACCGGTCCCACCAAGAGAAACCCTATCATTCTCTTTTAAAATAAGGCCCTCTTTTACATCTTTGATACGTAGTTCCGGGCCCTGCATATCAATCAAAATCTTTGGAGTTATTGCATGCTTTTCTGCAGCGCGATGAATCTTTTTAATCTCATCTTTACAATCGAAAAGCAAAGTATGAGATAGATTAATTCTCATCCCTGTCATGCCCTGTGCAAACATGTCATCCAATACTTCTATATTTTTACAAGCAGGCCCTAAAGTGCCAAACACATCTACCATTTTTCCTATCCAATCATATGAGCTTCATAAAGAATGATAATTACAATCTGAATTATAAGTATAACGGGTACACCGACAGAAAACTTCGGTTTCTTCGTTTTATGATGGAAAAAACGCATTCCAAAAAGTGCGCCGATACTTCCGCCAATAACAGCCAGCGTAATAAGGGTGGCTTCCGGAATTCGCCAAAGATTGTTTTTTGCCTTATATTTATCCAGTCCGTACGCTAAAAACGCCACTACGTTAATGGCTAAAAGATATCCTAATGTTAAATCCATGTTTTTCTCCAAATGTTTTTCTGTCATGATATTTTATTCTTCCCAAAAAAGTTCATCCAATGTCTTATTTAACACCTTGCAAATCGAAATGCAAAGATTAATGGTTGGATTATAATCTCCTTTTTCAA
>CAJOGB010000147.1 GCA_905233835.1 uncultured Lachnospiraceae bacterium
ACTCTTTGTCATATTCATAGATATCATCTACAACAAGTGAAGTATCTCTCTTTTTCCCGTCACGGATTGTTTTTAAGGTCTCTACCAGGTTTTTACCAACGAATCCGCTTGCACCGGTTACTAAAATCTTCAAATCGGTTTTCTCCTACAACGCGTTTTAAGCCTCTACAACGTGTGGGCGTCCTTCTAATTCTTCCTTTACATAATCGGTTTCCATGATTTTCTTTACAACGCCGTCCACATCAAGACGTTTTGTGTTATGAGAGGTATAGGCTTCTTCGCCCTCTGTTAAAACTTCGCCATCCACATAAAATTTATCGTAGTTTAACGATCTTCCATCAGGCGTAATTCTAAAGTAATTACCCATGTCCACAGAACGAAGTCTTTCTTCACGTGTCATTAGTGTTTCGTATAGTTTTTCGCCATGTCTTGTTCCGATGATTTTCTTCTCGGTTTCACCGAAGACCTTCATCACACCGTCTGCAAGGTCTCCAATGGTAGAAGCATCCGCCTTTTGAATGAATAAATCTCCCGGCTCAGCATGCTTAAACGCAAAAGCCACCAAGTCAACCGCCTCATCCAGGTTCATCAAGAATCGTGTCATGTTCGGATCTGTAATGGTAATCGGGTGCTGGTTTTTAATCTGCTCGATAAATAGCGGAATAACAGAGCCTCTACTACACATAACGTTTCCATATCTGGTGCAGGAAAGGACCGTTCCGGATCTTTCAAACGCTGTCTGCGCTCTGGCTGCAACTACTTTTTCCGCCACTGCTTTTGTCATTCCCATACTGTTAATCGGGTACGCAGCTTTATCTGTACTTAAGAAAACAACTCGCTCCACATTGTTTTCCACTGCAGCTGTAATTACATTGTCCGTACCGATGATGTTTGTCTTTACCGCTTCCATTGGGAAGAATTCACAGGAAGGGACTTCCTTTAAAGCTGCCGCATGGAAAATGTAATTTGCTCCATGAAGCACATCGCGAACAGATTCGATATTTCGAACATCACCGATAAAAAACTTCACCTTTGACACATACTCAGGATACTGCGCCTGTAACGTATGTCTCATCCAGTCCTGCTTTTTTTCATCTCGGCTGAAAATTCGAATCTCTCCGATATCCGATGTCAAAAAATGTTTTAATACAGTTGAGCCAAATGAACCCGTTCCACCGGTGATCACCAATGTCTTATCCTTAAAATCTTCTGCAATATTTGTGTGTAACATCTATCCTTTTCTCCTCCACTAAAATCAACCTAAAGATTATTATCCTTCTAATATAACGAATATTACGAAATCAGTTTACTTATTAATTCTCCATACTTTTTCATGGCAACCTCATAGGCATAGCTCTCTTTATACAATTCCTTTGCCTTTTGTCCCATTTGTACGGTCTTCTCGGGGTTTTCAACCATATCAATTATAGCATTTTTTAAGGCATTCGTATCACCGATTTCTACCGTATACCCAATGCCTTGTTCTCTTACTTCTTTCGCCAAATAGCTTTCGGCTTCAACCACAGAGAGCACCGGTTTTCCTACTTGCAAATAACTATAGTATTTGCTGGGCGCACACATTCCTATAAGTCCTTTTTCCAAGCTAACGATACAGCAGGAGCTGATTTGTAGCGCCTGTTGAAATTCCTCGTCCAAAAGAAAGCTACAAAGTTGCACATTATTTAGCTGATTATCCTTAATCATAGCCGCAACGGCATCCTTCTTATTTCCGTGACCGGCAACTAAAAATCTAACACGATCATCGCCCCTTAAAAGACTAGCCACCTCCATCATGGTATCTACATCCTGGCAGGTCCCCATATTTCCAAAATAAGATACAATAAATTGGTTTTCTTTATATCCAAAGCGCTCATACGCTTTACAAGATACTTCACTTTCTTTTTCATGCGCCCAATTGGGTATTGTGGTTACACGATCCCTCGTAAGTTCCTTACGATTCGCCAGTAAAAATTCCTTCATCTCATCCGTTAGCGAAACAACGCTATCAACCGATTGATAGAGTCGTCGATTTATCCAATTCATGAATCTGCTAATTACACTGTCCGGTGTAAGCAACCTCGATGCATATGCAACTTCCGGATATATATCATAGGCAACGAAAACAAATTTCGTACCATATTTTTTCTTTGCCAAAATAGGAATGATAGGAAGAATCGGCGGATTCGAATATACTACTACTATTCTATAATTCTTAAGATAAGAACGTTTCAAGAAAGCGCCAAACGTAAAGGAAAAATAATTTATAAGACGACTGATTACACCAACTCTATTAAGCTGCAAATACTTGATTCTTTTGATGTGTACTCCGTCAACCGTTTCTTCCGTCGAAAGATTCTTATCAACGCTATACTCCTTCGGATAGCCAACAAGTGCACCGACACTGTATCCTTGAGACGCCAAAAACTTTGCCGTGTCAAACGGCAAAGTCGCAGAGGAATTATATTCCGGGTAAAAGAATTGGCACAAAAATAAAATGTCTTTTTTCATATCTGCTTCTCTTCGTCTATCGCTGTGGTGCCGGTTACTCCTTTGGTGCTCTCGGAATTAAAAAGAATCGCCACCGTGGCAAACATCAGTCTTAAATCTGTTAAAATCGACATTTCATTTATATACAATAAATCAAACTCCAGTTTTTCATAGGGGTTTGTATTGTATTTCCCGTAAA
>CAJOGB010000148.1 GCA_905233835.1 uncultured Lachnospiraceae bacterium
CAAAAGTATTGTCACCCTTCTGGGTCACCATCTGTGCTTTTTGAATGTCGGACACACCGTCCTTCGGATAAAAGACGATAATCTTTGTACCTTTAACATCCGCAAATCCTGCCATGGCAGCTTTTCCCGTATCTCCGGAAGTAGCGGTTAAAATAACGATCTCGTTTTTTACTCCGTTTTTCTTTGCCGCCGTAATCATAAGGTGGGGCAAAATAGAAAGAGCCATATCCTTAAATGCGATGGTCTTTCCGTGGAAGAGTTCCAAATAATATGCGCCGTCTGCATATACTAAAGGAGCAATCTCTTCTGTATCAAACTTCTCATCGTAAGCGGAGTTGATACAATGCTTTAACTCTTCTTCCGTATAATCGGAAAGAAGAAGTTTCATGACTTCATATGCCACTTCCTGATAAGTCATCTCTGCAAGTTCTTTAAAGGACTTATCCAGCGCGGGCACTTCGGTAGGAACAAATAATCCTCCGTCCTTTGCCAATCCCTGAAGCACCGCCTGGGAAGCCGTCACTTCTTCTTTTTTGTTTCTCGTACTAACGTATTTTACAGCCATTTTAAATACCTCTTTTTCTTTTTTCCGTTGATTATTATAAGTTAGTATCTAAAAAAAGGCAATGAAAAGGACCTCGACATTCGAGGTCCGATTGTTCAATTATTTCATATCGCAACTTCATTCTTTTATTCTATACTACCTTCATATACGCAGCATCTTCAGAAAAATCATCCTGTAAAGAAACAAATTTAACAATGTCCGATGATAATGCGTGCGGATGCGTATGCATATACTGAAGCAATTCTTTTTGTCTTGTCTCTTTTTTTTCTGCATAGTGAAGCATTGCAGACACGAAATCAAAATATGAATCTTCCACATTATTTAACAATGTTTTTAGTTCTTCCATTTTCAACACCTCACATTTCCACTCGCATATAGATATTATAATTATCATATCCATGGTTTTCAAAATAATACCAATATGCCCGATTATCGATACCATAAGACATATGCACTGCAAAAGGTCGTGACTGATACTTTTCATAATTTGAATTTATCTCGCTCACTATCTTCGCATATTCCGTCTTGCTTAATATAAAAGTTTCAAAAATAAATCCCAATTATTCCTTCTCCTTTCATTATAGGTGCAACAATATTAAGATTCAATACAATTCATGGAAAGGGATGGCGAAGTACCAATGATTTGTTCCAAGAGTTGATATTCGAATTTTAGCATCTTTTATTCAAGGAAAAAAGACTTTGGAATCATTCTTAATAATTTTTTAATATTTAACAAAAAAGAGACAAGAGATTACTCAATGTCATTAAGTTAACGACATTGCTCATTCATGAGTTCCTTTTTCGCTGCTCCTATCTTTTAGATATTCTATATAATTTCCCGAGAGTTGTATACGGGTATAGACATCTGCGTACTCTTTAGGAGTATACTCCAAAACATAGTTCTGAATAAAGTTCTTTTTTATCCCTGCCGCCACAGCCGCATCCACAGCCTTATTATAGGCCACCGCAGCCTCTGCATCTGTGGGGAACCGACCCACGATATACTCACCGTTTAGATGAATATGCGCTTCATGATAGGGAGCATCCTTTCCCTCATGGAAAGTCACACCATGATACTTATTGATCACTACGATGTTGGAATAACGATAATCCTTGGTATCTCCGTTGGCAAAGGTAAAGTCCTTGCCCGGAACCGAATAGTTTTTAATTCCATAGCGAGCCAATATTCCGTACTGCATGCCGTAGTCATTCACATACATATGTCCGTCGTGCAGCAAAATCCGATGTTCGGAATAGTAAAACAAATCATCATTGTCAAACTTTAACTCTCCCACTCCGTCCAAAAAGTAGGAAAAATATCCCTGTCGCAAATAAATGGGAGTTTTAAAATAGGTTTTATAATCTCTGTGATTTAAAATAATAATGCCCTTTTCAAAGGACAGCTCTTTGATATGACTCCGAAGATTTAAGGGATGAATCCGCGTGTCTTCATAAATCCGGCAAGCCTCAAGATAAGCTTTATGAGCCTTCTTTTCCGTAGAAAAGCTGCCCAAACTTACATGCTTGCCATACTTTGTGATACTGCTCCGGTAGTAAACTTCTCCGGATTTTTTCTTTGCCTCAAATACTCCAGGTAACAAAACATCCCCCAAAAAACTAATCTATTTTAACTCCACATCCACAGTCTTCATCATATAACGATATGCCAAAAAGGTATAAATACCTGCGGTAAGCCATGCCAAAGGATCGCAGGCAACCGCCAAACCGTATAACATGAGTTTCATGGAAATTACCGCCGCAATAAATCGAGCGAAAAATTCCACGATACCGCCCATCATAGGAAGAAATCCTCTTCCGCATCCCTGCATGGTATTTCGAAATACAAAAATCATTCCCAACGGAATAAAGTTAATCGCTGCCAAATAAACATAAGGCTTTGACCATACCATCATGGCATCGATATCTACGGATGCATCAAAGAATAAATGGAGTGCCGGACGAAGTAAGAAAATCATAAGTCCGCCGGCAACAAGACCATAGATTATGGTCGCAGTCATGGAAGCGCGAACGCCCTCATGAATGCGCTTCGGGTCACGTTTACCGTAATTTTGTCCCACGTAAG
>CAJOGB010000149.1 GCA_905233835.1 uncultured Lachnospiraceae bacterium
CGGATATAGACAATCCAAAACCCCGGATTTATTAACAAACTATTAAATTATTAAAAATTTATTAAAAATGTTAGCACTCTATTGACGTGAGTGCTAACAGGGTGTATAACATAGTCAGAAAGAGGAAAAAATAATCCTCTCGGAATTTTTGTTTTATCAAAAGGAGGAATGACTTATGTTAGTACCTAGTGTTTTTGGAGAAAGTTTATTGGACGATTTCTTTGATTATCCGCAGAAGAGTTTTTCCTTCCGCACCAGCAATGCGAACGGACTTATGAAAACAGATATCAAAGAATCCGAGAAGGCTTTTGAAGTCAGCATCGCACTTCCGGGTGTGAAGAAAGACGATATCGAGATCGAGTTAAAGGATGAGTATTTAACCATATCCGCTACTACATCAGAGAACAAGGAAGAGAAAGATAAGAAATCGAACTACATCCGTAGAGAGCGCTACTACGGTAGCTGCAGCAGAAGCTTCTATGTTGGCGATGCTGTTACAGAAAACGATATTAAAGCGTCTTATGAAGACGGAATCCTTACCTTAGATATCCCGAAGGTAGAAAAGAAGCCGGAACCGGAAGTTAAGAAATTAATTCCGATTATGGGATAACAAAGATTAGGATGAAATGACATTTTGATCCCCTGCAACATGATTGCAGGGGATTTTTAAAGAAAGATTTAATTTAGGAGATATGGAATACGATAGGAGGTGAAGGGAATGAATATCCAGAAGTTCACACAAAAATCCATAGAGGCCATTAATGCATGCGAGAAGCTTGCTTATGAATACGGAGCATCTTTTACTTGCGCTGCTGGAACAGGAAGACGGATTGATTCCAAAACTTATTGAAAAGATGGAGATCAATCTACCCTACTTTAAAAACGATGCCATCTCCATGGTAGAGGCTCGTACAAAAGTAAGCGGCGCCGGTCAAGTCTATATGGGTAAATACTTAAATGATGTTTTAATACATGCAGAAGATGAAGCCAAGGCTTTCGGAGACGAGTATGTATCTGTGGAGCATCTATTCCTTTCCCTGATTAAGAAACCCAATGCGGCTATTAAATCAAAATTTAAGGAATTCGGAATTACAAGAGATCGTTTCCTTCAGGTGCTTTCCACTGTCCGGGGAAACCAAAGGGTCACTTCCGATAATCCGGAGGCTACTTTTGATGCGTTAGAAAAATACGGCTATGACATGGTGGAGCGTGCCAGAGAGCAAAAATTGGATCCTGTCATCGGACGAGATGCGGAGATTCGAAATGTGATTCGTATTTTATCCCGAAAGACCAAGAACAATCCGGTTTTAATCGGTGAGCCCGGTGTGGGTAAAACCGCGGCGGTAGAAGGTCTTGCCATGCGAATCGTGGCAGGGGATGTGCCGGATTCTTTAAAGAATAAAAAACTCTTTGCCTTAGATATGGGGTCTCTCGTAGCGGGAGCAAAGTATAGAGGTGAGTTTGAGGAGCGTTTAAAGGCGGTTTTAGACGAGATTAAAAACTCCGACGGCGAAATCATCCTCTTTATCGATGAATTGCATACCATCGTTGGAGCAGGCAAATCGGAAGGCGCCATGGATGCGGGAAATATGCTAAAACCAATGCTTGCCCGAGGAGAACTGCACTGCATCGGTGCTACAACCTTAGATGAGTACCGAGAATACATTGAAAAGGATCCTGCTCTAGAGCGTCGTTTCCAGCCTGTTATGGTGGATGAGCCTACGGTGGAGGATACCATTTCTATTTTACGAGGCATTAAGGAGCGTTATGAGGTCTTCCATGGGGTAAAGATTACAGACGGAGCCTTAGTATCTGCCGCTACTTTATCCGATCGCTATATCTCCGATCGATTCCTGCCGGATAAGGCCATCGATTTGGTGGATGAGGCCTGTGCGTCCATAAAGACGGAGCTTGATTCCATGCCGGTGGAATTGGATGAGTTAAATCGAAAGGTCATGCAGTTGGAAATCGAAGAGACTGCCCTAAAGAAGGAAAGTGACAAACTCTCTCATGAGCGCTTGGAAGCCCTGCAGGAGGAGTTGGCGGATCTTCGTGACGATTTGAATAATAAAAAGGCTAAGTGGGAAAACGAGAAAAATGCGGTGGCAAAGGTTTCCGAACTTCGTGAAAAAATCGAGGATGTAAAAAAGGAAATCTCCCTTGCACAGCAGAAGTACGATTTGGAAAAGGCTGCAGAATTACAGTACGGAACCCTTCCGAAGTTGGAAGAGGAATTAGAGCAGGAAGAAGAAGCGGTAAAAGAGCGGGAAATTACCATGGTACGTGAAAGCGTCACCGAAGAAGAAATCGCAAAGATTATCTCCCGTTGGACCGGAATCCCAGTTACAAAGCTAAATGAGAGTGAGCGAAATAAGACCTTGCATTTGGACGAAGAACTCCATAAGCGAGTCATCGGACAGGATGAGGCGGTACAAAAGGTTACGGAAGCCATTATTCGCTCCCGTGCCGGCATTAAAGATCCGGGGAAACCCATCGGTTCCTTCTTATTCCTAGGCCCTACCGGTGTGGGAAAAACAGAACTGGCAAAGACCTTGGCCCAGGCCTTGTTTGACGATGAAAACAACATGGTTCGTATTGACATGAGCGAATATATGGAGAAATATTCCGTATCGCGCTTAATCGGAGCGCCTCCGGGATATGTGGGCTATGACGAGGGCGGACAGCTTACGGAAGCGGTGCGTAGAAAACCCTACTCCGTAGTGCTTTTCGATGAAGTGGAAAAGGCCCATCCGGATGTATTTAACGTCATGCTTCAAGTCTTAGACGACGGACGTATTACGGACTCCCAGGGAAGAACTGTGGACTTTAAAAACACCATTATCATCATGACTTCAAACCTTGGTGCTTCGGAACTTTTAGAAGGCATCGATGAAAACGGAAATATCTCCGAAGAGGCGGAAGAGACGGTAATGGCACAGCTTCGCGGAGCTTTCCGACCGGAGTTTTTGAATCGTCTGGATGAGATTATTCTCTTTAAACCGTTGACAAAAGACAATATCGGAAACATCGTAACTCTTCTTGTTGCGGAGTTAAATGAGCGGTTAGAGGATAAGGATATTAAAGTGGAACTTACCGGTGAAGCAAGAGCGTTTGTCATCAATAACGGCTATGATCCAAACTACGGCGCTAGACCTTTAAAACGTTTCCTACAAAAGCATGTGGAAACCATTGCCGCAAAGGTGATTTTATCCGGTGAAGTGGGAATGGGAGACACCATTCTAATCGATGTGGAGGATGGAAAACTCTACGGAACAATCAAATAAAATGGGCAATGAATCATATTACATAGATAAAAA
>CAJOGB010000150.1 GCA_905233835.1 uncultured Lachnospiraceae bacterium
AACATGTTATAGCGATTTTGATTGATGATAAAAGGCACATGTCGCTCATTTAAAATCGCTTCCGCTTTTAACAAGGTCTCGCCGTCATAGTTTGAAAGTCCCACATAAAGCGCCTTCCCGCTTCGCACAATCTGCTCCAGAGTTCCCATGGTTTCTTCCAAGGGCGTCTCCGGATCCATTCTGTGGTGATAAAAAATATCCACATATTCAAGTCCCATGCGAGATAGAGACTGATCCAAACTGGCGATTAAATACTTTCTGCTGCCCCAGTTTCCGTAGGGTCCCGGCCACATATCATATCCCGCCTTTGTGGAAATGATAAGCTCGTCTCGATATCTCCCCAGGCTTTCCTTTAAAATCTTTCCAAAGTTTCTCTCCGCACTTCCGGCTTCCGGCCCGTAGTTATTAGCCAAATCAAAGTGGGTAATGCCGTTATCGAATGCGGTAAAACACATCTTTTCCATGTTGGAATACTCTCCGGTATCACCGAAGTTATGCCAGAGGCCCAAAGACAGTGCCGGCAGCAAAAGTCCGCTGTTTCCGCACCGATTGTATTTCATATTTTCGTATCGATGATCGTTTGCCTTATACATTTGTATTCCCCCTACTCCTGCATATATTTCTTTCGTAAACTATTCATAGTTTCTTCCATATAAAACGCCCTCCCTAAAGTAATCTCCTTCCCTATTATAATTGAAAAAAAACGAAAAATAAAATATGATACTTACTGGGATTCCGGTTCCGACTGGGACAGCGGATGGGACTCCGACTGGTAAAAAAAGATAAATAAAAAAGCAGGGCTTTTAAAACCCTGCTCGATTTCCTTGATCTGTAACGATCTCATATCCGATGGAAGAAATCCGGCCTTTTAAGCAGTTAATGCACTCCGCCGCTTCTTCCCCGGTACAAATTTTATGATCATATAAAGAATATTTTTTTCGAACATCCGTAGGTGAAAGGTTTGGCATCACCACATTGGCGCCGGCTAAAATTCCTTTCTCACGCCCCTTTGCATCGATGGTGCCAAGTGCCGTGGTGGCAGGAAGTAACACCTGCGGATAAATCATTCGAATCAAAGATAAACAATAAAGCGTCACATTTAAGGTGCCGCTTTTTTTGTCGGAAAAAGGCGTATCCTGATGAGAAATGTAGGGCCCAATACCGCACATATCCGGATGAAACTCTTCAATAAACTTTAAATCATAGGCCAAATCCCTCATGGTTTGATAGGGAGATTCCACCATAAATCCCGCTCCTACCTGATAGCCGATGTCCCGCAGGTCGCGTAAACACTTCATGCGATTCTCCCATGACATTTCCTTTGGATGCAGCTTCCTATAAAGTTCAGGATTAGCGGTTTCATGTCGTAAAAGATAACGTCTCGCCCCCGACTCATAAAAGGCCTCATAACTCTTTCGACTTTTTTCGCCGATGGATAAGGTCACCACCATATCCGGATGAGAATCCTTTACGCCACGGATAATTTCACACATCATTTCATCGGAAAAGAATGCATCCTCTCCACCCTGTAACACTAGGGTGCGAAATCCCAAATCGTATCCCGTATCAGCGCAGTCTAAAATCTCTTCAACACTTAATCGATACCGTTCGCAGGCGTTATTATCTTTTCTTATTCCACAATAAAAGCAATTATTTCGACAGTAGTTTGTAAACTCCACCAAACCGCGAATATATACTTTATTCCCGTAGTACTTCTTCTGATAAGCCACCGCATATGCCGCCGCATACGCCATAGATTCTTCATCCGCATTGGATAAAAGATACTCGTACTCATCCAATTCCAAAGTATGGGTTTCGTTTAGTCTGTCTAATAATTGCTTTGTCTTAGTATTCATGTATGTAATTATAACACTTATTCCGAAAGAAGGATTCGGTCATTATCCAAATCGTGACCGGATTTATTTTTAAACTTCAAAAGCAAATCTTCCACGGTTAAGTTTTCTCTCTCGCTTCCTGCGATATCGAGAACAATCTGTCCGTTTTCCATCATAAGGGTTCTGTTTCCCTGCTGCAGTGCCGCATACATGTTATGGGTAATCACAAGACAGGTTAATTTATTTTCGGAAGCGATCTTTTCCGTCAGCTCCATTACCTTTTCACTGGTGGCCGGATCTAATGCCGCCGTATGCTCATCCAACAAAAGAAGCTTTGGCGGATTAATGGTAGCCATTAAAAGTGTAAGAGCCTGACGCTGTCCACCGGATAAAAGTCCCACCGGTGCATTCATGCGATCTTCCAAGCCCATGTTAAGAAGTGCCACTCTCTCACGAAGTTCTTCCTTTTCCTTTTTGGAAACTCGAGATAACCAACCGCCATGACCTGCCGCGAGACTTAAGTTTTCCTCGATGGTCATATCCGGTGCCGTACCCTTTAAGGGATCTTGGAACAGTCGACCAATGGTCTTTGCTCTCACATGCTCCGGAGCTTGAAAGGACGTTCACGACGCTTGCAGGAAATTCAAAGCCTTCTTGTTTTTTATAAGGGACTTCCTGTTTTAATAATTCGCAAGTTTCTTCGTTGACTCCGGCAAAATCAATTTTCGGATTAAATAAAATTTCGCTTGCATTAATGACGCTCTTGGCCGTATCTTCACCGTGTACTGTTTTAGTAACTTCGAGAG
>CAJOGB010000151.1 GCA_905233835.1 uncultured Lachnospiraceae bacterium
AAGATAGGAGAATCGGTATGTTAAGATCACTTTGGACAGCGGCATCCGGAATGCGTTCCGAACAGGTAGCCGTTGATAATATCGCAAATAACATCGCAAACGTGAATACCACAGCGTATAAGAGTCAAAGTACTCAGTTTAAATCACTTTTGTATCAGACACTTCAGGCAGAAACCACTACGGCAAACGGTGAAACAAAACCGACGGCCGCTCAGGTGGGCCTTGGTACCAGAGTGGCATCCGTAAATGCTTCATTTACTCAGGGTGCACTTTTGGCAAACGATAATAAGATGGCGTGTGCTATCGAAGGAAGCGGTTTCTATTCCGTTCAAGGTGTGGATGGCCAGATCTACTACACCAGAGACGGTAACTTCGGTTGGACCTTGGATGCGGACGGAAGCAGAGTGCTTGCAAACTCCGCAGGTTTAAAGGTAATGAGCAGCGCGGGACAAAGAATCGTGCTTCCAAACGGTGTCGGAGCGGATACGGTAAGCGTAGGAAAAGACGGACTTTTGGGTTATCGTCAGGCAGACGGAACCTTCGTATCCATGAATACCTATATCGGTTTGTATCAGTTCCAGAATCCGGTTGGTTTGGAAAAGCAGTCCGGTAACCTTTATGCGGCCAGCGAAGCATCCGGTGAGGCCATTAACGAGAGAAATACCAATCTTCCTATTACACCAAGTACGGTTGCACAGGGATATTTGGAAGGATCCAATGTAAATATTGCGGATGAAATGGTAAGCCTTATCATTTCTCAAAGAGCCTATGAGTTGAATTCAAAAGCGATTACAACCTCTGATTCCATGTTGGAAACCGCCAATAATTTAAAGCGATAAAAGGGTGAAATAAATGAGTGATTTATCTTATATCAGCAGTTTAACCAATCAGGCACAGAGCACGATTTCCACTGAGAAAGCAAAATCCGGTCTTTCCGGATTGGGAAAGACATCCACAAAAGAAGAACTGGAAAATGCGGCGAAGTCTTTTGAAGCATATTTTGTGGAACAGATGTTAAAGGAAGTAAAAGAGACCTTCGTGGATGAAGAGGATTCCGATCCCACGGTTTCTCAGATGAAGGATTTCTATATGGATTCCACCATTCAGTCCTTGGCGGAAACTTTGGTGGACGAATTCGGAGGAAATTTTACCGAAGATATGGTGGAGCAGATGGCGAGAAACTACGGCATCGATATTTCCGAAGATACAAAATAACAGTTGATTTTTCAGACCGTGGCCTTAAATGGGCTGCGGTCTTTTTTGCTTTTTTATGTACGAAAACGTTTAAATACAAAATTAGGTCTTCCTTTTTTAAAAGAATTGTTATATTATAGGTGAGGACACAATATCTAGTGGAATGATTCAATTTCCAATCTAGATTTCGTCAATATATAGGATTAATACAAAACAGAGGGAGATGCAGTTTTGGAAGCGAAAGTTCGTACAAACGTCATTAAAAGAAACGGTAGAGAGGTAGATTTTCAGGAAGAGAAAATCATCGCCGCTATTGAGAAAGCGAATAATGAAATCGACAGTATTCATCAGATGAATGAATACCAGATTAAGGCAGTGGCCGATAAGATTGCGAAGCAGGTTGCCTCTATGTCTCATGCCGTAAATGTGGAAGATATTCAGGACATGGTAGAGACCGGTATCATGGAGATGCGTTGTTACGAAGTGGCACAGAAGTATGTGCGTTATCGTTATAAACGTGAGTTGTCCAGAAAGACCAATACCACAGATAACGGAATCCTTGCGTTAATCGATCAGTTAAACGAGGAAGTTAAGCAGGAAAACTCCAATAAGAATCCGGTAATTAACTCTACTCAGAGAGATTATATGGCAGGTGAAGTTTCCAAGGATTTAACAAAGAGAATCCTTCTTCCGGAAGAAATCACCAAGGCTCATGAAGAAGGTATCATTCACTTCCACGATTCCGATTATTTCGCTATGCGTGAGCATAACTGCGATTTGATTAATTTAGAGGATATGTTACAGAACGGAACCGTGATTTCCGAGACTATGATTGAGAAGCCCCACAGCTTCTTTACCGCATGTAATGTTACTACACAGATCGTGGCACAGGTGGCTTCCAATCAGTACGGCGGACAGTCCTTCACCTTGGCGCATCTGGCTCCTTTTGTGGACATCAGCAGAAAAAAGATTCGTGAGCAGGTAATTGAAGAGCGCAAAGAATGCGGAGAGACCATCGATGAAGCAATCGTTTCAAAGATCACCGAAACCAGACTTTTGTCTGAGGTAAAATCCGGTATTCAGACCATTCAGTATCAGCTCATTACGTTAATGACCTGTAACGGTCAGGCTCCGTTTGTTACCATGTTCATGTACTTAGATGAAGTGGAAGACGGACAGACCAGAGAAGATTTGGCTCTTATCATCAAGGAAGTTATGCTTCAGAGAATGCAGGGTGTTAAGAACGAAAAAGGTGTATGGATTACACCGGCCTTCCCGAAGTTAATCTATGTTTTGGATGAGGATAATATCACCGAGGATTCCAAGTATTATTACTTAACGGAATTGGCGGCAAAATGTACCGCGAAGCGTATGGTTCCGGATTACATTTCCGCTAAGATGATGCGTGAATTAAAGAAGGGAAATGTATATACCTGCATGGGA
>CAJOGB010000152.1 GCA_905233835.1 uncultured Lachnospiraceae bacterium
ACTTCCGGTGAAGGGCGGAAAATGGTTTGACGAAATCCATGTAGGAAAGAGCCTTTTAGACTATGATTCCTTCCTTGCGCTTACTCATTTTAAGGGTCATGTGATGGGCGGCTTCGGTGGTTCTAACAAAAACATCGGAATCGGATGTGCGGATGGACGAATCGGAAAGGCAGAAATCCATACACAAACGAATCCTTTTGATATCGATAAAGAAGAACTTATGGAACGAATTGCCGAGTCCACAAAGGCTACCATCGATCACTTTAAAGACCATGTTTCCTTCATCAATGTCATGAGAAATATGTCCGTATCCTGCGACTGTGAAGGATGCGAGGCAGAGCCTGTGGTTACACCGGACATCGGTATCTTGGCGTCCTATGATATTTTGGCAGTGGATAATGCCTGCGTGGATTTGATTTATGCACTTCCGGGTGATGGCGGAAAACATTTGATTGAGCGAATGGAAACCAGACACGGACTTCGCCAGCTTTCTTACATGAAGGAACTTGGTATGGGAAATGACAACTATACCTTAATTGATGTGGACCATGGTGATGCAGAGATTTCGGTTTCGGATGCGGTAAAAGGAATCGAGCCTGTGTGGAAGGCAGATAAGTATAATACTTTCCCGGGTAGAAACAAACTTTAATTATGACACCAAAAGAGTTTTTTCAAACGAACAAAAAAGTAGCACTGGCATTTTCCGGAGGCGTGGATTCCGCCTACCTTTTGTACCTTGCAAAAAGCTGCGATGCGGATGTGACCGCTTACTTCGTAAAGTCACAGTTCCAACCGGAATTTGAATATGAGGATGCACTAAGGCTTGCAAAAGAACTGGGAGCATCCTTAAAGGTGCTTTCTGTCGATGTTTTGGAAGATTCCGATGTGAGAAAAAATCCGGACAATCGATGCTATTATTGTAAAAAAACCATCTTTTCAAGAATCTGTGAAGAAGCAAAAAAAGACGGATATGACGTTATTATGGATGGAACCAATGCGTCAGATGACTTAAGCGAACGACCGGGGGCAAAGGCGCTGCAAGAGATGCAGGTTTTGTCACCCCTTCGACTATGCAACCTTACAAAAGACGACATACGGAAAAAATCCAAAGAGGCAAATCTGTTTACCTGGGATAAGCCGGCCTATGCTTGTCTGGCTACGAGAATAAAGCCGAATGAGACGATAACAGAAACTGCGTTAAAAAAAGTGGAACTGGCAGAGGGGATTTTGTTCTCCCTCGGTTTTTCTGATTTCAGGGTAAGAGTTTCAAAAAACCGTGCATCCATTGTTCTACGCGAAGAAGAGGTTTCTTTGTATCATCGGTTTGAAGAAAAGATAACCGAGGAATTTTTAAATTTATTTGATGAAGTGGAGTTGTCTTCTTTGCGAAGACAATAATGGAAAAGGTATATGCGATGGGAGGTAGTTCATGGAAAAGAATAAATTTTTTCCGGAAATAAATGGCAATTTCGGATTCGGCTGTATGCGCCTTCCGATGAATGGCGAAAAGGTGGATTATGATGCTTTTTCAAAAATGATCGACGCGTTTATCGATGCAGGCTTTAACTATTTCGATACGGCTCACGGATATATCGGCGGACAGTCGGAAACGGCCATTGCGGATTGTCTGTCAAAAAGGTATTCCCGTGATAAGTTCCTTCTTACAAATAAACTGACAGATCCCTATTTTAACAAACAGGAAGATATCCGACCTTTTTTTGAGAATCAGCTGAAGTGGTGCAATGTGGTTTATTTTGATTTTTATCTCATGCATGCGCAGGATCGAAATAATTATGAAAAATTCAAACGTTGTAAGGCGTATGAGACTGCATACAAGCTAAAAGAAGAAGGCTTAATTAAGCATTTGGGTATATCTTTCCATGATAAAGCGGTGGTGTTGGATAAGATTCTTACGGAGCATCCGGAAGTGGAAGTGGTCCAGATTCAGTTTAACTATGTGGATTATGAAGATGATTCCGTGGAAAGCCGAAAAGTGTATGAGGTGTGCGAGAAGCATAACAAACCCGTGCTTGTAATGGAACCGGTAAAGGGAGGCTCCTTGGTAAATCTTCCTGAAAAGGCGGATCAGATTTTGCGCGACTTAAAGGGTGGTAGCAACGCCAGTTATGCCATTCGATTTGCGGCAAGCTTTCCAAAGATGGCGGTGGTGCTTTCCGGCATGAGCGATATGGTGCAAATGGAAGATAACATTTCGTCCATGAAAGAGTTCAAACCGCTGGATGAAAAAGAGATGGAAGCCATTCGTGGAGTGTGCGATATTTTTAAGAGCATGGATTTGATACCGTGTACATCTTGTCGTTATTGTATCGAGGAAAATGAATGCCCTATGAGTATTCGTATCCCTGATATGTTTTCCGCTTTAAACGCACACGAGTCATTTCATAGTTGGACCACAAAGGTTCATTATAATAACGATCTTATTGGAAACGGACATGGAAAAGCATCGGATTGTATCGGGTGCGGAATGTGTGAGACCGTGTGTCCACAGCATTTGGAGATTCGAGATCTGCTTACCAAAGTGGCGGCGACTTTTGATAAATAAAAATAAAAAAGAGCCATCCGATTTTTACATCGGATGGCATATTTTTTTATTCGGTAAAATCGAACTGATA
>CAJOGB010000153.1 GCA_905233835.1 uncultured Lachnospiraceae bacterium
TCCAACTGACAGGTACCTGCGTTTGCATGACCGCCGCCACCGTACTTTAAGCACAAATCTCCGATATTTACCTTGGAGTTTTTATTAACGATGGATTTTCCGATCATGACTGCGGTATTTTGCTTCTTAAAGCCCCATGCCACATGCACGGACATCTCCACCTCCGGATGCATTGCATAAATCATAAAACGGTTTCCGGTATAAATGGTCTCTTCGTTTCGAAGATCGATAACCACCACTTTTCCTTCCACACGGGCAATGCGCTCCAACTGTTTTTTGAAAAGTTCCTGCTGCTCAAAATATAAATCCACGCGTTCCTTTACATCCGGAAGTTTTAACACATCTTCAATCGGATGCTCCACGCAGTAGTCAATAAGTTCCATCATAAGATCATAGTTTGAGATTCTAAAATCATGGAATCTTCCAAGTCCGGTACGGGCATCCATGATATAGTTCATTAAAACCCAACCCTTTGGATTTAAAATCTCATCCACCGTAAAGTCCGCACTGTCGCCCTTATCTACGGCCGTCATAATCTCTTCGGAAATTCTCTTAAATACCTTTGCGCCACCATAGTAGTTATATACTACTCGTGCTGCGGATTTTGCTTCCCCTTCGATAATAAACTTATCCTTTGCGAGCGCAGGATCCACACGGCGAAGTTCGGATTCATGATGATCGAATGCCAGTTTTACACGAGGATCGAAGGGAAGGTTCGTGGTGATATCGTCCCCCGTCAGATCCACCTTTCCGTCCTGCACGTCCTTCGGATGTACAAACTTAATGTCATCAATCAAATCCAGTTCCTTTAACAGCATGGCACATACCAAACCGTCAAAATCACTTCTGGTCACAAGTCTTCTGCTCATATAAACACCCCTTTATACATATAGTAAGTCTATTTTACCACTTTATTTTTAGATTTCACATCCGTATTCCATTACAATTTCCAAATCATCGTCATGGAGAATATCCTCCGGTGACACAAAGTATCCCCCGTCACTGTCGATATTTATTCCCGCAGTTTGATATGCCTGCCAAATCACTAAAGAACAATTGGTAAGTTTAATGTTTTTCTGTGGTTTTGCGGCCAAAAGCGCATAATCGATTCCCAAAAGATTTTCTTTGGCAAAGGATGCCACTTCGGCACGCTCTTCCTTGGATAAATCCTTGGATCTAAGAATTGTATACGCCGGATATTCGCTCCAATGGGAAATATTTCGAATCTCCGATGGCTCTCCGTAGGTCATGGCCTCTAACACATCCCCGTTTTTTGCGTCCAAAACCAATCCCGCATGTCCGTAACGCCATCCGCCGCAGTAACTGGATAAGGTAACTATGATGTCTCCGTCCTCCACGATAAGGATGGTACGGGCTCCTTTGTCATCCGTTACACGTTCCAAATGGCGAATTTTTTGAAGGGTAAAGTCCTCGATTTCCGGTTCTGCGAAAAAATGGTCCTGAATCGTAGATAATAAATACATTTTGCGAATGTTGATTAATGATTCAACACCTGCTTTCGCCACTCCGGTCTGCAAAAAAATGGTATCAAAGTCCTCATCGGTAAGCTCCTCCATGGAGGTCACCCTTGTATACCCGGAAATATCCATTCGTTCTGTAGTGGGACCGAAGAAGGTTTTTTTGCCCCCGTCGGCTCGGGTCAAATCAAAGAACAAAAATGCCGCCACCACGATAAATACCAGGATGGTTCCGATGGAATTTTTAATATGACGTTCCCGTTTAAACTCGCGGTTTTCCTCATTTTTAAATCCGCGAATAAAGCCCGGCAAGTTTCGATAGAGCATAATTAAAAAGGAAACAAACATCACTCCTGTGGCCATCCATCCCTTTTCTGCGAAGGCAAAAGGAATTTCAAAGATGGTAATTAAGACCGCTCCCAATGGAAGAAGCCCGGTAAGAATGGTGATAATTCCGCCCGCCACTGCAGATACGATGCCACCGAAGGGCATGTATAAAATAATCCAGGCACAGGTAACCGCTACTCCTTTTCCGCCTTTAAACTTCCGCCACACCGGGAAGTTATGGCCCAAAAGCGCTCCAAATCCGGCAAATAAGCCTGCCGCGCTTCCAATATCATTAAAGAACAGGAATTTACAAAGACCCATAGCAAGAACTGTTTTTAAGATATCCCCCGCCAAAACAATAAGTCCCGGCACCTTTCCGATCCGCGCCATGACGTTTGCCATACCCGGGTTTCCGGTACCGATTTCGGAAATATCTTTTCCGGTATATGCCTTTGCCACAAAAAATGCGGTTAAAAACATTCCAAAGACATAGCCGATTAAGATGCAAATAAGAATTGTCCTCATATTTTCCCCCTAAAAGATGTAGATAGGGAAATTATATCATACCGATATAAAAAGAGCACCTCAAAGCTCTTTTCTTATTCAACCCATCAAACTTATGAAAAGTCCAACAAGAGCTGCAGGAATCAGTGCAAACAAAAGCCCCGGGAATATAGCACCTTTTAAATGAAACCACTTCTGATGGTAAGCCTTGTCCATGTGCTCTGTTCCTTCCAGCCTGAACATTTTCATATTTGCA
>CAJOGB010000154.1 GCA_905233835.1 uncultured Lachnospiraceae bacterium
ACAAAAAACATCTCCCAATTCTCTGGACTTGCGTCCCACATGACAATAAATAATAAGTTTCTTATCCGCAGGAATCTCCGCTATTGCTTTGCTATAGTCCGCTTCGTCTCCGTCAAAATTGGCGACAACTGCTCCCGGAATCATTCCGTATGCACGAAGTCCCTCATCGCGAATATCGATAAATACATATGAATCCTCTTTTAATTCTTTTACCTCTTTTAAACTAATTTCCTTCATTCTTAACCTTTTCTATTCTTCCGTATAATCGGTGTCCATGGTCACTTGCAGATCATAGTCCAAAAAAGCATTTTGTACATCCGCTATCACTTCGTTATAAACACCTTTTCTATTCTTCGCATCAAAGCTTACGACGATATCAAAGCGCATGGATTTTGGTTCTTTTAAAAGATAAAATCCGTGCATCTGTTTTACATATTTATGAGAAAAAACAATTTCGCTTACTTTATTTCTGGCCGCTATCACTTCTTCGTCCTGGGTGTTTACGGAATACACACCAACCGCTGTAAGAACCACCTGATGCTCGGCAAGAACCTTCATGGAGATTGCGCGAATCAGATGATCCAACTGATCTGCGGAGTAGGTATCCGGCACTTCAATATGGATGGAGCCATTCCAAGTGTTTGGTCCATAGTTATTTAAAACCAAATCATAGGCACCCTGCACTCCCGGAAAACTGATTACCGTATCTTTAATCGCCTTTGCCAACTCGGCATCGTTTCTTTCTCCCAAAATCTGAGAAATCGTATCTTTTAACATTTCCACACCGGATTTAATAATCACGATGGAAATAATGGCACCGAGCCATGCCTCCAAAGAAATATGAAAGGCCATAAAGATTCCTGCTGCAACCAAAGTTGATGCAGAAATTATAGAATCCAGGGTGGCGTCTTCTCCCGAATTAACAAGTGAATCGGAATTTACTTTCATACCCACCGATTTTACGTAACGTCCCAACACGATTTTTACAACTACAGCAACCGCTACGATTACAAGTGAAACCGTAGTATACTCCGCTGCCTCCGGATGGATGATTTTTTCAACGGATTCCTCAAAAGATGTAATACCCGCATAAAGCACAATCAAAGAAATCACCATGGCACTTAAGTACTCTACTCTGCCATAACCAAAGGGATGCTTTTTATCCGGTTCTTTTCCGGCCAATTTGGTGCCTACAATCGTAATGATGGAAGCACCTGCATCGGAGAAGTTATTCACCGCATCCAAAAGAATCGCGATGGAATTTGTCATTAGTCCGATCACAGCCTTAAATGCTGCCAAAAACACATTTGCGACGATTCCGATGATACTTGTATTTACAATTATCCTTTCACGGGATAGTTCATGTTCTTTTACTGTTTGCATATCACATGTTTTATCCATAATTTTCTCCCAAAAAAACCATTTTTACGCCTTTTACATCATACCAAAAACCACCCTATAAAGAAACAAAAAAAGTAGGGAATCAAACGACTCCCTACTTATATATTCTTTACTATTTTTTATTAGTGATTGTGGCATCCGCCATGTCCGCAGGAATGACCTTCACCATGTTCATGGTCGTGATGATCACAATTTGCTTCACCAACAGCAGCCAAAGTGCCCTCAATGAATGCAGCTACTACTTCATCTGTATTTCCGCTGGCACCAGCATACAACTTGATTCCGGCTTCAGAAAGAGCGCGGACTGCACCACCGCCGATTCCACCGCAAATCAAAACATCTACATCCGCGATATTTAAAATACCGGCAAGAGCTCCACATCCTTCTCCGTTGGTACCGAGAATCTGCGCATTTACAACTTTACCGTCTTCAATATCGTAAACCTTAAACTCTTCTGTTCTTCCGAAATGTCCGAATACATTTCCGTTATCGTAGGTTACTGCTACTCTCATTACATTAACTCCTTTCGTAACTAATCAAGTATAAATTTATGCACCGGTATTACATCTATTGCAAAACCATCTATTCTGTATAATTTCAATCTGCTCTAAAATAACCTTTTTCAGGATGTTTTTATTCATACGTTTCCTCCTGCAATCGTTTCATACAATTTCTATACTTTGATTTTATCGTGTGTGCACGATAAAATCACGTATGTTTATCGTGCGCGCGCAAAACCGTGGCATCCCGGATTAAAAAGAAGAGCGCGAGACGGGACTCGAATTTTGGGAATGGCCAAAAAGCTAGTAAAATAGGAGGTTTGAGTAGCGTCTAACCTTTAGTAAACCCACAGGTAAACCCGTCACTTTCACGATTTTTCTTAATTTTTAATGATTATACCATATTTGTAAAATAGTAGCCAAAATTTAATTTTATACACAGATGAGGTCTTGTATTTCAAATACAAGACCTCTGATTCGTTAATCGATTATATTGCGAGATAACGCGCTAAGCCCTCATCCCGGCAAACCGGATTTTATCACTCATCAAGTAATCGACAATTCAATTCATACAATGCCGTTTTGTTAGAATCCCATGTCAATCTCGAAAGAATTTGTTTTTTTATAGAACCATCAACAATGTTCCGGCCCCGATCAG
>CAJOGB010000155.1 GCA_905233835.1 uncultured Lachnospiraceae bacterium
CCTCGATGGTCATATCCGGTGCCGTACCCTTTAAGGGATCTTGGAACAGTCGACCAATGGTCTTTGCTCTCACATGCTCCGGAGTTAAGGTAATGTCCTCATCATCCAAATAAATACTTCCTGAATCCGTTAAAAACGAACCTGCGATGGCATTAAACAGTGTGGATTTTCCCGCACCGTTAGAGCCGATAATAGAAATAAAATCTCCGTCGTTTACTGTCAAAGATAAATGGGACAACGCCGTCTTTTCGTTTACGGTTCCCGGATTAAATGTTTTTGAAATATCGTTAATCTTAAGCATTTTTCTTCTCCAGTCTTCGATAATATTCAGGGAATCTGCTCTTTAAGTACGGTCCTGAAATCGCCAAGATAACGATGACGGAGGATACCAGTTTTAGCATGTACGCCGGCATGTTAAAGCGGAGTGCGATGGTATAAACCAATCGAAAAATAAATGCTCCGAGTACCGTTCCCATAATCCGAAATCCCATACGCTTGCTTCGAATGAAGGTGCTTCCGATTAAGAGGGAAGCCAATGCGATGGTGACCATTCCGGATCCGATATCGATGTTTACGGATTTCTGAGACTGAGCTAAGAGACATCCCGACAAGCCGGTAAATGCATTTGCGACGCAAAGTCCGACAATCGTGGTCATTACCGGATTGATAGAGGAGGATTTTACCATTTCGGGATTGTTTCCTGTAGCTCGAATCGCCAGTCCGATTCTCGTCTTTAGAAAGAGATATAAAAATGCTGCTACCGCAAAAACGGCAATTAACGCAATCACCAATTTATAAAATTCCGAAGCACCCATACCACCTAAAAAGAGCTGCATTTTGGTAAATACGGTTTCTGTCTTATTCATGTTAAGTAAGGATGAAGATCCCATGATGGCGATGTTAATGGAATAAAGCGCCGTATTCATAATAATTCCGGCAAGTAAAGAATCCACTCCCATCTTCGTCTGTAAAAAAGCGGTGATAAATCCGGATACCACACCTGCGGCCATGGCCGCAAAGATGGATAAAAACGGATGTCCGGATAACGCCACCACGGCTCCCACGCATGCTCCTAAGGTAAAGCATCCGTCGGTGGACAAATCACACACGTTTAACATGGAATAACTTAAGAATAATGCCAGAACCGTCAGGGAACTGATAAGCCCCAATTCCAACGCGGTCTGAAATAGTGGTATTAAAGTGCTCATATTTACTCTCGTTTCTTTTTTATTTATTCAAAGCTTTCTGCGGTTGTAATCTCCTGTACTCTTAAGCAGAAAGGTTCAAATGCTTTTTTCACGGTCTCAAAATCAAGTCCAAGGTCTGCACAGATTTCTGTGTTTACGGTAGCGGTTCCGTTATCAAATGTCATAACAGGTGTTGTTGCCGGATCGTTTCCGTCTACCAAGATTCCCTTTACCATGTTAGCGGTTTCTTTTCCAAGGTTTGCATAGTCAACGCCGTATCCTACAAATGCTCCGTTTAATGCAAAGGAATCAGCTCCTGTGTAGTGAGGAATACCTGCCTGTGCAAGGGTTTCATAAATGGTAAGTTCTGCTGTCATAACGGTGTTATCGGTCGGTGTAAATACTGCATCCACATCATCTGCAACAAAAGCCTGTGCTGCAAGGGAAATCTCATCTACGTTTGTTCCGGTATGTTCGATGACTTCGATGCCTTTATCTTCCAAATACTTCTTTGCATCTGCAATGGGTGCTGTGGAAGCATCCTGGCTTGCATCATATAAGAGTCCGATCTTTTTCGCATCCGGATCGTTTGCAAAAATAAGATCCATAACTGCGTTTGTATCTAAGTAATCGCTCGTTCCTGTAATATTAGCTCCCGGTGCATCGTTTGATGCTACAAGGCCTGCGCCTTCCGGATCGGATACTGCTGCAAAGACCACCGGAATGTCGGTGCCCTCCGTTAAGCTCTGCATGGTCATGGCAACCGGTGTTGCAACACCTACCATCAAATCTACATCATCTGCAATAAAGTTTGCAACGATCTGATTTAACACGTTTGCATCTGCATTGCAGTTGTCATAAGAAATCTCAAAGGTAACGCCGTTTTCTTCTCCCAATTCTTCCAACTGTGCTTCGATGTTGTCTACAATCTGATTTAAAGAAGCATCGTCAACATAGTTGCAAATGCCCACTTTATATACCGTGCCATCTGCACTTGCTGTTCCTGCGCCATCGCTTCCTGCTGCGCTTTCGCTTCCTGCACTGCCGCTTCCGCACGCGGTCATTCCAAATACTAAAGTTGCTCCCATAAGTAATGCTGCTACTTTTCTTAAAATGTTTTTCATGTCTTTTCTCCTTTTTCCTTTTTGTAAAACAGTTTTTGTTGGCGGACATGGTTTCAAGATTTTCGCGCGCTTTTGGGTAATAAAAAAATCCTGTAAGTGCTGGGACAGGATTGTAAGTTCATATCCTGCGGTGCCACCCGGCTTGATGCTTTCGCATCCACTCAACGCATACCAACATATGCTGACTTTTTTAACGAAGTGTCTGCTCCGTCTCCCATACTCGCTTACGCTTTCTGTTCGCCCTCGAAAGTCCATTCACTTAAGGTTTCTTTATCGCAATCCCACCGCCTGCGACTCTCTTTTAAGAAATGATCAAAAGCTACTACTCTTTCTCATAGGTTTGAATAGTTTATACCACGACATCAAAGTCGCTGTCAAGAAAAAATTCACATTTTTTTCACAATTAACTATGAATTCGTCGATCGGACTTATTTACCAAGTGGATTCCCACTTCCTGGAAGACCTGAACGATGATAACCAAAATGGCAACTGTTACCATCATAACGCCGGTTTTGTAACGATAGTATCCGTAGTTAATGGCGATTGCTCCAAGTCCGCCACCACCGACGAAGCCTGCCATAGCGGAGTATCCCAAGATGGTTACAAAAGCGATAACGCCACCTACCAAAAGAGATGGTCTTGCTTCCGCAAGAAGTACCTTGGTAATAATCTGCCAGGTAGAAGAACCCATGGCCTTTGCTGCTTCGATGACCCCGTTGTCCACTTCTTTTAAAGAGGACTCTACCATACGTGCCACAAAAGGCGCTGCCGCTACCACAAGGGGAACGATGGTTGCATTGGAACCGATGGTGGTTCCCACAACAAATCTTGTAAATGGCAAAATAGCCACAAGTAAAATCAAAAACGGAACGGAACGAAGCACGTTTGTAATAAAGCCTACCACCAGGTTAACGATGCGGTTTGGCTTGATTCCGTTTACATCCGTAATATTTAAAATGATTCCGATAGGTATTCCAAGTAAATACGCAAATAAAGTAGAAAGGATGACCATATAAAATGTTTCAAGAATACCGACACCGATCTGTGCCCAAATCTGACTGTTCATCTTATGCTTCCTCCTTTTCTTCTTTTAATTCGAACTCTTCAAAACGTACGCCCTTTTTGTTTAAGTGATTCTTGATAATCTCCACGCTCTTTTCATCGGGGCGCTCGATTAACATCTGACCGTAAGCGCTTCCGCCGATATCCTCGGTGTTTGCACCCATGATGTTTAAGCGTACCTGGGTTTCCAATACAAGATCCGCCAATACCGGTTCGTAAGAAGAGATTCCGTCAAATACGATACGAATGCACTTCTTGTTGGTGGTAAGCTCGCTCTTGTGATCAGAAGATAATACGAGACGTTTACTGGTTTCAGACTTTGGATTTAAGAAGATTTCTTTTACATCTCCCACTTCTTCCACAACACCCTGATTCATAATGGCAACGCGGTCGCAAATGCGCTCTACCACCTTCATCTCATGGGTGATAACGATAATGGTTACGCCGTATTCTTCGTTGATCTTTTTTAACAACTCAAGTACGCCGTTTGTGGTAATGGGATCAAGGGCCGAAGTAGCCTCATCACAAAGTAACACCTCCGGATTGGTAGCTAAGGCACGGGCGATTGCCACACGTTGCTTCTGACCACCGGAAAGCTGAGATGGGTAAGACTTTTCCTTTTCGGATAAATCTACAATCTCCAAAAACTCTTTTGCTTTTTCACGGGCTTCTTTTTTACTTAAGCCTTCCAACTCCAATGGGTAGCACACGTTATCGATAACGGTACGCTGTTCCAAAAGGTTGAACTGCTGGAAGATCATACCGATCTTTTTACGATAAGCACGAAGTTCCTTGGTAGTTGCCTTCATCAAATCGTGTCCGTCAAAGTATACGGCACCTTCATCCGGCACTTCCAAAAGATTCATACAACGAACCAAGGTAGACTTTCCCGCACCGGAAAAACCGATGATACCGAAAATCTCACCCTTCTCAATTGAAAGATTAATATGATCCGCTGCGGTCACCACGGCATCTTTTGTGGTAAATGTCTTACATACATTTTCCAGTCTAATCATCCAATAAACTCCTAACCGACAAAATGTGACAAACCGAATCGGTTTGCCACATTCTTATCTTTAAAATTCAGCTTTATGATTATACACGAAATTATTTAAATTTAAAATACCGGCAGTACTGCTCCTGAATAAGAATCGTTAATGAACTTCTTTACTTCTTCCGTAAGAATTGCTTTTCTTAATGCCTCTGTCTTTTCGGAGTTCTCATCGCCTTCTCTTACGCAGATGTAGTTTGCATATGTCTCAGCTGCCAAAGAATCTGCTGCTTCTACTGCAATAGCTTCACCAAGTCCACCTTCCAAAGCATAGTTTCCGTTTAATACCACAAAGTCAACGTCCTTTGTTACCTTTGCAATC
>CAJOGB010000156.1 GCA_905233835.1 uncultured Lachnospiraceae bacterium
AGTCCGTCTTCCTTTTGATCCATATAGGTAAAATTCAAGGCAACCGTAATATATACCGCCAACACACCGACAGAGGCTTTTTGAACTGCCAAAATAATACCGCGGAAGGCACCTCCCATAAACGTATTTAAAAATTCTTGATATCCCTGTACCGGAAATCCGTTTAGCAGTACCGTAATGCTTCCGATAAAAAGAATCGGAAGCATCATTGCAAGGCTAAGCCTTATAATCCGTGCCACAAAAGACATACTTTTTAACACTTTTGTTTTCATTTCTCAAGCGCCCCTTTTACCGTTTGTACAATACCGTCCCAATCAAAATCAATAAACATACGCTCTATCTCATTTACCCGTTTGTTTTCCGATTCGGACAGACAGTACCCATGCAAGTATTTCATTCTTTCCTCCATTCGATCGTAGTCCATACTTTCTGCAATCTCTGCGATGGAGGCATATACTTTTTTCAATTCTTTCTCCGAAATTTTTGGCAAGTTTTCATTTGCCCGTTCAAGGCATGTCAGCTTTTCATCCAACGTGCGATACAAGAAAAGAAGTTCTTCCGTGTAAAGTTTCAGATAAACCGTATCTCCCCGTCTTCCCGCATCCTCCAATGCGGCTGCCAATTTAGAAAGATCCGTCGCTCCAATAATCCGTGCCGAGCTTTTTAGCGCATGTACTTTTATCACATAGTTTTCCGTATCTCCGTTTTTATAAAAACTCTCAATCTCATTCGCTTTCTCCTTAGCCGTCAAATGGAATACGGAAAGCACCGATTTATATCCTTCCTCCGATCCGAGATTCAAAAGTCCGGCCGAAAAATCCAATTCCGGAATCTGCTCCAACAAACGCACAAAGTGCTCGGAGGCAGTTTCTACAGAGGGCGCTGCTTCTTCCTTTAAAACAGCGTCCTCTCCATCCGAAATCTTATCCTTCGGAAGCAGTTCAAAAATCATACGCTCTAACTTTTCACCCTCAACGGGCTTTGAAAGATAACCCGTAAAACCGGCTTCCAAATACATTTCTTTGGCACCGTAAACCGCATTTGCAGTCAAGGCCACCGCCGGAGCGTCTTTGCTCATGCCGCTTTTCCGTATATGATGCAGTGTCTCAATTCCATCCATATCCGGCATCATATGATCGATGAAAATAATGTCATAGGCGTTTTTATCCGAAAAAGAAATCGCATCTTTTCCGGACATGGCCGTATCGATATTTATCCTCGTCTTTTTCAGCAAACTCTCAATAACAGTAAGATTTACTTCTGTATCGTCCACCACGAGAATCCTCGCCTTCGGTGCATGGAACAGTTCGTGATACTCATACGTATCCTCGGAAGCCGACTTTAACCTGGTCATGATATCCCCGATTTCTTCCCATGTATCCACCTCTTGGCAAACAGAAAAAGAAAACTCAGAGCCTTTTGCATATTCGCTTTGCACCGAAAGGCTTGAACCCATGAGATCCAAAAGCTGCCTTGTAATACTCATTCCCAAACCGGTTCCTTCAATTGCACGGTTTCGTTTTTCTTCAATACGTTTATATGGAGCAAATAAATTTTCCATATCTTCCGGCTTCATACCGATGCCGGTGTCTTTTACGCAAAAGCCAAGTAAAATCCGACGATCATCCTTCTTCTCATAAGAAACCCTTAACGTAACTTCTCCTACTTCCGTATACTTTACGGCATTGGTCAAAAGATTCATCACGCACTGACGAACGCGGATTTCATCGCCTATTAAAAATCGCGGAATCTTTTCATCTACGATTACCTTAAACTTCAGTCCTTTTTTCTGAGCCCTATCGCGAATCATATTGATCAAATCATTGATTAAGGAAGACAAATCATATTGTGCCGGAATAATTTCCATCTTTCCTTCTTCCACTTTTGACAAATCCAAAATATCATTAATCAAAGACAAAAGGGTTTTTCCCGCAGACATAATATCCGCAGCGTAGGAGCGAATGGTTTTTTCCTGCGACTCACGAAGAATCATTTCATCCATGCCAAGCACCGCATTGATTGGGGTGCGAATTTCATGAGACATACTTGCTAAAAATCTACTCTTTGCTTCGTTGGCATTGTCGGCGATATCCCTTTGTTCCTGCAACTCTTCCATATAGCGATAATGCTCTGTATCATCCACCAAAGCATAGAGTTTTCCGTATTTTTCTCCGCCGTAAACCAAGTCATTTTCTTCGGGAGTATAAATCCGTTCTCCGATTGTTATGGTTTCTCCCGACGCCACCGCCGATGTAATGTCATCCAAAATGTCATAGGGTGTTTTTATACTTTTTGCGGTTAGGCTAAGTGATATCGATTCCGAAAAGAAGGTTTCAAACTCCGGATAGAGTTTTGTCATAGGTTCATTGTAGTACTGAATTCGACCCTCATTATCCACCGCGATGATGCCTTCGGAAATTCGATCGACTGCAAAGTCTTTTGCAATCTCTCTCGTACCCATTAAGTCAAACTTAAAAATCGCAATCAACATAAATACCGTTCCGACCAGTGCTCCCGGCATGGAAATGTCATAGAACTTTCCGCCTGTACACCAAAAGCCAGAATCAGTGTCATATATCTTCGTTTCACTTTTTTGTGGGTTTCTTTCCGGTATGCACGAATCACCCATCCCATGGCAAAGGCAACCAACACCAAATTAATGAGCATCAAAAGGTCATGCATACTTCCGTTGGAATGATAAAACTTCGGAAACTCCGGATCCGCCACAAACTTATAGTCCCTATAATATAAGCCGTTGCTTCCGATGGTAAGCACCGATAAATAAATCAGAAAATGCACGATAACCAGTGGCAAAATAATTCTTTTGGGGATTTTCATGCGACAGATTCTTGCAGAAAACAAAAAGAAAGCAAATGCAATCCAAACCCTTCCAATATAAGAAAACTTAATCGCAAGAATATATGCTTCCTCCGACTGGGCTTTCATTTCAAAAAGGTATCCCATATTGCTTAAAAAAGAACATACGCATGCAAAAACTAAACAAGAATGAATCGTGTTTTTCCATCTTAAAAAAACGATTACAATCTCAATAAACAGCACACTTACCGTAGCATATTGCATGCCTAATAAAATATCATGTACGTTCATGTTATAAACCCTCTCCCAAATCACATATAAACGCCACGTTTTTATTATACTACTCGATATTTTAAATTCCTAGACTTGAATCCTGTCCACAAAAAGAAGAACCCCTTTCGAGGTTCTTCCCACAGAATTCTTATTTCGCACCATGGCAGTTTTTATACTTTTTGCCGCTACCGCACGGACATGGGTCGTTGGGATAAATCTTTGGTGCTTTTCTCGTTTTTGGTCCGGACGGTGCCGAATCATCCTTGTTGGTTCCGGTAACCTTTGCCTGCTCTTCACGCTCGATCTTCTTTTCGATGCGGATACGATAGAGCATGGTAATTGTATCGG
>CAJOGB010000157.1 GCA_905233835.1 uncultured Lachnospiraceae bacterium
ATGAGGATTCCAGATTGGCGAAAAAAGCCCAGGCAAAAATCGAAGCCATCGAAGCGGGAGATGAGGTAAAGGCGGATGCAGTATCCACCCGTTCCACCACAGAAACCGAGCAGGCTCCTGCAGAAAATACAGAAGGTCAATAGTGATTTGAAAAAGAGTCGAAATCGGCTCTTTTTTTATATGGAAAAATTAAATTGTTTGCAACTTAATTTTTGGGATGTTATAATAGACTAACATTTGAAAGAAAGGATGCAAGATGGAACAGTACAACGTAGAAGGAATGAGTTGTGCGGCCTGTGTGGCCCACGTGGAAAAAGCAGTTCGCGACGTGGACGGCGTTTCGGATGTGTGCGTAAATCTGTTAACAAATTCCATGACTGTGGAAGGAAGTGCGGCTTCCGATGCGATTTGTGATGCCGTGGAAAAAGCGGGGTATCATGCTGCGCTAAAAGCGGATTTGGACCTTGGATCTTTAGGGGGCGATTTTGAAGATACCGCCACACCGAAGATGGTGCGACGTCTACTTTTATCTGTTTTATTTTTGCTTCCGATTCTATATGTTTCCATGGGTGCCATGATGTGGAACTGGCCCTTGCCTTCCTTTTTGGATTCTCATTTTAAAATGGGTCTGTTTGAGATGACATTTAGTTTTATTGTCATCCTAATTAACCGAAAGTTTTTTACAAGCGGAATGGCCGGGGTGCTTCACGGTGCTCCTAATATGGACACTCTAGTGGCATTGGGAAGCGGTATTTCGTTTTTCTACAGTATCTATGCCCTTTATGCGGGAAAGCCGGATTTATACTTTGAATCCGCTGCCATGATTTTAACCTTAATTACTGTGGGAAAAACCTTGGAGTCTTATTCCAAAGGAAAGACCACCAGTGCTTTAAAGGGACTTATGGATTTAACTCCGGATACCGCAGTGGTGATTGTTGGGGATGAGGAAGTTATGGTTCCCGTTTCGTCTTTAAAAACAGGGGATGTCTTTGTGCTTCGACCGGGCATGGCGGTTCCTACGGACGGTATTGTTATAGAGGGAGAAAGTGCGGTTGATGAAAGTGCCCTAACGGGTGAAAGTATCCCGGTGGATAAAAAAGAGGGCGACGGAGTGACCGGCTCCGGCTTTTTAAAGGGACGGGTGACAAGTGTGGGAAGCGATACCACCCTATCGAAAATCGTTCAGATGGTATCCGATGCTTCTGCCACCAAAGCCCCTATCGCAAAAATCGCTGATAAGGTGGCCGGGGCCTTTGTGCCTGTGGTGCTTATCATCGCGGCGGTTACGGCGCTTGTTTGGATTTTCTGTGGCGCACCCTTTGAAGAGGCACTGACCCATGGAATTACGGTGTTGGTGATTTCCTGCCCCTGTGCTTTGGGACTTGCCACTCCCGTAGCCATTATGGTGGGAAACGGCCTTGGTGCGAAAAACGGAATTTTATATAAAACCTCGGTAGCCTTGGAAACCGCAGGGCGTGCACAGATCGTGGTTTTGGATAAGACAGGTACCGTTACCACCGGCATGCCAAAGGTGACGGATGTGATTTCATTTTCTTCGGAAGATGTGCTTCTTAAAGTGGCCTATTCTTTGGAAGAAAAAAGCGATCATCCTCTGGCAAAAGCGGTGTGTGCTTACGCAGATGAAAAACGTGTTGCCTTGCAGGAAGTGACGGCATTTGAGAACCTATCGGGAAAGGGTTTAAAGGGAACGATAGATAGTGAAATCTGCTACGGGGCAAAGGAAGACTTTATCGCTTCTGTGGTTGGAAATGATGCGGTGGCAGAGTTTAAAAAATCCCATAGCATAGATGATTATTTATCCGAAGGGAAGACTCCTTTGTACTTTAGTAAGGGTAAGGATCTACTTGGTGTGATTTTTGTGGCGGATGTCATAAAAGAAGAAGCCCCTTCTGCGATTTTGGAATTAAAACAAATGGGCATCCATACCGTAATGCTTACGGGGGACAATGAAAAAACCGCAGCCTCCATCGGGAAGAAAGCCGGAGTGGATGAGATTATCGCCAACGTACTTCCAAACGGAAAGGATGCGGTGATTCAAAAGTTACAGGCCTTTGGTAAGGTAATCATGGTGGGGGACGGCATTAACGATGCACCGGCCTTGACCAGAGCGGATGTGGGCTTTGCCATCGGAGCGGGAACGGACATCGCCATGGATGCGGCAGATGTGGTACTTGTAAATTCCAAGTTATCCGATGTGCCGGCAGCCATTCGCTTAAGTAAACATGTAATTCGAAACATTCATGAGAATCTCTTCTGGGCCTTCTTTTATAACGTTATCGGAATTCCGTTGGCGGCGGGCCTAATGATTCCCATTACGGGTTGGACCCTAACCCCCATGTTTGGTGCGGCGGCCATGAGTTTATCCAGCTTTTGTGTGGTGATGAATGCTTTGCGGTTAAACCTTATGGATATCAAAAAGGCGGGGGTATTTGAAAAACAAAGTGCCTATGAAAATAAATGTTTGGTGGAAAAAACGGAAATGATAACGGAGGAAAAAACTATGACAAAAGAAATTTCAATCAACGGAATGATGTGTCCGAACTGCGAGAAGCATGTAAGAAAAGCGTTGGAATCTTTAGAGGGAGTATCTGAGGTTACAAAGGTATCTCACGAGGAAAATATTGCAGTGGTGGAGACGGTGGGTGACGTTTCTTCCGAGGTTATCAAAGCGGCAGTGGAAGAAGCGGGATACGAATTTGTGTCTGTGAAATAATGGGCTTATTTTTCACCACGGGAAGATGGAGTGTTGTATAATACAATTGTTGTAAAAAAACACACTTAGGAAAAAAGATTATGGTAAACGAAAAGTACAAAAAAATGTTATCCGGGAAGTCCGTGATTCGTGAACTTTCCGAATATGCCACTGCTCGGGGAAGAGAAATCGGATATGAAAACGTCTTTGATTTTTCCTTGGGAAATCCCTCGGTGCCCTGCCCGGCGGGCTATACCGAAGCGGTGATTAAAATGTATAAAGAAAAAGATCCCATGGCCCTTCACGGCTATTCTCCCTCACCGGGAAATTATGGGGTACGTGAGGCTGTGGCAAAAAGTTTACGAGAGCGATTTGGCCTCCCCTATGAGACGAAGCATATTTTTATGTCTTCCGGTGCGGCGGGAGCCATTGCTCATGCCATTCGTTTGGTAACACAGCCCGGGGATGAGGTCATCGGATTTGCTCCCTTTTTTCCGGAGTATCGTCCTTATGTAAATGACAGCGGTGCAGAGCTAAAAGTAGTGCCTGCTCGGTTTTTAGATTTTCAGATTAATTTTGAGGCATTCCTTGAAATGCTAAATCCGAAGGTGCAGGCGGTACTTATCAATACCCCAAATAACCCCAGCGGTGTGGTGTATACCAAAGAGACATTAACGCGCCTTTCCCATATTCTTCGTGAAAAAGAAAAGGAATACGGTCACGAGATTTTCTTGATTTCCGATGAGCCCTATCGAGAAATTATTTTTGACGGAAAGGCATACGAATATCCAAGCAAATATTATGAGAATACCATTTCTT
>CAJOGB010000158.1 GCA_905233835.1 uncultured Lachnospiraceae bacterium
TAATGCCTGTTAAGGATGGTATTGAAGCGGTTAAAGGCATCATGGAAATCAACAGCGATGCACAGATTATCATTGTTTCTTCCGTTGGCACACAGACACAGTTAAAGGCTGCGTTGGAAGCAGGTGCGAAGGACTTTATTCAAAAACCAATCGAGACCTCCCACGTTGAAACTCTTTTGCAGACACATCTAGGATAGGGGGTATTTTTTCCATGTATGCACAGTTTTTTGGAAACTACCTTTTAAACAGAAAAGCCGTTACTCCGGAGCAGTTGGCAAAAGCGATTGCCAACTCTTCCAATACACATATTAAATTAGGAACCTTGGCGATGCATAAAGGATTTATGACCGCTGCCGAGGTTGACGAAGTATGTTTCCTCCAAACCAGAGAGGATAAGCGTTTCGGTGAAATCGCCATTGAGCGTAATTATCTGTTTGAAGATCAATTAGAGGATTTATTAAAATCACAGAATCCCGACTTCTTACTTTTAGGTCAGAATCTCGTGGATACCGGTGCTCTTTCCAATGGTGAGTTGGAGGAGTTAATCATTGATTATCAAAACGATTATGAAATCGTAGCGCCTACAGACCGCGCAGGTACCGAAGATACACAGGCATTGATCGAAAACTTCTTAATCTCTGCAGAGCGTCCGGTGGATGAGCATGCGGTTATGTATTTGAATCTTGTATTTAATAACCTGGTTCGATTCATCGGCGATGACTTTACACCACTCTCTCCGATTCAGACCAGCGATTACGAAGTAAACTACTGCGTAACTCAAAACATTACCGGTCCTTTGAAGTTTTCTTCTTCTTTGGATATGGAAACTTCCGCAGCCATCGGTTTTGCATCCCGTTATGCGAAGATGGAATTTACAGAGTTCGATGAATATGTAAAAGCTTCCTTAGAGGATTTCTTAAATCTTCATAACGGACTCTTTATTGTAAATATGTCAAATGAGGAATCCATTGAACTTACATTGGATCCGCCTCATCAGGAAACCGAACCGGTGCTTTCACTTTCGGATAATTCCTTTGTGATTCCGGTGATTTATCCATTCGGAACCATCTACTTGCTTTTGACATTATAATTTTTAAAAACAAAAGAAGCTGCTAAAGCAGCTTCTTTTTTTATGTTTTAATTTCCGTTATTCGTTTCGTTACCGGTTCCGGATTCACCTGCTCCTGTTGAAGAACCTGCTCCTGAGGTTTTGCTTGTACTTCCGGAGTCACCACCGCTGGATGTGCTTTCTCCGCCGGTGGTACCTGATTCCGAAGAAGAACCACCGTTATCGGTTCCACTGCCGGATGTTGTGCCGGTATTACCGGATTCCGTGTCGGTATTCGTTTTATTCTCATCGGTTTTTCCCGTATCCGTGCTAGGCGTAGTAGACGATGACGAACTACTTGAAGAAGACGAGCTTGAGGAACTACTGCTCGAAGACGAACTTGACGAACTGCCGGAATCGGAAGACGGTGTGGATGGCGTCGTCTGTGCAGGAGTTTCCTGTACACCGGTATCCGTATTTGCACCCCAAACTCTGAAGAACGCATGATTACCTATCATCGTATATCCTGTAATCCCATAATAATCAGCCCAATACTGAGTCATGAAAAACAACCAGTTTCCGTTTCGCTGTCCGGATAGCACCGCACGGGCCGCTCGCATACAGGACTCATTTCCCTGTACCACCGTCATACCGCGATTAACCGCATCGGGATATGAGGCAAACTGTTTCGGTGCCATAATCACTCCGGAAATGGTATTGGGGAATTTCGAGCTCTTCACTCGGTTCATAATAACGGATCCCACAGCCAACTGTCCCTGATAGGATTCACCTCTGGCCTCCGCCCAAATAGTAGCCGCCAAAAAACCACTAGCCGGAACCGTCAAGATAACTCCCCACAAGGGAGCCGCCACTACCTACCACCGAAAATACACCCTATAAATCAACCGGGATTGCAAAGGGCTGTGCCCTTTGCCCGCCGGAGGCAAAAAATAAAAATAAAAACAAAAAACACGCTCATCTTGGCATATTCAAGTTCCGATTTTTTTGCATTTAATTCCGAAGAAGCATCACCAAGAAGCCCCTTCATTTTGCTTTGACTGGCATCCAAGGAGCTTTTTGCAGTCTGCAAATCCTCATACTTAGAATTTAGCTCTTCCGTCTTTTCCTCAATGGTTTTTTGAAGAGTCTGATAGGATTCCAAAAGATTTCTGTCATAACTTACAACTTCTGCAATCATTGTCGCCTTAGTAAAAAAATCACCGACAGAACCACTGGTTAAAAGTGCAAGGAAAATATTGGTATCTTCTTTATGCTCATAGAAATAAACCATACGTTTTTTCATGGCTTCATATTGAGCATCCTCGTTTTTCTTCGCCTCTTCCAACTCAGCCTGAAGCTGTGCGATTTCTTCTTCGGCATCCGCTATGGATTCGTTTGCGGCGGCGATCTCGGAATTTAAAGAAGAAAGGCTGTTATAGAGTTTGTTATAATCGCTCTCTAACTGTTTCTTCTCTTTGGTAAGATCCTTTACATCGCTTTCCGCATCCTTCTTTTTCTGATTTGCATCATTGATGTTTTTCTGGGTCTGTTCTTTTTGCTTTTCAAGGGCCTCCGTTACATCCGTACTGTCTGTGGCAAACACATAAGTCGTTGATGTAAAGGACAGGCAAATCACCAGGAGGCCTGCAAAAAAAGCACGAAATATTCTGTTTTTCATAGATCCTCCTTTCTTAAAATCAAGTATCAAAACAATGTCCTATCTGCAGGAAGTGGATAAGCCCTCCATAGCCACCGCTCCACCGCGTACAATATCTATTCTTTTAAATGTCTTTCTGAGAAGCTGACAAAGATCGTTGTTCTTTCGTTCCGTTAAACAACTTTCCAAAATAAGCGCGTCCACATCCGTGTCCACCACTCGAATTTTAAAAGTCTCCGCAATCCGATATGCTTCCGCTTTTTCCTCTGGAGTTACGCTTTTAATCTTTGCGAACAAAACTTCCTTCATATGTATCGGCATATCCGTTAAATCCACAACCTTTATAACTTCCACCATGGTATTTAACTGCTTTTTAATCTGCTCAAAGGTCACATCGTCGCTGGTTACACAAATGGTCATTCGGGAAATATCCGTATGCTCCGTGGTACCAACCGTAAGACTTTGTAAGTTATAGCATTTCGCGGAGAAAAGACCGGAAACCTTTGCCAATACACCAACCTGGTTTTCCACGTAAAGTGCAATCCATCGATTTTTCATTTTTCCTGTATCCATGGTCTTCCTCCTACTTTAAAATCATTTCACTCATGGGATTTCCGCCCTTTACCATTGGAAGTACCAACTCCTCCGGCGGTATCATAAATTCAACGATGGTAGGTTTTCCCTTAACCTTCTTGGCTTCTTTTAATGCGGGAAGAATCTCATCGTTACTTTCCACACGAATACCCTTAATGTCATAAACATCAGCAAGTTTTACAAAATCGGGAACATATTCTCCGATAACGGAAGTCACATCTTTGCCGGCATCCTTAAATCCGTGTTGTTTACGAAGGGATACCATACTGTAGCGCTTTCCGTAGAATAACTGCTGCATCTGGCGAACCATACCAAGATACTGATTGTTCATGACACAGATCACCACTTCCGCACCTTGGCAAACCATCTGGAATCCGCCGTCACCGGTAATACAAACCACGTCCTTTTTCGGAGCACCGATGGCCGCTCCCACTGCCGCAGGGAAACCAAATCCCATGGTTCCCAAACCGCCGGATGTAATAAACTTTGAATCCTTTCCGGTTTTGATATACTGAGTCGCCCACATCTGATGCTGACCCACATCCGTAACCACGATGGATTTCGGAAATACTTCGTTAATGGCTTCCATCACCTTCTGTGGGCATACGCCTTTTCCTTCACGCATGGAAAGAGGATTTTTCTTTTCCCAAGCATCAATCTTTTTAAGCCACTCGGCAGTATGCATTGGTTTTGCCCATTCGGATAATTTTTGAAGGGCAAGCTTCGCATCGGAAACCACCGGAATATCTACCACCACATTTCTGGAAATGGATGCGGTTTCCACATCCACATGAATAATCTTTGCCTTCGGAGCAAACTCATTTAAATCTCCGGTAATCCGATCGTTAAATCTGGTTCCAATAGAGAAAAGCACATCACATTCCATCACCGCCATATTCGCCGCATAGCGACCGTGCATTCCGGAATTTCCCACATAAAGTTTATGATCCTCCGGCATGGTTCCCTTACCCATAATGGTAGTTACAACAGGAATCTGCATGCTTTCCGCAAAGGCTAACAGTTCTTTTTCCGCACCGGAAATCTTTACACCGCCGCCGGCCAAAATCATTGGTTGCTTCGCGGAAGATAACAATTTAAAGGCACGTTTTAACTGATATCCTCGAATGGTAACACTCCCCGGATACTCCGCAGGTCCATCCATGGTTTGAATGTCCTTTGGAATATCAATAATAACGGGACCGGGTTTTCCGGTGGTGGCGATTTCAAACGCCATCTTTAAAATCCGTCCCAGTTCTTTTCTGTCACGAACCGTAACTGAATATTTGGTAACGGAACGGGTCATACCCACGATATCCACTTCTTGGAAGGCATCGTTTCCGATAAGTCCCTGAGGCACCTGACCGGTTAATACCACCAGAGGTACGCTATCATAGTGTGCATCTGCTATGGCAGTAATGGTATTGGTAGCACCGGGACCGCTGGTTACCAAACAAACGCCTGGCTTTCCCGTAGCTCTGGCATAGCCCTCCGCCTCGTGTACCAAGGCCTGTTCATGACGGGCAAGTACCACATGAAGTTTCTCCTGCTTGTAAAGCTCGTCCATGATATCCACAATCATGCCACCCGGATAAGCAAATACCGTATCCACCTTTTCTTCCATCAGGGCTTTTATGATTAATTTCTTTCCTGCAATGTCCATCTTTTTTCCTCCCCGTTTTGTATTATTTCTTTTTGTATGTCATGAAATAATACTCCAAATCGTAGTATGTCTCTTCTTCTCCTTCCACAGCCACTTCCCAGTTATCTTTTTCGTCCAAGTTCGGGAAGTATGCATCCGCTTCATATGCATAATCGATTTTGGTCACATATGCCGTATCGCATTCATCAATCAACTGTTTGTAAATCGTCTCTCCGCCGATGACATACACATCATCGCTGTTATACTTTTTTAGTTCGTCCTTTAACTCATCAATGGAATGCACTACGATAACACCGTTTTTTTGAAAGGATGTATTCTTTGTAAGAACGATATTCACTCGATCCTTTAGCGGTGCTTTGTTTGGAAAAGACTCCAATGTCTTTCGTCCCATCACCACTACTTTTCCCAAAGTGGTAGAACGGAAAAACTTCATATCCGCGGGAATGGAAACAAGGAGTTTTCCTTTTAATCCGATTCCCCAATTTTTATCAACTGCTACGATTGCTTTCATCTTTTTCCCCTTTTATAACTAAATGGCGATTGGAATATTCTTTACCTGAGGATTTACTTCATAATCAATCATCTTAATATCATCCTCGGTAAACTCATAGAAATCCTTAATCTCCGGATTCATCCAAAACTTCGGTGCCGGAAACTGCGGACGGGTAATAAGCTCTTTTATAATATCCACATGTCTGTCATAAATATGTGCATCCGCAATCACATGTACAAACTCACCTGGCTCCATATCGCAGACCTGAGCGAGCATATAAATAAGAACGGAATACTGACATACATTCCAGTTGTTTGCCGCCAAAATATCCTGAGAACGCTGATTTAAAATACCGTTTAACACCAGTTTATCGCTTCCCGGCTTTTGGGTTACGTTAAATGTCATACTGTATGCACAAGGATATAAATGCATATCCTCCAAATCCTGATGCACGTAAATATTTGTCATAATACGACGGCTGAAAGGATTATTCTTTAAATCGTAAATTACGCGATCCACCTGATCCATAAAATATCCGGTGGCATCTTTTTCAAAACGGGAAATATTATCCGCACCAAAGGCATGAATGAGTCCCTCTTCCGTAATATCTCTGTAATGATGCTTTACAGACATCTGATATCCGTAGGCTTTCCCGATGGAACCTTCTTCATCTGCCCACTCATCCCAAACCGTGGATTTTAAATCATGAATGTTATTGGATTTTTTCTGCCAAATCCAAAGCATTTCGTTGGTGGCAGATTTTACTGCCGTCTTTCGAAGGGTAATGGCAGGAAATTCCTCTGCCAAGTTGTAGCGATTTACCACACCGAATTTTTTAATGGTATAAGCCGGTGTGCCATCCTCCCAATGGGGACGTACCTTTTCCCCCTCGGTACTGGTACCGTTTTCGATAATATCCCGGCACATGTCCACAAAAATCTGATCTGCCTTACTCATCTTCTCCTACTCCTTATTTCTTATCCTTTAACTCTTTTCCCGCTTTTTCCATTACTTTCTTACAGCGCGGATCCGTAATTATTTTTTCAATATTTTTGGAAACATCAACGGCTCTCGGATTATCGGAAATCAAAACTCCCATACTCCAGATAAGTTCATAAATGTCCACATCCAGTTCATGGGTAAGTGCCTGTGCCACAAAATCCCTAACCACTTCATTGCCTTCTCTAATGCACTGTTGAGCAGCATTATGCACCTTCAATGAAAATTGCAGCATAGAATTATTGAATACGTCATCAGGAGTTTTTTTGCCATTGATTCCCAACGTCTCAAATATTTTACAGAAATTGGAATTAGACATGAGAAATTTAAAATTTTTGCCGTCAAATTCGACAATGCTGCGGTCTTCGGTTCCACCATCTGTACCGCATGGATGCGTCCCCAACCATGAAGTCGTTTACCGGCTTCCATAATTGCGGTATCGCCATCGTCCCAACTTTTCATAACGTAAAAGCAAAACAGCGCAAACTCATCAGAAAGTGCCATCATACGAATCAAGTCCTTGATATCATCTTCCTGCACCTGAAATACTTCCTGAAGTTCTATACCAATCTTTACGATTTCTCTGTCATCGGATTCTGTAATGGCATGAATGGAATACTGGAAAATCATTTCCGCATCCAATTCTGTCGCATGTTCCGGAATGTACAGCTGAATCACATCAATCAATGCCAAAGCACCGTACTTTTCACCCATATTGGAAAAGATGAGATCAATCGTTTCAAAAACATCCTTAGTAGAACCCGGGCGAAGCATATTGATGGCCGCCTGAATCTGAAGTTCATCAGCTTCATCAATGTTCTTTTCTCCCACATGATACAAAAATACGCCGTCTTTACCACCGTCTACCCATGGAAGTCCCTTTTCCTCCAAACGGGGAAGGGAAAAATCCTCCGGCAAATGATCGTCATCGATGATGTTCTTTTGAATATATTCAAAAATAGACATGACATTCTCCTTCTAATTCTACTCATACAGGATATATTATAGCATTTCTTAGTGTTTCATCCAACCAAAAACCACAAAATATTGTATATTTTCTATATTTTTCATCAAGAAAAAGGGCTTTGGAAAAATCCCAAAGCCCAAATAAGATTAAAATTTAAAATCAAGCGAGTGCTTTACATGTAAAAGTTCTTCCGATTTCTCGGATAATGGTTCTCCTAAAAAGTCCTCGTAAAGCTTTGACACATCCGTATTCTCATGTGAAAAACGAAGAGGCATTCCCTTATCTAACTCATGCAAATACAAACCTCTGGCAAAAGCACGCTCTTCATCTTCGGTATTGATTGGCTGACCGCCACCGCCGGAGCATCCACCCGGGCAAGCCATGACTTCCACAAAGTCGTATTTTACTTCTTCACGAAGAATTGCTTCGCAACATGCTCTGGCATGTCCCAAAGAATTTACAACCGCGATGCGAATCTTTTGACCCTTTAGTTCAAATTCTTTTTCTGTCCACGGATGTGCACCGTGCTCTCCGAATCCGTTTACTTCCTTAAACAAATCCTCAGGTGGGTTTTCGCCCATTACCTTAAAGTAAGCGGTACGAAGTGCTGCTTCCATAACACCGCCGGTGGTTCCGAAAATAACGCCGGCACCGGAGTACTCGCCCATTAATTTATCAAAAGGTGCATCCGCCACACGATCTGCCGGAATATGTTCCTTCTTTAAAAGTCGTGTTACTTCGCGGGTGGTAAGCACCACATCCACATCATTGGCACCATAAGAAGTCTTCATGGAATCCATGTCGCACTCTGCTTTCTTTGCTACACAGGGCATAATGGAAACCGTAAAAATCTTTTCCGGATCCACACCGATTTTTTCCGCAAAATAGGTCTTCATAATCGCACCGAACATCTGCTGCGGGCTCTTTGCGGAAGAAAGCTGAGGTACCAGTTTTGGGAACTGCTTTTTAATAAAGCGAATCCATCCCGGACAGCAGCTGGTAAACATGGGATATTTCTCCATATCCCCCTTACCCAAACGTTTTAAGAATTCGTTTCCTTCTTCCATAATGGTAAGGTCTGCAGTAAAGGAAGTATCAAATACATAATCTGCACCAAGCTGTTTTACTTTTTTAAAA
>CAJOGB010000159.1 GCA_905233835.1 uncultured Lachnospiraceae bacterium
ATTTCCTGCTTTTTTATTGTATCGTTGGATATTTGCTCTTGTCGTAGTTATGTGTATTCCCGTGGGTGTTGGAGTAGTTCCAGAGATCTTCGTCGTGCCAGTAGAAGATTAAAGAACCGTCTAACTGGGCGTTTGGATCGTAGTGATACCAACCTTCACCTACGTCGATTAAGAGCCAGTAGTGCCCGCGGGTGTCGCGGATTTTTTCGATTTCCATATTCTTGATGCCCAGGCGGTTTAACATGACTTCGGCAGTTTTTTGTTTTACGGTACAGTCGCCTACGCGGTTATACATTCCTTTGTATGCGGCGGAGAGTAAGTCGTCGATGCCGGCGGTCTCGGAATAGGTGATGTTTGCAACTACCCAATCGAAGACGGCGCGAGCTTCATCCAATTGACTCATACCCGGGGTGATGATTTCCGAAAGAATATCATCCGCCATTTTATTTACCGTGCTTTCCGTAGCGGCGGCGATTACCATGGATTTAATCTGAATGGTAGTGGATGCTTCTGATTTGTTTCCGGAAGCATCGGTGGCGATATAGGTAATATTATAAATGCCGCGCTTGTCCGGATTTACTGCGGAGGTATCCACTTCCAAGGTGGGGTTTTTATCATAGTCATCCGTTACCGTTACATTAGCGGTATAGGAAATGGTATCACCCTGGGAAACCGCTAAAGGTTCCACACCGGAAATGGTGGGTGCGGTGGTATCGTTTATAACTTTGCAGGGAACGGAAACGGTAGCGTTGTTTCCGGCTGCATCGGTAACGGTGACCTCTGCATTAAATTCTCCCACGGAAGAAAAATCATAGCTTCCGCTAAAGGCAGCAGTCCACTTGGTAGCATCTGTTACGGATGCAAGTAAATCCTTTGCTTCCGGTTTTCCTTCTTGATAAGTAAAGAAAAGATATTCCGGAAGAGCTTCTACGACAGGAGCCGTAGTATCTGTTACATGCAAGGTAACGGGTAAAGATAAAGAACCAAAAAGCGGTGCTTTATATTTGATGGTTAACTTATAATCTCCGGGAACCTGGGTGTCAAAGGTCGAATCTTTTGAAAAGGAAGCATCCTTTGCATCTCGCTTTAAAAATTCGGAAACATCCGGCATATCGCTTCCGGCTTCCAAATACACTTCTTTATAAACAATTCCCGATTCAAATTTATAAAATCCAAAGAATCCACCGGCGATGGCAGCGGCACAAACAGTGATAATCAAAATGATTTTAGATGCCTTGGCCGGCTTTCTTTGTCTTGCTCTTTGTTTTCTTTTTGCTTTTTGCATTTATTAACTCCGTTTTAAGCTTTTGGGCTGTCGTATTCAATGGAGATCATGGAATCTCCGTTGAATAAGAATTTAATCTTCATGGAAGAAGTGTTATAGATTAAAGATCCGGTAACTTCTTCTGTGGGATCTCCGTATGCAGCGATAACATCCTCTTTGGAGCTTGAGGTGTTGATGCCTTCCTTTGTGGAAACAGCATCGGATTTAAGCATTACATATAATACACGGTCAACATCACCGTCCGGATAAGTTTCGATTTCAAAATCATTGTAGGTAGCAAATTTCACATTGCCGATCATAGGCTCAAAGGCTTCGCGGTAGTGGGCATTTCCTGTTACAGACAGGGCACCAAAGGTTCTTCCGTGGAAAGAATGCTCCATGGCAATTATCTCGTGATTCGGAAGCGCTTTCTGTGGTAGAAGATGTGCTGCCGCCGTTTCCGTCGATAACCTTAACGTCATTATTTCCACATCCGAAAAGGCAAAGGGCACAAGTCGCAATAAGTGCAACAGTTAAAAAATATTTATTTGCTTTCATAACTTAAATTCCTTTCGTTAAAATCTATGGATTCCGCTAAGCGGAGAAGTCTCGTTTACAACATAGTGTATTGTAGTAGAAAACTGTGGAAAAAACAATATTTTAGGGGTCAATTTTCATTGACTATATATAGGAAAGAATCTATACTTGATAAGTTAGGATGGAAATAAAATGGAGAAAGAATACACCTTAGGTGTCATCGGTGGCATGGGTCCCATGGCAACCGCATTATTTATGCAAATGATAATTGAACATACAGAGGCATCCTGTGACCAAGAACATTTACCCATGATTGTTCGTCACATCCCACAGACCCCGGATCGTACGGCCTTTATTTTGGGGGACAGCGATAAAAGCCCCGCGACCTACATAAAGGACGCGGCATTAAAGTTACAGGAAGAGGGCGTGGCGCAAATCGCAGTTCCATGCGTGACAAGTCACTTCTTTCATGAAGAGATCCAAGGCGCAGTTTCTGTTCCGGTTTTGGACGGTCTGGATGATGCCACGAAAGCGCTTTTGAAAAAGGGCTGTAAGAAGGTGGGCATTATGGCCACTAACGGAACCGTAAAAAGCGGTCTTTTTACAAAGGCATTATCTGACTACGACATGGAATGCATTTATCCGGATGAAATCCACCAGGGATTTGTGATGGATATCATTTATGATTGCGTAAAGTCCAACAAGACAGCTGATGAGGTAAAAGTAAAAAAAGTGCTTTCTTACTTAAGAAAGCAGGGCGCCGAAGTGGTTGTTTTGGGATGCACGGAACTTTCTTTGATTCCGAAAGAATATTTGGAAGGAGAAACATTGGATGTGATGGAAACATTGGCACTCCGATGTGTAAGGGATTTTAAAAATGAAACAGCACGTGCTTGATTATTTGGAAGAAACCGTAAAAGAAGTGCCGGAAAAAATCGCGTTTTCCGGAGAACATTCTGCACTTACCTTTCAAGAATTATATGACAACAGTAAAAGAATCGGATCCAATTTGATTCTAAACGGATATGTGAAAGAACCGATTTTGGTATTTATGGAAAAAAGTCCGGAAGAGATTTGCGCTTTCTTTGGTGTGATTCGAAGCGGATGTTTTTATGTGCCCATTGATGAGGAAATGCCTTCTACCAGAATCGATTTGATTATCGAAAACTGTAAACCTCGTGCGGTCATCTTTGATGATGCCACAGCGGAAAAGGTAAACACATTAAACTTTGACGGTAAGGCATATCATTACAACGATTTATTGCAGGGAAAAACGGATGAAGTTGCCCTTCAAGGAATCTATGAAACCACCATTGATACGGATCCCATTTATATCGTATTTACGTCCGGATCCACCGGCGTGCCAAAGGGTGTGGTGGCCTGCCATCGTTCGGTGATTGATTATGTGGAGCATTTATCCGAAGTGTTAGGCTTTAACCGTGATACGGTATTTGGAAATCAAAGCCCACTGTATTTCGATGCCTGCTTAAAAGAGTTGTACCCGACCATCATGTTTGGTGCAACCACACATCTTATTCCAAGAGAACTTTTTGCGCAGCCGAAAAACTTGGTGGAATATTTAAACGAGAAAAAAGTAAATACCATCTGCTGGGTGGTATCCGCTTTAACCATGATCTCCGCGTTTAAAACCTTTGATATTGTAAAACCGGAGTACTTACATACCATTGCTTTCGGAAGTGAAGTCTTCCAGAAAAAGCAGTATCGGATATGGAGGGAAGCGCTTCCAAAGGCTTCCTTTACAAACCTTTACGGACCTACGGAAGCTACGGGTATGAGCTGCTACTTTAAATGCGACAGAGAGTTATCCGAGGAAGAACCGATTCCCATCGGTCGACCCTTTAAAAATACTCAGGTCCTTCTTTTGGATGAAAAGGGACAGCGTGTGCCGGAGGGACAGCCCGGAGAAATTTGTCTTCGCGGAACCTGTGTGACCTTAGGCTATTACAACAATCCGGAAAAAACTTCCGAAGCCTTTGTACAAAATCCGTTAAACCCGTTTTATCCGGAACTTATCTATCGCACCGGTGACATGGGCTACTACAATGAGTACAAAGAATTGGTTTTTGCGTCCCGCAAAGATTATCAGATCAAACATATGGGACACCGCATCGAGCTTGGAGAAATCGAAGCCAACGTGGCAAAAATCGAAGGCGTGAAAATCTGTGCCTGCACCTACCAAAGAGAGAAGGATAGAATTGTTCTTCATTATGTAGGTGATATGGGAGAAAAGGAT
>CAJOGB010000160.1 GCA_905233835.1 uncultured Lachnospiraceae bacterium
AAAATAACAATAATACTTTCCTGTCAGCTCTTTAGGTTCCTCAAATACAATATTATTTTGCTCAACCCATGTAAGATTTGCAGGTTCTTCTTCACTTGTTTCAGTATCAATGTCTTCCGTTACATCTTCGACAACATCAACCTTTTCTTCCTGGCTGTCTTCTGTAACAACCTCCTCAATAACCGGTTCCGCTATTTCTTTATTGCATCCGGCAAAAGCAAAAATACCTGTTAATAATAATGCCGCTATAAAACACTTTTTCATTATCTGTTTCCTCCATTTCTTATCACATTGTATTACCCCCCCTCAGAGTGTCCGAAAACTCAGTATTCGCAAGGGTTTTCGGCACTTTTTTAACTGATTTTTACAAATAATCTTTAAACTAAAAACAGGCGCCACGAAATTCGATTTGAATTTCTGCACCTGACCTCAAAAACTGAATAAAACACACTGTATTAAGCTATATCATTTCCAACTTTTCTCATTAATTCATCGAATCCAAACATGTTTTCAACTCTTGAAAGATTATAGCCTGTCGCAAGAAGCGCAAATTCCCCACTCACCTTACTTTTTCCTTTCAGCAGGAAGTAGGTTGCGCCCATCGCTCTCTTTATTGTTCCAAACGGATGCTCCGAAATACATAGTCGCTGACTCATCTTTTGTTTGTTCGGGCGAAACGTTATTCGAACCATTTTGACCTTTTCATAATGCTTGCCTTTTTGTATGGATTTTCTCTTCGGCGGCTTATCATTTGGATCGTCATCATTCGGCCACCAATGCGCTTTCTTTTCCAAAGAGTCCTTTCCAAAATCGGTTTCCTTCCAAGGTGTTCCGGAAGGAGTGCATTGCGCTCTATATGGGCACTTCTTGCAGGCTGCTTTGTTTGCATAACGAGTCGCGCCATTCGGCTTTATACACTTATGTCGAAGAATGGCTCCGCCAGGGCAATACACTCTGTCTGCTTCCGGATCTCTAACAAAATATCCTTCCGCTGCACGTGCCCTCATTTCTTCTTCAGAACCATAAGGACTTTTTAGCCTTTCTTTCTGTTCAGACTTGCCCTCTAATCTTCGTACTTCAACAACCTCAATCTTCTCAATGAAATTGTTATATACGGCTGGTATTTCGCCCGCCTGTAATGTCTTTTTTATTTCATCCGGAGCGGTGCTGAAAGTATCATGTTCAGTCTCTACATACTCCAAGTCAAGTTGGCAAGTATCCTTACCGTCAGGAAGAATCACATTGGGTATTATCCCATTCTCCAAACATTCAATCATATCTTCATCCTGCTGGTAACCTTTATCTGCGACAGATTCCAGAATCCCGTCTTTTTCTTGTCTTATTTCATCAAGTGTGGATGCTATCAACCCGTGATCCGTTACCTGATTTGTCATTTGATAATCCAACATTAAGTGTGTATCCGAATCAACTGCTGTCTGTACGTTGTATGATACTTCCATTCCGTTTTTATTCTTCATCAAACGGCTGTCCGCATCCGTAAGAGAAATCTGTGTAAGATTATTCGCCTCCATATATTCTCTGTATCCGCAATATCTTTCTAAGCGTTCCTGTGTCTTTCGAAGTTTCTCATCAAGCTCTTCCTTCGTAAATTCACCTTCCTCGATATCTTCGTTTTCATCGGAAATATCAATAAGCCTTAAATATTCCTCTACATGGTCTTCCAACCACTGAATTCTGTCATCCAGTTTGTGAATCGTGAAATTGCGATCCTTTGAATTCCATGCTTTAAACTTACTTCCATCCACTGACACAAAACCCATTTTTTCATCAACGGTTACTCTTTTTATAAATTCCTTAAAAAGCAATCGCATACAATCAATGTTGTCTTTCCTAAAATCCGATATGGACCGAAAGTCCGGCTTCAAGCCGCCCATGAGCCACATTACTTCGACATTTACCTTACAAGCTTTTTCCAGTTTTCTGGAAGAACGAATGTTATTCCTATAGCCGTAAAGATAAAGTTTTACGTAGCAATCCGCCGGATAGCATGGTCTGCCTTCTTCACTTGGGTTTGTATTACTAAATCCCATTGCTGCCAAATCAACATGATTCACGAAATAATCAATTATTCGTGCAATACTATGTTCGTCAACAAGCGAATCAAACGATGTCAGCATAACCTGATTTCTGTCAAAAGCTTTGGGAATGAATGGCATGATCTGTACCTCCGAAATGGTTAAAAGAAACGTTATTCGAGTACACTATTATTATACCATGAAAAGCCCGAAAAGTCTTGATTTTTCTGGATTCTTCCGCATTTTTTTGATGTGTTTTATTCAGTTTTCAAGGTTCAGTTTTTTATATAAATCATCCCTATTGTGGAATGGATTTACCCATGTTTCTTATTTTAGTTTAGTTTTCGGACAGTCTCCCCC
>CAJOGB010000161.1 GCA_905233835.1 uncultured Lachnospiraceae bacterium
CTTCCGAAAAATGTACTTCCGTTCTCTAATGTCGGCTCATAAATAATGACTTCCGCACCTTTCGCCTTTACACGTTTCATAATGCCCTGGATGGCGGACTGACGGAAGTTATCGCTATTGGATTTCATGGTAAGGCGATAAACCCCCACCACGATTTTCTTTTCCTGCTCCGGTCGATAATTTACATGACTTCCGCTGTAGGAATAGTATCCCGCCAGCTCCAATACTCGATCTGCGATGTAATCCTTTCTGGTACGATTGGATTCCACGATAGCAGAAATCATATTCTGTGGAACATCTGCATAGTTGGCCAACAACTGTTTCGAATCCTTCGGCAAGCAATATCCGCCGTATCCGAAGGACGGATTATTATAAAAATCTCCGATACGAGGATCAAGACTTACACCGGAAATTACGTCCGCCGTAGTCAATCCCTTCGTCTCGCAGTAAGTATCTAACTCATTGAAATAAGACACACGAAGTGCCAAATAGGTGTTGGAGAATAGCTTAACAGACTCTGCTTCGGTCGTTCCCATAAAAAGCATCGGAATATCTTCCTTCTCTGCTCCCTCTGCGAGAAGGGATGCAAAGGTTTCTGCAGCGTCCTTCATTTTCTCATCACATCCAACGATAATTCTGGATGGATAAAGATTATCATACAGAGCCTTTGATTCACGTAAGAATTCCGGGCTAAAGATAATATTATCAATATCAAACTTCTTTTTTACGCTCTCGGTATAACCAACAGGAATGGTTGATTTGATAACAATTGTAGGTAATGCATCCTTATCACCACACGCATCTATAACTGCATCGATGACTGCCTCGACAGCAGAACAATCAAAGAAGTTTTTCTTTGGATCATAATTCGTAGGCGCAGCGATAATGACATAATCTGCAGATGCGTAAGCGTCCTTCCCGTCTAACGTAGCCTTAAGATTTAATGAACGCGTCTCATGTTCTGCTAAGAACTTTTCAATGTACTCATCCTGAATGGGACTCGTCCAATTATTAAGTTTATCTACTTTTTCCGGTATGATATCTACAGCCGCCACTTCATTATGCTGTGATAAAAGCACTGCTAAAGATAATCCCACATATCCGGTTCCCGCTACTGCGATTTTATATGACTTACTCATGTCTTTTTTCATGCTCCTCTAATAGTTTTTTCGCTTCTTCCTGTAAAACGTCGTAACGTTCTCTCGTTACCTTACCTTCCTTCAACAAGGTATCACCATAATCCAATGCCGTGGCATTTTCTCCGTCCGTAATACCGTCCTTCTTCGCCACGGCCGAGACGGTATCAAATAAAATCTTTACATCCCCAAAGAAGGACACTTTCTCAATATACTTAAGATCCCAATCAATCTTTTCTTCCCAGGAAATACCGTTTCGCCCACGCACCTGTGCCAGTCCCGTAAGTCCCGGCTTAGCGGTATGACGCATACGCTGATTCTCATCCATAAATACCATATCCCGAACCAATTGGGGGCGGGGTCCCACGAAACTCATATCGCCTTTTAAAATATTAAAGATTTCCGGAAGTTCATCCAAACTGGTGCTTCGTAAGAATGCTCCAAACTTTGGCAAACGATCCGCATCCGGAAGAAGGTTTCCCTTTTCATCCCTGGCGTCTGTCATGGTACGAAACTTATACATATCAAAGATGGTTTCTTTTCCCGTCTTTTTATCTGTCATTCCCGGCCGAGGCTGTGTAAATAAAACAGGCGAACCCATAAAAATTCGAACCAAAATGGCTAAAATCAAATATAGCCAGCAAAACAAAAGCAAAAAGAGCATACTAAAAATAATATCCAGCACTCGTTTTCCATATTTTTCGTAACTGCTCTTCTTTCTTTGCATTTTTATTTTCACCTAACTACTATTTTCTGTATTTACCCAAAGCATTTTGCTATGATTTCAATGACTTTATCCTGTTCTTCTTCCGTCATCTTGATATCACTCGGCAAGCACAATCCTCGTGCAAAAATATCCATTCCCACATCTACCGCTTCTCCTGCGATATAGGCATTGGTCTTTGCACGACCATAGCCGTCTCTGGTAACAAATCCGTTATTTCGATAAATCGGCTGCATATGCATAGGTTTCCAAATAGGGCGTCCCTCAGCATTAAAAGAAGCCATCGTCTCTAAAATCTCTGTAGGGCATGATTTTCCCGGCTCCGGTTTATAAAGGGCTTCTGTTTCTCCACGAACCTGAGCGCACATGGCATCTTCATCGATGATTAAGCAGCTTAACCAGAAATTCGGTTCAGCCTTTTTCTCATCATATGGATTCATCTTCACCGGAAGGTTCGCTTTCTCAAACCCTTCTTTATATCGCATATAAATCTTTTTCTTTAATGCGATGTGCTC
>CAJOGB010000162.1 GCA_905233835.1 uncultured Lachnospiraceae bacterium
TGAGGACGTGGAGGTAAAATTCCCGGAACAGATTAAAATCATCCGTGAAGTGACAAAGGAAGAAGCATTTAAGAATGCAAGCCTTGCAGGGGAAACAAATTTAGCAAAATACGAGGAGAGATAATATGATACATACAATAATAAAGGAAAATAGTACTACCATATATGAAAACACAGGTTCCAATGGGGAATGGGTGTGGACACATAAAATTGATTTAGTGCGCGAGACAAATAACAATATAATAACGATAATTGCTTCCGAAAATGGTGAAAGTCATTACAAGAGAATGTCTTTCGACAAAGTACCCACCAAAAATTCACTATTTCTTGTAATATCTAAGTGGTTGGACACTCTTTCCTTGAAAAAATCTCCATGGCCTAGAAGTGCAGATGACATAAACGTGGATGCTTTCCTTAATGAAATGAAAACAGAATCGATTGACCGAGTAATCAAATATGGTCCATTCGAGACGCAGAGTAACCGAAAAATAGACGTGGATTGTCCTGAAAAAAAGGGCGTCATTAGCGATGGTTGTGGCGTTTTCTGTGGAAGGGAGGGGGTTACAAGGGAAGTCCATATTCATCCACCTGAAGGGCAAGAGAAGGAGACAAGATGCAGGCTTCGATTATTTATGTTTTCAGCCATGCCGGCTATGGGTGGTGGGTTCAATGGATGCTTCATATGGGAAATGGAGATGCTTGTGCCTGTATCTGACTTTTATGCATCAAATGATAAAATCTCTAATAAGTATAAGAGTCTATTTCCAAAGAAATGGATGGAAAGACAGGTAAAGAAATGGATGGAAAGATAGGTAAAGAAATGAATGGAAAGATAGGAAAAAACTACCAGAGGCAATTTGGAGTATTATAAGAGAAGACTGAAAGAACTGGAGGAGTCTTTATGATGAGCGAAAAATATAAAATCATTGATGATTTCCATGTTAAGAATATTCGGGTCTTAGTTTTGGATAGGGATTTCAATCTTGGCAGGAGGCATAGCAGCTTGGTAAGTATTAATGGAAAGTCATATCCATATCAGTTAAATTCAATTCGCAAATGGGTCGTTATTAAGGCTACCGGTTCATTTAAGGGTATGGTTGCTTCATTTGATTTTGTTTAATTATATGATGTAGGGGTCAAAACGCCAGCCAAATTTTAAACTTGTACATTGAAAATTTCACACAAACCGATTTTAGAAATGGGTATTCGATAGATGGGTACTTTTTTAGACATATATGTAGGGGTGTTCCCTGTTTATTATCCTATCAGTACCGGATTTATAGCATAATGCCCCAGACCTTTCCGGTAACGGAACAGTTTTCTGAAGTTTAATGCTGCGATTTTGCTTCCAAAGAAGAACTTACATCGTTGCTTCCCGTGAACATTCATCTTGTTGACGTTATATTGATTCTTCAAGATGGACGGAATGGTTTCTACTCCGTTTCGGAGTTTGGCAAGATTTTTAAATTCTTCCGTTTGCATCCGAGCCTTTGCTCTTGCCCGTTCGCGCATTGTTTTGGAAACCCGTACCTTGCAAACCCGCTTAAATGATTTCGGCTTGCAGTGTATTCTAAACGGACATTTTTCACATAAGTCTTTTTTGAAGGATGCCATGCAGGTATCTGTCTGCTTAATGTAGGTACATGATTTTGGATGGTTTCCGGCAGGGCAGGTAATTACCTCTGTACCGTCCTCGTTAAAAGCAAATGCACCCATTACGATATCCGAATTTCTGCCGGTAAGATTTGTTGTAACCAGTTCAACATTTTTCGATGCAGCAAGCTTTGCGTTTTCGGTTCCGCTGAATGCACCGTCCGTTATCAGGATTGTCTTTTCTTCCTGAACATCCATCTGTTCAAGATGTTCTTTCAGAAAGGAACTGTCGCTTTTGTTGTTCTGATCGAATTGGTAATCCGTTACCACAGAGCCATTGGCTCCTACGGTTTCTTCGATGTTTGCGCTGTATCCCCGATGCTGTTTCCCGGCTTTTTCACGAAACGTTGCATCAGGATCCGAAGGATTTTGTAAGACATTGGAAGACATCATTCCGTCACTTTTTGTTTTCAGTCGGCGGACATTGTTTTCAACAATGGTCTGTTCGGAAATACACCGTACAAGAAGCTGGTATTCCGTTACATCTTCAAGGTCTTTACAACGGTCAAGCAGCGTATCCGCATCTCTTAGAAGAATGGAAATTCGGTCTTCAACATCCGTGCTTCTGCTGTGATAAATGAACTGGTTGAAATCATCATCTTCGCAGTAATGGTTCATCGAAAAGATGCGGTCGGACATATCGTTTTTATCAAGATATTTAACCAGCTTTGCGATGCACCGGTAAAGCAGTTCCATCCGGCTGAGTTTCCGGATATTTGCCTCAACCATAAGCGAATCCATTCGACGGATGCGGCCATCCAGCTTCATGAGTTTAGCCGTAGCGACAGCAAGTTCGGTTACACAACCATGGTATAAATCAATGCCGGTCGTTTCTTCGTAATCGTAACATCTTTGACGGAACCGGGTGAGACTTTTATCGCTTAGTGGCTGTTCCTCAAAGCTTGTCGTATGAAGTGCGTAGCGGAAACGGAAGTCCATCATAAGGCTTTCCACCACCTCATCATCCGATAGATTTAAAAGTTCTTTCAGAATGAGGGCGCCGATAATTACATTTACCGGCGTGTTTGGTCTGGATGCCTTATCGGAATACAGAACGGAAAAACGTTCCTCATCGATAGTCGGAAAAACCTCTTCGGCAAAGACCTTTGCCCAGGAGTTCAGAAGAACTTTCTGCTCGCGGGGCGTCAAAACATTAAAGCAGTCAAAAAGTGAAATCTGTTGGGATTCATTAGTACGAAACGACATGGTATATACCTCGAATAATTGATATACTTATTATACCATAAAAGAGCCGAAAAATCCCGTATTTCTGCGGTTTGTATGATCTTTTTCAAGGTCCAATCGATGCAATTTTGCATCAAATTTTTTTAGAAAGTTGTGGGGCTTTTGACCCCGACATCATTATATAAATTATCGTTTATTTGATTATTTATCTCAATTTTACGGTCAATTGCTGAAAGCAGTTTTCCAATCTCTTTCT
>CAJOGB010000163.1 GCA_905233835.1 uncultured Lachnospiraceae bacterium
GCGTCTGTTCGAACAAAGGAAGATATTTATGAAATCTGTCGAAGAGATTATGACGGAGATGTCAGAAATCTTCTTCGTTCCCGTCTCGGGGCATCGGATGAGTTGTGTAAAAAGTTCCAGGAGAAGTATGTTCACTTTAAGGAAAACGCACCGGATGACGAGTACGATTCCGTAATGAAGTTAATTGAGCCTTATACGGATGAGATCCTTTCTTATGCAAAAAAAGAAAGAGAAGAGTATCTTTCTTACTTTAAAACTCTTGTGCCGGATGAAGCCTTGGATAAAACCGTATTTGTGGACATCGGATATGCGGGAACCATTCAGTATTATCTTTCCAAATTATTGGAAAAACCGGTGTGCGGCGCATATATGGCGGTATTTAACGAGCATCCGAAGTTAAAGGAAGCAGGATGCAAAGTCCTTTCCATGTATAAAAAAGCAGAGGATGAATTTGCAAAGACTTTGGAAGATACTCAGCTTTTCTTGGAAAGCGTTTTGCAGGCTCCCTACGGACAGCTTCTTTGCTTTAAAGACGGCGAGCCGGTGTACAAAGAGGAGGCACTTCCTTCCGAAGAGATACAATCCCTTCAAGAGGGAATGCTGTTTTACGTAAAACAGCGAGCGGCTTATGAAGACTTAAAGAAACCGCAGACAAAAAGTAGCCTTTCTTACATGGAAAAAATCTACGCACACTTTTTATCCGGAGCTTATCTGGGAGAAGAGGTGGCGGGAATTTTTTCGGTGGAGGATACCTACAGTCAGGATACCACCCTTTTCTATGATGGAAAGACCAGAAGCTGGAAAATATAATATGCATTTTTTTTTGACAGGCCTATTGACAGGCCTGTTAGTTTGTGCTAACTTATAGCTGACGTTAGGGGTATCTAACGTCAAAAAATTTATCGCTATGTTAGGTTAAACTAACCAATGACGGGAAAGGAACTATATGATGCCGCTTGGGATCGCAGAAAGAGAAGTGGAGCACACCATCATAAAAATCGGTGGTGGAGAAAAAACAAAAAACCATTTGGAGAATCTGGGGTTTGTCCAAGGAAGTAAGGTATCCGTGGTAAATGAACTTTCCGGGAATTTGATTGTAAACGTTAAGGACACACGGATTGCACTGGATAAGCAACTGGCGATGAAGATTATGGTATAGAAAAGGAGTATGGAAATGACATTAAATGAGGTGGAAATCGGAAACACCGTGAAGGTGTCAAAGATTAATGGTCAGGGAGCCGTAAAGAAAAGAATTATGGATATGGGTGTTACCAAGGGAATCGAGATTTATGTTCGAAAAGTTGCACCCTTGGGAGATCCGGTGGAAGTAACGGTTCGTGGCTATGAACTTTCTTTAAGAAAAGAAGATGCAAAAATTATCGAAGTAGTAAACGTTTAGGAGGCATAAAAGTGGGAGTAAGAATCGCACTCGCAGGAAATCCAAACTGCGGTAAAACAACATTATTTAATGCTTTAACCGGTTCCAACCAGTTCGTAGGAAACTGGCCGGGAGTTACGGTTGAGAAAAAAGAAGGTAAATTGAAGGGTCATAAAGATGTAACCATCACGGACCTTCCGGGCATTTATTCCCTTTCTCCTTATACGTTAGAGGAAGTGGTTGCCAGAAATTATTTGATTGATGAAAGACCGGATGCGATTTTAAATATCGTGGACGGAACAAACTTAGAGAGAAACTTGTATTTAACCACACAGTTGGTGGAATTATCCATCCCGGTGGTGGTAGCCATCAACATGATGGATGTCATCGAGAAAAACGGTGATAAGATTAATGTTAAAAATCTTCAGGAAGCTTTAGGAGTTCCTGTAGTTGAGATTTCCGCATTGAAATCCACCGGTATCGAAAAGGCAGCAGAAAAAGCTGTAGAAGAAGCAAATTCAAAGAAGGTGATTACGCCGAAGCATAACTTCTCCGGATCTGTGGAGCATGCATTTGCTCATATCGAAGAGTATTGCTTACACAATACCGAGGAGCGTTTGCAAAGATGGTATGCCTTAAAACTTTTTGAACGTGATGATAAGATTCAAGAAAAACTTGGACTTTCGGGGGAGACGATTTCGCATATCGAAAAAGATATCGTAGAATGCGAAAAAGAGATGGGCGATGATGCGGAAAGTATCATCACCGCAGAGCGATACAACTATATCGGAACCATTATCGGAAAGTGCTTAACAAAGGCAAAGAAAGGTCTTACCACCTCCGATAAGATTGACCGCATCGTTACCAACAGATGGCTTGGTCTTCCGATTTTTGCACTTGTGATGTTTATCGTTTATTATGTATCCGTAACTACGGTAGGTTCCTGGGCGACGGATTGGGCCAACGATCAGTTGTTGGGAGA
>CAJOGB010000164.1 GCA_905233835.1 uncultured Lachnospiraceae bacterium
AAATACATTTTAAGCCATAATTAAAATCGTTGCATATCCCACCGCGATTGCAACCACAAGTCGAAGCAATGTAAGTGGAATCGCATTCTTTAAAAGCTTATCCGGGTCAAGACCGTATCCAACAGAAATCGCACGAACACTTACCGGAAGAAGTGACTCATAGTTCATGGCCATACATACGGTAAAGATATACGGAAGTGGGCTTAAACCGAGCTTTGAAGTTACGCCGATAACTATCGGAATGGAAACCGCAGCGGAAACCGTTGAGTTTGTCATTTCCGAAATGATACTTGCAAATATCGCAAAAATTGCAATGGTCACGAGTCCGCCGGAAAGCGGCATCTTCGAAATCACACCTGCGATAGCATCATTTGCTCCGGAACCGGTTAAAATCTGTCCCAAAGCCAAACCTCCGGCAAAGAGAAGTAACATTCCCCACATCACTTCTTTCTGCGCCTCATCCCAATCAAGAAGCATTTCCTTATTCATTCCGACAATAACAAAGTTCACACATCCTAAAATTAAGAACAAATATGCAGGAACAAGTCCCGGAAGAAGATCCGCATATAACGGACGAACAAAGGAACCAAGCATAGCGGTCACAAAAAGTACAAGGCTTACTTTTTCATCACGCTTCATGGGTCCCAAAGCCTTATACTCTTCCTGGAAGTATTCTTTGGTTCCTTCCAAAGATGTAACTTTCATAGGCTTTAAAATCATGGCTACCAAAACTGCCAAAGTCGCGATGATGGTATAAGGAAGCATTACCTTAATCCAGTCCACATACATAAACTCGGTACCGGTGAACTCTTCGATAAAGGAAATAGCTGTGATATTCATAGCTCCGCCAAGAGGAGTTCCTGCACCACCAAGCTGTGATCCCCATGCAATGGCACATAAAATCGGTACTGCAGGTTCACAGGTTTTGATATCCTTATATCCCGCTGCCGCCAACATGGATACCGCGATAGGTGTAAAGATGGCAACAACTACTACGTTTGGCATCATGTTTGATAAAATCGCAGCAGCCAAAAGCCATACCGCGATCTGTGATTTCATAGAAGGTCCAATCAAAGAAAGAGCCTTTAATGAAATACGCTTATCCAATCCAATCTTTGCCCAAGGTGCGGTAAGCAAACAAGAGCCGAAGATTAAAACGATGGAGGATGACGCATACTGCGAAATCACGTTTTCCATGGGAACGATATTAAAAAGTGCATTTACCACTCCCGGAAGAAGTGCGGTAACCGTAATGTTTACCGGTCTTGTAACCCACCAGTAAATCATCCATACAGCCACGCCAAGTCCCTTGGCTGCGGTAACATCCATAATATTTGCCTTTGCTCCCAAAAGCCAGATAAGTACATATAATATAGGCCCGATAATCAAGTGAGTGAAGCGTTTTTGAATGCTCATAATGCCCTCCGATAATTACTGAAAACTAATTAATTAAAAGTCTTAATTAATTATAGGAATATAATAGCACCAAACACAACCACTGACAAGTAGCCAGTTTTTCCACAACTGATGAAAAGATGCACTTTTTTCTTTAATTTGCTATGATAGTACGAGGCAAAAGAAAGAAGGATATAACATGGACAGAGAAAAAGCCGTTTCACTTTTTAAATCCTATACGGACGACTACGATTCTACGGAACCGAAGGTGGCATTAAAAATCGAACATTCCTTTAAGGTATGTGAAATCGCAGAGCAAATTGCAAAAAGCCTTAATTTACCGGCTGAAGATATAGAACTTGCTTGGTTTATGGGACTTTTACATGACATCGGACGTTTTGAACAACTTCGACGCTTCGGCACCTTCTTCGACGCAAAATCCATCGATCATGCAGAACTTTCTGCGGATATTCTATTTGTAGATCATTATATCGAAAACTTTGATGTGACCGGATTACCTGAGGATTGGGCGGCGCTTACGGAACTTGCCATTCGTGCCCATAATAAATTAAACATCCCGGAAAACTTAACCGAGCGTGAGGCTTTGTTTTCCAATCTCTTGCGCGATGCGGATAAAGTAGATATTTTCCGAGTTATCGCCGAGATTCCTTATAAGGATCGGGCGAACTTTAAAAATGTACCAACCCGTGATGAAGCACGGGAAGAAATCATGCAGTGTGTCAAAGAACATCGCTGTGTACCGCGAACCTTTGAACGTACCAAATTTGAGACTTCTCTCTCCCACGGCTGTATGGCCTTTGAGTTGGTATATCCCAAAAGCAAAGAACTTACCAAGCAGCAGGGATACTTAGCAAAAATCATTGAAAACGCACGGGAAGAAGCAAGCGAAAAAGAATTAGAACAATTAGCCGTTTTAGAACAAGAACTATCCATCGTACTGGGG
>CAJOGB010000165.1 GCA_905233835.1 uncultured Lachnospiraceae bacterium
CAAAGACGCCACCTGTTTTACAGGCTTTTTAAAGAAAACAAGGCCTGCACTCGGCGAATATAGACGTGATAAAGCCGTTAGAAAGTGCCTTTCATATGCCAGACAAATGGCTTGTTTATAGGATTTTTTACTCGAAAAAAATCTACGTATTGCACAATAACTTTATACTAATTCCTTTGGCTCCTTGATTTCTTCGATGGGATGTTTGGCAATGATATCAAAGCCTTCCATCAGCAGATGGTATTGGTCTTCGGTAATCAACATGGCCTCATCGTAAGCGCTTCATAGCGCGTACCTACTGTGTCAACTGAGTTTTTGTGATAATGAAACTAACATTTTTAACATTGTATAGAAAAGTCGGCTGAGTTTTCTATACACCCTTGACAGGAGGTTAGTTTCATGAACACAAAACTTGCAGCAACAAATTATCAAATGCAGGAATGGATGAATATCATCCGCGATTGCCGTAACAGTGGACTCACCGTGCAGCAATACTGTGATTAAAAAAATCTTTCCAGGACGACGTATTATTACTGGCTAAACAAGATTCGAAAAGCCGCGTTAGAATCCGTAGACTCATCGCCTGCATTTGTGGAATTAAAACCACCGGCCCCGGTATCAAGAAGCACTGCCCTAGTTTCTATCCATGTTGGAGAAGTAACAATCGATTTGCCGGAAAACATATCCGATGAGTTTTTAATTCGTATCTTAAAGGCGGTAGCAAATGTTAAATAACGCAACCGGATTTAAGAAGATTTATATCGCAACCGGTTTCACAGACTTACTGTATGTGCTAATTTAAATCTAGGTCACTGAGGGCTCACTTTTAGATTAGCATTTATAATTTTGGGTCACAGACTTTTTTGCGGAAGAAAAACGGATCGTATCAAAGGCCTTCTGTGGGAAGGGGATGGGTTCCTGCTTTTGTACAAGCGATTAGGAACCGGTGCATTCAGTTGGCCCAGGTCTGCGGATGAGGCCATGTTGATTACCGAAGACCAATACCATCTGTTGATGGAAGGTTTTGATATCATTGCCAAACATCCCATCGAAGAAATCAAGGAACCGAAAGAATTAGTATAAAGTTATTGTGCAATACGTAGATTTTTTTTGAAGTAAAAAATCCTATAAACAAGCCATTTGCCTGGCATATTAGAGGCACTTTCTAATGGCTTTATCACGTCTATATTCGCCTAGTGCAGGCCTTGTTTTCTTTAAAAAGCCTGTAAAACAGGTGGCGTCTTTGGGAAGTACAAAGCCGTATAACCATAGGCATTTCGACGAATCGAAAGAAGCCTGAGATTCGCATAAATAAAGGTTTTTCGCTATAATAGAACCAGTAAAAAGAGGAACTATTATGGCTGAAATATATACAAAAGAACAATTGAATAACTTAAGCCAAGAAGATTTAGTCCAAACGATTCTAACCATGCAGGAGCACTTGGAAGTGATGCAGAAAAACTATGAAAGTCTGGATCATACTATGCAACTGATGTTAGAACAACTTGCGGATGCAAAGCGTCATCGCTTTGGACGTTCCTCTGAGCAATTAGAAGACAATGGTCAGTTAACACTTGCTGAACTAGATTCTTCGTATGCTATCTTTAACGAGGCAGAAGTACTCTATGATTCTCCGGATGAGGAAGAAGAAACAGTTAAACCTCGTGGCAAGAAGAAAAAGGGTAAACGCGAGGAAGATTTAAAAGACCTTCCTGTAGAGGTTATTTCTCATCAGATGTCAGAAAAAGACTTAAAAGAATTCTTCGGTGACGAGGAATACAAACAACTACCCGACGAAATCCAGCGTAGATATGTTTATCATCCAGCTAAGGTTTGCGTAGAAGAACATCACATCGAAGTTTATTCCGGAAAAGAATCCGAACGCATGATAAAGGCAACACATCCAAAGGCATTGCTAAAAGGAAGTTTAGCTTCATCTTCTTTGATGGCCGGAATCATTAACGGAAAGTATGTAAATGCACTTCCGTTTTATCGATTGGAAAAGACGTTCCAAAACGATGGCGTAAATGTCACTCGCAAGGCAATGGCAGATTGGTCTGTGAAAGTATCAGAGCGATATTTATCTTTGCTTTATGATCACATCCGTGACCAACTGATACAGGCTCCCATTCTTCAGGCGGATGAAACGCCGGTTCTTGTAAACAAGGACGGAAGGGATGCCGGTAGCAAAAGCTACATGTGGGTGTATCGTACCGGCAGGTTCGATACCAAGCACCCCATCATTTTATACGAGTATCAAAAGACTCGTAAAGCCGACCATCCGAGAGAATTCTTAAAGGACTTCTCCGGCGTATGCGTAACGGATGGATACCAAGTCTACCACACCTTAGAGGGTGAACGGCAAGACTTAACAATCGCCGGTTGCTGGGCACACGCAAGGCGCAGATATGACGAAGCCCTAAAGGCTTTGCCAAAGGATAAGCGAAAAGATTGCCTCGCAAATACCGCACTAAAAATGATTCGGGCAATCTATAAAGCAAATGAAGCGTTTGACGCATTTCCTCCTGAGGAACGATTGCAAAAGCGACAGACCATCGTAAAACCTCTTGTGGAGGCTTACTTTGCGTGGGTAAAAGAGAATCATTCAAAGGTACTAAAGGGAACTAAAACCGAAAAAGGAATGCAGTATTCCATAAATCAGGAAAAGTATTTAAAAACATTTCTTGATTATCCGGATGTTCCTATGGATAACAATGCTGCAGAGCAATCCATTAAAAACTTCTGTGTAGGAAAGAAGAACTGGCTCTTTTGCGATACGTTATCCGGCGCAAAGTCCAGTGCCATTATTTATTCAATTGTTGAAACAGCAAAAGCGAATAATCTTAAAGTTTATGAATACATAAATCACATCCTTTCTGTTCTTCCGGAACATATGGAAGATACAGATTATAGTTTTATTAATGACTTACTTCCCTGGTCCGAAAAGATTCCTGAGGAATGTAAGAAACAAACAAAGAAGTAATTAGTACGCCGCACTTCGGTGCGGCTATATCAGGAAAGGGTACGTGCTATGAAGCGCTTACCATTAAACCACCAATATGGAGACGATTTATTGTTCCAGCTGGATTGAGTTTT
>CAJOGB010000166.1 GCA_905233835.1 uncultured Lachnospiraceae bacterium
TTTTTTACGGGAGAAATTGATGCCTTAGTGGCGGTAAATAATAACGTGCCTGCCAACTACGGACTTACCCCGGTGGCCATGGTGGGAGAGTCTTCTTACTATTTGGCGGTCACAAAGGATCGCACGGATTTACTTTCCGAATTAAACCGGGCACTTTCGGGTATCAACGAGAGTAATCCCTATTTTATTCAGAGTTTACAGGTAAAGTATTTTAATTATACCGCCGTAAACGCCACGCTTTCCCAGGAGGAATCCGTTTGGATTAACAACCATGATTCCATCCGTATCGGATATTTGGAAGATTACCTGCCTTACTGCGGTATGGATCTAAAACGGGAACCCGAGGGATTGATTGCCGATATCTTTGATGAATGGCAAAAACGTCTGAAATTAACTGAGCGAATTGCCATTGAATATGAAGCATATTCTTCCTATGCGGATTTGATTTCGGCCTTAAAATCCGGAGAAATCGATGTGGCTTTCCCGGTATATGACTGTATTTGGGATTCCGAGGCTAAAGGAATCGTTCAGACTTATCGCGGAGAGTATTTAAAAAGCGATACCACGGAAATTATTGCTGTAGCAAAACAAAGTGCATTCCTACAAAACTATGTATCTGTTTACTATCCAAACAGTGAAGTCTATGTAGCGGATTCTGTGGATGATTGCTTAGATGCCGTTAAAAACGGTGCGGCTACCTGTACCATCTTAGACTACGGCCAGGCGGAAAAAGAACTTTCAAAGAAAAAATATCGTACATTGAACCGTTTGTCTTTGGGAGAAGAAATCAATTACTGTATGGGAGTGAAAAAAGGAAATAATCAATTGTATTCCCTTCTTTCCCGAGGCATTCTTTTGATGGATGATTCCGATTTGACCCAGGATGTCTATAACTACATCGGCGCGAGACGAAACTATACCATTGTGGATTTTGTGGAAGACCATACCGCACTTGTGTGCATGGTACTTATGATTATCGTCGGACTTATGATCGCCGTAAATGTTGCCCATTATCAGGCAAACATCGATCCTTTGACGGGATTGGAAAGTAAGCGGGCCTATTCCGAAAACGTGAAGCTGCTTCGAACAAAAATCAATGAAGATAAAGCGAAATTCGTGGTGGCGATTTTTGACCTAAACGGCTTAAAGAGAATTAACGACACCTTTGGCCACGAAGTGGGAGATTTGGCACTATGTGATGCCGCTTTTGTGTTAAAGAAGGTGTTTGGAGCCTATCATATTTATCGATTCGGCGGAGACGAGTTTATTGTAATAAAACAAAATACAACTTTAGAAGAAATCCAACAGAGCTTTAAACTCTTGGATTTGGAGTTGGAAAGATTCAACGAAAAAGAACATCCTTACAAGTCACCTTTGTCTATCGCAAAGGGAGCGGCGGAGTTTTTGCCGAGAGAAGACTTAGAATACTTAACGACCTTTAAGAGAGCGGACCGTGAAATGTATAAAGATAAAGATTCGTACTATATAAAGCACGCCGGTAAACGAAGAATCTAAATTCTAATAATAGTAGTCCTTGAAAAAAGGACTACTTTTTTTTATTATAGAGGGGATGAAAAATACGCAGGAAAGGAGAATTTTACATGGATTTATTCGAATACATGGCAAACGAAAATAAGAAAAAAGATTCTCCTTTGGCGTCTCGTTTAAGACCCACTACCTTAGATGAAGTGGTGGGCCAGGAGCACATTATCGCAAAGGATAAACTCCTTTACCGAGCCATTAAAGCAGATAAGCTTAGCTCCATTATTTTCTACGGTCCTCCGGGCACCGGAAAGACCACGCTGGCCAGAGTCATTGCCAATACCACCAAGTCTGAGTTTACCCAGATCAATGCCACCGTAGCCGGAAAAAAGGATATGGAAGCAGTGGTGGAACAGGCCAAGCAGACCCTGGGAATGTACGGGAAACAGACGATACTTTTTATCGATGAGATTCATCGCTTCAATAAGGGGCAGCAGGATTATCTTCTTCCTTTTGTGGAAGACGGAACCATTATTTTAATCGGAGCCACCACGGAAAACCCCTATTTTGAGGTAAACGGTGCTTTGATTTCCAGATCCATCGTCTTTGAGTTAAAGCCGCTTACCCAGGAAAATATTAAAGAAATTTTAAAGCGTGCCATTTCCGACGAAAAAAAGGGCTTAGGTATCTACCATGCAAAGCTTGATGAAGATGCCCTGGAATTCTTAAGCGATATGGCAAACGGGGATGCAAGAAGCGCTCTTAATGCCATTGAACTTGGAGTTTTAACCACAGAGCCTTCCGAGGACGGAAAGATTCATATCACCTTGGATGTGGCTTCCGAGTGCATTCAAAAGCGAGTTATTAAGTATGACAAAACCGGAGATAATCATTACGATACCATCTCCGCATTTATAAAAAGCATGCGAGGATCCGATCCGGATGCAGCGGTGTATTATTTGGCACGAATGCTCTATGCCGGAGAAGATGTGAAATTCATCGCCAGACGCATTATGATTTGTGCATCGGAGGATGTGGGAAATGCAGATCCCATGGCCATGGTGGTGGCGGCATCCGCTGCTGCGGAAGTGGAACGAGTGGGTATGCCGGAAAGTCAGTTGATTTTGTCACAGGCTGCTATTTACGTGGCTTGCGCACCAAAGTCCAATGCCTGCACCAATGCCATTTATGCGGCCATGGATACGGTGGCAAAAACAAAAACCGATGCGGTACCGTCTCATCTTAGGGACGCACACTACGGAGGCTCCGCAAAGTTAGGCCACGGCATCGGATACAAATATGCCCACGACTATCCAAACCACTACGTGGACCAGCAGTACCTCCCGGATTCCCTGGT
>CAJOGB010000167.1:0-2291 GCA_905233835.1 uncultured Lachnospiraceae bacterium
CGCTGAAGAAATCTACAACTACTTCGTCCAGAAAGTCAAGGGCTTGGGCGTTAAGAACGTTCAGACCGGAAAGTTCGGAGAGGCAGCAGGAGAGTTAAAGACGTTGATGGCTTCCGATGCGGGTGTAGTAAACATAAACGGAACGGATCAGCCGAAGATATATGAAGAAGCAGGTGACGTTTTATATCGCTTTATTGATGGGGATGGCCATCTAAATATTTATCGCTTTGACGGATGGTGGCGTACGGACGGATCCGGAAACTATACGGTACAGATGACAGGAAATGAAGTCCTTTATGATGATGCCACCGTTAAAGCGAAGTGGACACAGACACAGGGCTATGCAACACTTAAGATTCACTGTGTTCAGGTGGATAACACGGATGAAGAAAAATGGCATAGCGAAGATTATGCCACAAAGATTCCGCTTGGGGAGGATGTTTATGTAATGGCGCCGCTGGCGACAACCTCTTGGAATACGGAAACCCACGTAGACTGGGCCGGCTATTATCCGACGCAGACCAGAATCCGGGAGAAGTTCTACGGAGAGAATCCGGAAGTGACCTTCTACTACTCTAAAGGTGAGGTATTATCCTACAAGGTAACCTATAATGTGACCTTTAACCCATATGCCGGAACAACGGGTACTGCGGAAACCATGGTCGTAAAAGAGCAGGAATACTCCGTAACCGGAGACAGTGCATCCGTGGTTTCACCGGATATTACGGGATATATTTTAACCAGTAACAATGCGACAGTGACGGTAGATACCGCATATAATACGGCGCATCCGGAAGGCGTGGTATTTGCATATGAACCGGATCTTCGATACATTACCATGAGTACGAAGACCGTGTCCGGAACCGGCGGTACGGAGGAAAGCTTCCCGATGATTGAAATGCCAGAATTGGAAGCTTTATTCCAGACCTATCCGTCTACTACGGCTGCGTATAAGTTGGCACCGATGTATCAGATTTATGACGCGGAAGGAAATTCCGTAACGGGAAATACGTATGTTTCTTATGAACAGATGAAGACTTATATGAAGACGCTTTCCGGCGGAACCTATCGCGCTATCGGACAGGTTCGCCTACAAAAAGACGGTGCGGATGTTCTTACCCTTTGGCAGAGCCCATCTTATGTAAACTTTACGATGTCTGGATCCGGAAACTAGTATATACATGTATTTAGGAGCAGGGGTATGTGGAAAAAAACCATACAAAAATTAAATAGTAATGATGGAGCTTCCATTTCCTTTGCTCTGTTTGCATTTATTATTGCAACGGTAGTGTCACTGGTAATTGTAGCGGCGGCACTTTCCAATGTTATAAAGCTTCGACAGGAGCGGGAAAACGAGCAGGCGTATTTGGTGGCGGAATCCGTAGCGTATCTTTTAATGGATCAGATTATTCCGACGGATAACGGGGTGGTTACGGCTGAGGATGAAACGAAAGAGACCAATCGCTATGTGCGCATTTTGGATGCGGATGAAACCGGTAGCAATATCATTGTTTCATCTCCGAAAATGCCGACTCCGGCGGATGAAACAACCGCTGAAAAATATATGGGGGAGCCGTTTCAAAGCACCATAGAGGAAATGTGCAAAAACAGATACAATGATGCGAAAAACAATAATCCTATCAATTACCTTTTAAAGACATCAGAAACCTCCGTTACGGTATCTGTTTCCGATGATGCTCCGGATGCGCTAAAGGAAAAGGTAAATGCGTCCGAAACAACCATCACCTGCTGTATGCCGAAAACCAAAGTGGATTTGGACGGCAGCAGTGTAAAGTTAAATGTACCGGATTATTATGATATGGACTTTTTGATCTCCGTACCGACCTACGGCACGAAGAGTTATGTCTGCAGATTACATTTTGATGCGGCAATCGAGAAAAAGGACAATGCGTATTATGTGTATTGGCCGAGCGCCACGTTGATTAAGGGAAAGGGGGAAACGACACCATGAAAAAACTGAAACGAAACAATGGTGAGACCTTAGCGGAAACCCTGGTTTCTCTTGTAATTATTTCGCTTGCGCTACTTATGCTTCCCGGTGCTGTGGTGGCTGCGGCACGCGTAAACGCACAAAAGGAAAAGCAGGTAATTTATATGGAAAAAACCGTCGATGCCGATAAGGGAACGCCGGTTGGAACTTTTGATGTGACATTTTCCGTGGAAGGAAAGACTTCGGCAACGGTTTCAAATGTGGAGGTAACCCGTTTCGGAAGTGAACAGACGGGACTTTATGAAATGGGATTAAAGGTAGGAGAATAGGATTCCGTTAT
>CAJOGB010000167.1:2302-2988 GCA_905233835.1 uncultured Lachnospiraceae bacterium
AAAAAAGTTAAAACAGAATAACGGATTTACCCTTTCGGAGCTTTTAATCGCGACGCTGATTGTCCTTTTGACTTCGGGAATGCTGATTACCTGTATACATTTGGGATTGAAGCAGTTGTATAAACAGACGGCAGAGTCGGAGGCACAGATGCTTTGTACCATGCTGTCCACTTCGGTGCAGGATGAGCTTACCTATGCGACGAGCGTAGAATCAAATGATACGGCAACGGGTAAGGTGCTTTCTTTTTCGAAGGAAGGAAATAAGGTTAGCTTCTTTATCGCCACCGAGACGACGGATGATAACCCGGAAAACTTTGCCTTTGAAGCGGTAACGGATGATGCGGATCATGCGGGCACGAATTTAGGCAAGATTTATCTTCGCTCATTCGAAGAAACGGATCCGACGAAAATCGTTACCCACGGACTGGTTTCTACGGGTGCTTATAATATCAATAATTCTTCGGACGGAAGCTTGCAGGCAGGCATGCAGTTGATTCCGTTGACCGGTGGATATGAGGTAAAAATCGATGTTTATAACGGCACGGATGTAACAAAACCGTTGGCAACAAAGAATTTTTACGTGGGAAAAATATCTGCGGATTTAAGCGGAAGAATCGGTGTGGATACCGGAATAGAAACCTATACCGTTGTGTTTAATGCAAACGGCGGTGCCTTTGCGGACGGAA
>CAJOGB010000167.1:2994-5061 GCA_905233835.1 uncultured Lachnospiraceae bacterium
ATTCCGGTTTGTTGGAGGGAGATACGGTAAATGTTCCGGCAGATCCGACCAGTAACGGCAGGACTTTTCTCGGATGGTCACCGGAGATTACGGGAACTACGGTTACCGTTACGGGAAACGCGACCTATACGGCTCGTTGGTCCGGCGGAAACGGTACGGCACGATTCTACCGAAGGGCGGAGGATATTCCGGGGGATCATAACTTTACCACCATCAGTGCGGTATATGGCAGAAAAATCGGTATAAAATATGAAGGACAGGAAATCTTCTGGCCGGTGATTACCGATCAAATCCCGGAGGGATATGAATTTGTGGGTTGGAGAGACGAAAGCGGAAACGCTTATTATATCGCAGCCGGAGATACCTGGACGTTTACAAAGGATGAAAAATTTGTGGCTATCTTTGAGCAGAAGCATACCGCCAGATTTTACCGTGACTATGATACGTCCGGAAATCCGACGGATGAAATTACTTCCGCCAGAAAATCCGTTGCATATAAGGCACTGATGGAACTTCCGGAGAAGCCCACAAAGGCCGGATATGTATTTGCAGGATGGGAATATCAAGAGACTGCAAATTCGAAGGGCTTAATTGATGAGAAGCTAACCACGAGAGTTTATGACTGGCAGACGGATATGGCTTTTGTGGCAAAATGGGAAAAACGCGTTACGTTCTATGCGTATACCACAAAGATTGCGGAAGCGGAAGTGGACGCAAACGGCGAAATCATCTCCTTTAAGACAGGAAATATCTTTGATTCCTTTGACTCCATGAAAGAGGGTATCGCACATAAAGATAATCCAAGTACTCTATGGGTATTTAAGGGATGGTATTATCATGATAACGGCACGCTGGAATATGATGTTTACGGAAGCGTTCAAGACGCTGCTTCCATCCGGAGTCTGTTAAATGCAAACGGAAACGTGGATTTGCATGCAGGATGGACGAATAATGCTCCGCTCTATTATCGTACGGATTCTTTGCCGGCGGCCAACAGCGGTACGAACAATGAGTTTTTGATAGTGGGTGAGTCCGGAGAAACCATATACGGAAGAAATCAGGGAGCACTTCATATTAATGGCGATTCAAAAATGAGGAATGTTTACGTTCGCGGAGACGATGTGGAACAGTACATCTATAAAACCGATGAAACGAAGCAATATGCGTGGAAAACGGAGAACGCCAATAGCGGTCGTTATTACATTAGGAAACTGGATGAGAGCGGATACTTAAACATTTATACGCCGGACTGGTGGTCAAGCAGTTTGATACTGTCCAGTACCAATAATGCCAGACAATGGACCTATGGTAATGCGAAGCTGTCGGGATACTACTGGCTTTCAGCGAACCAAAATATGGAAATTGTTTATTGGGGTGATTTTTATTCTTATTCGCAGAACTCATCATCCAATGCCGGTAACATTCACATTTATACTTACCAAGCAGCAGACCAATTGATTTCCTTTAACGGATATGTAAAATAAAACGGTGGAGCAAGGGGGAGATATTTCCCCCTTATTCTTGTATAAAAAGGGAAAGATTGCTATAATATGACTCGTAATTTTTTATGCGTGAGGTGACATCATGAAACAACAGGAAAAGAAAATTCCGTTTCCTTTTATTTTTTTGGCAGTGTATTTAGCAGCAATTGTTGCAGCTTTTATCGTTAGTTTTAAAGTAATCGGTATTCCGATTGCAGCTGTAGGACTCTTTATCGTTTTGGAAGGAACGTTAGCGGCACTTTTAAACCGCATTCCGCTTTGGGTTCACGGACTTGTATTCGTGGGTGAAATCGTAGCGGGATTACTCTTCCATAAATTAATATTTATGGTTCTGATGGCTGTGGTTTACGCACTTTGCGTGGCATTATTATTCTTCTTTACAAGAAATTATGACTAAGAGAAATTATCAACTTGAGTTGGAAAATTTGATACAAAACATAGAAAGGGATGAGCATGTGCCATCCCTTTTCTTGCATAGTTGTTGTGCTCCCTGTTCCAGTTATTGCATCGAGTATTTGTCACAGTATTTTGGAATTACGGTGTTTTATTATAATCCGAACATCTA
>CAJOGB010000168.1 GCA_905233835.1 uncultured Lachnospiraceae bacterium
CTGCTCATCACTTTCCATTGCGCCGATTAAAATCAAATGCTTGTAGTGCTCCACGATTTGCTCATAGATTGGTCGGCTGTCCTGGAAGTTAATAATCTGCATATGGGCCCTCCTTTCTTGGTTTTTTCTTTTGTGTTGTTTTATCTCGTTTTGTCTGTTGTTTTATGTGTATTAGTCATACTAGTACACTTATAATACACCCGGTATTTTTTCTTGTCAACAGATTTCATTTTTTGTGGAAAATGAGCACAAAAAAAATACCCGCATCTGATTTCTCAGATACGGGTACTATTCAGCTTCGAATCGGACTCGAACCGACGACCCCTTCATTACGAGTGAAGTGCTCTACCAACTGAGCTATCGAAGCGCGCAGTACAAAAAACCTGCCTAACTAAAATACAAAATATAGGGCGAATTGTCAAGAAAACATTTTATGGCTAAGCCCTTTACTGACATGGGAAAACGGGCTTATAATGAGACCCATATGAAACAGATTTATCTTGCGCCTTTAGAGGGCATTACGGACAACACCTATCGAAATAAATTCTTTGAATTCTACGGCGGCTGTAAAAAGGCTTTTACGCCCTTTTTGTCTCCGAATTCCACCATGAAATTTACCACCCGGGAGTTTCGGGAAATCGATCCGGAGATAAATGATACCGCTATAACCGTTCCCCAGCTTCTTACCAATAAAGCGGAGTGGTTTTTATGGGCAGCACGCGAAATCGCTTCTTTTGGGTATGAGGAAGTAAACTTAAATCTTGGATGTCCCAGCAGAACCGTAGTAACTAAAAAGAAGGGTTCCGGGCTCTTATTCTATCCGGATTTACTGGATGAAATGCTTGATGAAATCTTTTCCGATCTTCCAAGTACTGCTGCCGGTAAGCCTCTTAATGTGTCCGTAAAAACACGTCTCGGGAAAATGGATCCCGATGAGTTTTACGAAATATTGGACGTATTTAATAAATATCCCATTTTGGAACTCACCCTTCATCCTCGCATTCAAACGGACTTTTATAAAGAACCCATTAGAAAAGAGTATTTTTCCTATGCGACTTCCCACGCGAAGATTCCCTTGGTATTTAACGGAGAAATTAAAAGTGTAGACGATATCGTTGACACGGAAAATGAGTTCCCGTCCATTTCTGCAGTTATGCTGGGTCGTGGCCTCATTGCAAATCCGGAACTTGCCATTGCATATAAAAACGGCCGAGAGCTGTCCGCTCCCGACCTTGAACGTTTAAAAGCATTTCATAATGAACTTTTAGCCGCATACACAGAGCTTTTTTCCGGAGACAAACCGGTGCTCCACCGCATGAAAGAGCTGTGGGTTTTCTGGCGTGAACTTTTCCCGAACTGTGAAAAGAACGTAAAACAGATTCAAAAATCCAAGCATCTTTCGGAGTACAAAGCAGCTGTGCAGGGAATTATGTAGTTATTACTGCATCTTCTCTGCCACTGCTTGGATATCCAATCCGTCCAAGTTTTTACCGGATACCGATAAGGAATGGGTTGCTTTTTCCACATCGTCATACCAATTTACAACATGAACGGAAAAAACATCGTCGATAAATTCCGAATCTTCATCCGCCTCGGAATAAGCATAGATTTTTGCTTCCATATCGCCTACCGTGCCGTCTTCTTCAATGTCCCACTCGTAGCACATGCCGGATAAGTCTTCCAAATGTTCTGTAGGACGTACGCGATAGGTCCACTCATTTCCGTCTAACACATAACTTACCTGAGCTAAAGATTCCTCCTGCATATAACTGTATGCCACATTCTCTGCTCCCTCGGGAACAGAAAGGTCAAATCCGGTAGCATCCAAAACGCCACCTCGATCGGAATCCGTCCAAGGATTTGCAATTCCTACCGTTGTTTCCCCGTTATCTGCTGTATTCGATGTATTGTTTTCTTTTGTTCCGCATGCAGACAACGCTGCGATGGACAATAAAACTGTAAGAATTAAAACTCTTTTCAAAATGATTCCTCCTTCCTCAATAAGCAAAAAGAGGCCCTTTCTAATCAATAAAATCTAGTCGCTATGATATCATTTTTGCTAAGTGATGTAAAACCAGTCTAAAACAATACCATTATTTGCTCTCACTATTAACTTGCTGTAAGAATAACAAGTAATCATCTACAGCAATTTGAAAATCGTTCTCCACCTTCTCAATAGAATCACTTTCAAAGTCAACGTAATCTTTGATTCCCTCAATTTTGCCACGCAGTTTCTTTGTTTCTTCATCAAAAG
>CAJOGB010000169.1 GCA_905233835.1 uncultured Lachnospiraceae bacterium
CCACTTTGTCGAGTTTTCCGCCACCAGGGCCTTTCAAAACCTTGGTATTCCGGTAGAGGGAGAAAACTTCTTCGAACAATCCATAAAGCGATCTTCCAAAGCTGTTTTCATCGAAGATCAAGACTTGTACCTTTCCATGTTTTCGAAAGAAAAGGTATTAAAGGAAATCGAGAGTAAAGGAATCTTTACCTTAAACTATCGCTTGATGTTAGACGGTGTTCCAAAACACGTCTGTTTAAAAGCAGCTTTAATTGACGAAGAATCCGGCCAACAGCTGATCGTGGGCTTATTGGATACGGATGCACAAGTGAAAAAAGATACGGAATACAACCGCAAGCTTATGGCTGCCAGAGATATTGCAAACTTAGACACTCTTACAGGTTTGAAAAACAAGCATGCCTATGTGGATCTTGAAAGCCACCTTAATGTCCTGATTGAAGAAAAAAGTGTACCGGATTTTGCAATTATCGTATTCGATATCAATGACTTAAAAGAAATCAACGATACCAGAGGACATCAAGCCGGAGATCAATACATCAAAGACGGTTCCAGACGTATCTGTAACGCATTTAAGCATAGTCCCGTATTCCGTATCGGCGGTGACGAATTTGTAGCCATTGCCCAAGGTGATGATTACAAAAACGTAGATGAATTATTTAAAGAATTCCGGGAAACGAACGAAAAGAATGTGGGAACCGGCGCTGTTGTCATCGCTTCCGGCATAAAAAAACGCCACAACGAGAAAAACGTTGCAGCGGTTTTCGAAAAAGCCGATAAAGAAATGTATAAAAACAAAAAGCACTTAAAAGGACAAACCTAAAAAAAATAACAGGGTGGGACTTTTCATAAGCCCCGCCCTGTTTACTGTATTTCTCTGTCCCCATTATCTCTTATATTAGCGCATCTAACGCTTTTTTTGCTTCTCGTAAGTCTTTTAAATCCCCGCTGTAATCCCGCTCCTCTCTCATTTTTAAGGAATCACTGATTCGGGTAACGGGCTCTTCAATAGGCGTGAGGGAAAGGTTGGAAGCCGCCCCTTTCAGCCGATGCGCAATTTCAAACGCCGCATCATAGTTTTGTTCCAATATCAACTCGGCCAAAGAATCAAATCCCTCATCCGAAGAAAGCTTCGGAACCAGTTTCAGATACAGTCCCTCGTTGTTGGCACAGCGTGCAATTCCCTCATCCACATTGGCACCGTATTCGCGTAAACCATCAATCGTAAGCATACTAACTACCTCAAACTTCTTTTGTTATTTAATAAAGCTTTCAAATTCAGAAACAGGCAGTGGCTTTGAGAAATAGTAACCCTGAATCATCTGGCAGCCCAGCTCTTTTAGCGTATCCAACTGCTCCTTTTCTTCCACACCTTCCGCAACCACAGGAACTTTTAAGAAATCTGCGATTTCTTTTACTAACTCCATCATGCGAAGACTCTTTTTATCTTGTGAAATGCTCTGCATAAATCGCATATCCACTTTCAAAATGTCAATCGGCAACGTTGTCAGCATATTTAAAGAAGAATATCCGCTTCCGAAATCGTCCATTTCAATCACAAAGCCTTTTTCACGGAACTGAGCCACCACTTCCACCAATTGATCCGTATCACTGGTGTAAGCAGACTCCGTAATCTCTAAATGTAAATCCTTTACATCTATGCCTGCTTCCTTTACGATATCGCACATATTGGAAACGATATCCTCATCCTGAATATCAATACGACTGACATTTACGGAAATCGGAATGGTCATATGATATTTGTCTTTCCACTTTTTCACCTGTGCGGCTGCCTGTCGCCATACATAGTCATCCATTAGCTGAATCAACCCATTTTCCTCAAAAACAGAAATAAAGCTTCCGGGGTAAATCATACCAAACTCAGGATGCTCCCAGCGAACCAGTGCCTCTGCTCCCGCCAATTTGGGGGCATCACCGGTAATATCATACTTTGACTGATAGAACACCTTAAACTGATTCTTGATAATGCCGTCCGCAATATCACGAATCAACCGCTCTTCGAACATTCGCTGCTTACGCATGGCTGCATCATAATAGGTAATGACGCTTGTCGTATTCCCGTTGGCAGAATCCGCTGCCATACGGGCTCTGTCAAAAGCCATCTCCAGACGATTATCCTCATCATCAATCAAATCGTTGACACCAATTCGAATACTCGTGTTGTGGATGTTAGAATCCTTTCGAATGCTTTCTGAAATATCTTCTACCAGCTTTT
>CAJOGB010000170.1 GCA_905233835.1 uncultured Lachnospiraceae bacterium
AAATTTCAAACTTCAAGTAGTATTTCTATAAAAATGCGCACAAAAAACGAACAGCTACTTCTTTTAAAGCAACTGTTCGTCTATCTTTATATCATAATTTTTATTCAGCTACCACATCATCTTTGTGACGAGCATGAAGTTCGTCTGCAAGTTCAATGGTCTGCTTCTTTCCCAAGGTATATCCGAAGTGCATCAAAAGTGCCATTGCAAGATACATGATAAACGGTACTAAAGTAGCTAAGGTATAGATACCGTTGTTAACTTCTTCTGTCTGTACGATAACTTCTGTTACATCCTTGGAAGAAACATATCCGATTCCTGCAAGAAGTGCGTTAAAACCAACACCTGCTACGGTCTGACCCATCTTTCTGAAAAAGGAGAAGATGGCATAGCTTGTTCCCTCTTCACGCTTGTTGGTAAGCTTTTCCTGATAATCGATGGCATCGGAAACGATAGCCCATACTTCCATGGTAAAGAAGGTAAGTCCGATTCCTGTGATAAACAAGCATCCAAGGAACAAATTCGGATTTGGAATCTTTACAAAATACATAACCAAATAGGTTGCTGCCGCAAGGTATGCACCGAAGGCACAAAGCTCTTTCTTACCAAACTTTAATACCAGCTTGTTTAAAAACGGCATAAAGAGTGCCATCGGAAGATAGGTACAAACTGCAACAAGTGCCTGTTTGCCCGGTGTTCCGTAATAGTTCTTAAATAAATATCCGTTTGCAGTATTTGTAAACATGTTACCTGCGATAAGAAGCATGCTGGCAAGAGAAAGTGTAATAAACGGACGGTTCTTTACCAAAGAGCCAAGTACCTTCCAAACGCTTTCGCCTTTTTCCTTTGCAGGAGCAATCACGGTTTCTCTGGTCAAACGGTAGTTTAACTGATAAGCCAAAATCTGGAATAAAACGATAACCAAAATTCCGGCAAATAATTTATGACCGTCTAAGTACTTTGCACCGTTTGATGCTACAGAGTAAACAACCAGCGGAAGGATAACGCTTCCTGCCATCTGTCCGATTCCGGCACCAAAGGTACGTGCCATGGAAAGTGTGGAACGTTCTTTAATATCCTGTGTCATAACCGTTGCCATAGAACCGTACGGAATGTTAACACCGGTATACATCATTCCATAGAAGATGTAAGTAATATAAGCATAAATCAAAAGCTGACTCTGATTTAATCCCGGGAAGAAATCATAGATTGGTAAGAACAACAAAATCAATGAAATAATCATCGGGAAAGAGAAAAAGTAAATCCACGGACGAAAACGTCCCTTTGGATTCGGCTTTCTCGAATCAACGAACGCTCCCATCATCGGATCATTGATTGCATCCCAAAGTCTTGCCACCAAAAATAAAATCGTAAGTTTCGCCGCATCGATTCCGAACACGTCTGTGTAGTACATGTTAAGGAAGGATCCAATGACACCGAAGGCTAATACACCACCGGTATCTCCCATTGCATAGCCGAATATGTTCTTCGCGGTCAGCTTCTTTGTGTTTGTCTCGCTCATTTCTTGTAAACCCCTTTACTTATTATTTCCTTATAAAAATATAACCCTAAAAATTAACCCTTTAAAACAGGTGACTTAGTCAAAACCGTTATAGTCACTTGGAATATAATCTTCCTTCGTCCAACCGAAGGAGTAGCGCACTGCTTTGTTCCATCCCTTGCGCTTTGTTTCTCTTTCCTCAGCATCCATCTGTGGAGAAAATACCTTATCCAACTGAACATTCTTTACAACGTCCATAATGCTGTCCCAATATCCAACAGCAAGTCCTGCCAAGTAAGCTGCACCAAGTGCTGTAGACTCGATAGATGCCGGACGATTTACCGGACGGTTTAACATATCTGCCTGGAACTGCATTAAGAAGTTGTTTGCAGATGCACCTCCGTCTACCTTTAAGGTACGAAGTTCAATACCGGAGTCTGCTTTCATGGCATCGATAACATCGCATACCTGATATGCAATGGATTCCAATGTCGCACGGATGATATGGTTTTTATTTGTACCACGGGTAATACCTACGATACATCCTCTTGCATACTGATCCCAGTGTGGAGCGCCAAGTCCTGTAAACGCAGGAACAACATAGGTTCCGTGAGTTCCTTTTGCTTTTGATGCCCAGTATTCGGAATCTTCTGCAGAATCAATCATGCGCATT
>CAJOGB010000171.1 GCA_905233835.1 uncultured Lachnospiraceae bacterium
GAAGTATACCGTCCCGCAGCTTCGTGACTTCTATAGAGACATGGCGGTTAACTTGGCTACCGGCTTAAGACGTCATTTGTATTCCGCTATAGATGCCAAAGAGTTGGAACATTTGATTGCGGATTTGGATGTATCCCATATCTTTACCGGTGCGGAAGAATACCAAAAGGAAAAGGCATATTTGGATGCTTTGGCCGCAAAGGGATATAAAGTGACGGTTTCTTCGGATATTACCAACATGGACTTAGGCTCCGGTGTTATGGTTATGCCGAAGCCTTTGTATGCCTTCCCTGCCGTTCGTATCTTAAACGGTGAGAATGTATCCGGTGAGGAAAAGAATGAAAAGCTTTCTTTAAAGGGAATTTCTGCTTTAGTAGTGGATGACGAGCCTATGAATTTGGTGGTGGCGTCCTCCCTCTTTAAAGAATACGGAATGATTGTGGATACCGCAGAAAGCGGAAGAGAAGCTATTGAAAAAGTAAGAATCGCACAGTACGATGTCATCTTTATGGATCACATGATGCCGGGAATGGACGGTGTGGAAGCCATGAAGAGGATTCGTTTTGCGTGCGATGAATTAAATCGTAAAAATCCCATTATGATTGTGCTTACCGCAAATGCCTTAAGCGGTGCCCGCGAAATGTTTACAAACGTTGGCTTTGACGGATTTATTGCAAAGCCTATCGATATCGCGGAATTTGAACGCGTAATGAAAAATGTCCTACCTGATGAACCAAGTGAAGGAGAAGGGAGGAATGCAGAATGAAAAAAGGATTCTTTAAAAGATTAAAAGAATACATGTATGATTCCTCCGTAAATATCAGAGACAGATCTTTTATGGTCTTTTCCGTGATTTTGATTTTGGAACTTATTTTTGTGGCAACCCCATTGGGAATCCTCCAGGGAGAACCTTTATCATCCACTTTGGCCACATGCCTCGGCGCCATCCTTTTTGGAATCTACGTTTTATTTGCATTTAACACACGACGAATCAGAAGTGCAAAAGTAGTGGTATCCATTTTGGTTGTGTTTGTTTTTTTGCCGTTGATGTTTTTTACCAACGGCGGCGTATACAGCGGTGTTCCTGTTAATCTTTTATTGGGTGGAATATTTATTAATTTGATTTGGAACAAAAAGCCTCAGATTGTAATGAATATTTTGTATTCCGTAACCATGACGGTTTGCTGGGTGGTGGCTTATTATCATCCGGAATTGGTAACGGAGTTTGACAGAAAAGGAGCCTTTATCGATTCCTTGGCTTGCCTTTTGGTTATAAATGCTTTGGTCTACATTATCTTGGCATTTCATAACAAACTTTACGAAAACGAAAATGAAATCGCCAGAGAAAAGTCTTTGGAGCTGGAGGAGATGAATAAGGCCCAGAACCGATTCTTTTCTTCCATGAGCCATGAGATTCGTACACCGATTAATACGGTTTTGGGATTAAACGAGATTATCCTTCGTCAGGAGGATGCTTCCGAAGAAATCCGAAAGGATGCCCGTAATATTCAGGGTGCAGGAAAAATGCTTCTTGCTTTGATTGACGATATTTTGGATATCAGTAAAATCGAAGCGGGTAAGATGGACATCGTGCCCGTAAACTACAATGTGGGAAATCTGCTTTCCGAAGTGGTAAACATGATTTGGCTAAAGGCGGAAGAAAAGGGCCTACAGTTTAACGTGGATATCGATCCCAACGTGCCCAAGGATTTGTTTGGTGATGAGGTTCGTATCAAACAGATTTTAATTAACCTGTTAAACAACGCCGTAAAGTATACCCAGGAAGGCTATGTGGGATTACACATGGAATGCGAAGAAGCGGATGAAAAAACGGTGCTTCTTAAAATCGTAGTCTCCGATTCCGGTATGGGAATCAAAGCCGAGTCTTTGCCCCACTTGTTTGATACTTTCCAGCGTGTGGATGAGGAAAAGAACCGATACATCGAAGGAACGGGGCTGGGACTTTCCATCGTAAAACAGTTGGTGGAATTAATGGAGGGTGAGATTACCGTTAACAGTGTTTACACCCAGGGCTCTCAGTTTAGTGTGACCTTAAAACAGCAGATGACCTCCGATGCACGAATCGGTGATATGAGCATCACAAGTGCCGGAACTATGGGGGCTTATGAGAGGTTTGAACATCGGTTTCATGCACCTACAGGT
>CAJOGB010000172.1 GCA_905233835.1 uncultured Lachnospiraceae bacterium
AGCCACAGTTGTATAGGCATGCTTTTCTTCCTCGGTCAAAGGACCTACCGCGATGGTTCTTGTGATATCCGTGGTTCCTTCCAGATAATGTCCACCGGAATCCACCAAAAGAAAGCTCTTATTCAAAATCTCAGCATTGTGCTCCTCGGTAGCTGAATAATGCATCATTGCAGCATTCGGTCCGTATGCGGAAATGGTATCGAAAGAAACATCAAGGAAGTTTTTTTGTGCTTTACGATACTCCAAAAGTACATCGGAAGCTGACATCTCGGTGATCTTTTCTTTTCCGATATGAGTTTTTAACCAATAGATAAACTTGGTTACCGCCACGCCGTCTTTGATATGGGCTTCTTTGGTATTCTTAATCTCCGTCGGATTTTTAATGGCACGAGCAAGTTCTGTCGGATTATAATCTTCCACAAACTGTGTCTTTGCCGGGAAGCTCTTTACCAAAGCCACATTTACGATGGATGGATTGATAAGTACCTTCTTTTCGGTTTCCTTTGCCAAATCCTTGTAGATGTCATCGTACTCTTTTACAACGATTCCGTTATCTGCCAAATACTTTGCCACCTTCTTATCGATGGCTTCGGTAAATGCATAGAGCACGCATTTATTCTTCTTTACATAGATGTAAGACATAAATACCGGAACGGATGCGATGTCGTTGGCTCTTAAATTTAAAAGCCAAGCGTTATCGTAAAGACAGGTAAGAAGATGGGCATCCGCACCCTTTTCCTTCATGGCTTTGCGAAGATCCGATAACTTTTCTTCTAAAGTCACACCGGCATACTTTTTTGGCAATACCCAAAGAGAAGTCTTTGGAAAACTCGGACGATCCTTCCAAATGCCGTCGATTAAGTTTTTCTTTACATTAATCTTTGCTTTGTTTTCTTTGGCGATAGTTTCAAATTTACGATGATCTTCCAAAGAAATCACGCGTCCGTCATAGCCTAAGGTCTGATTTGCCTTTAAGTTCTTTTTAATATACTCTGAAACGGTAGGTACTCCCTCTTCTCCCATTTCAAAAAGTGTGGTTCCGCTTCCTTTTAATTCACGCTTTGCCTGAATGAAGAATCTGCCGTCGGTCCAAAGGCCTGATTTTGTCTGGGTCACTACCACCGTAGCATTTTCCCCGGTAAATCCCGTTAAAAACTCGGTCTCCTTAAAGGCATCCGTTACATATTCGGATGCATGATAATCCGACATGGGAATTAAATACATATCGATTTTGTTTTTCTTCATAGAAGCACGAAGTGCCTCTAAACGTTTCTTTGTTTCCATAAAAATCCTTCTTTCTTTATCTGTCCCACTTATCGCTAAGTGCAGTTATTTGATCCGCAAATTTTGCCAAGTCTTTATTTGCCATACCTTCGCATTTTTCAATGACATGCATTAAGCGCTGTCCCGCAGCAAGTAATCTGGCAAAGACATTGGAACTGGGGCGCAGAGATGATTTTTTCTTCTCTTTTGCGACCTTGCTTCCTTCGGAAATCATGCGTCCGCTTATGAGGTCAAAGCCGTCTCCGGAATAGGGTGCGTAAGCATCGAATCCATAGGTATCATGTACTTCTTTTGCGAACACATCCACCACTTCGTCGTCTCCGTGTACCACAAACACTTTCTTCGGCGGATGCTCTTTAAAGCAACCCACCCAGTTCATAAGTCCGTTCTTATCCGCATGTCCGCTGATACCCGGAAGATTTAAAATTCGGCAGTTTACGGAAACCGTTTCACCGAAGAGTCTGGCCTCGGTACCGCCGTTTAACAAATGGTATCCCAAAGTACCCGGCACCTGATATCCAACAAATAAAACTGTAGATTCTTCCCGCCAGAGATTATGCTTTAAATGATGGCGAATTCGACCGGCCTCGCACATACCGGATGCGGAAATAATCACCTTCGGTTGTTTGTCAGAGTTAATGGCTTTTGATTCGTCGGGAGAAACCGCCACACGAAGATTTGGGAAGGTAATGGGGTTAATTCCACGCTCCACCAAATCTAAGGCCTCCGCATCAAAGCACTCTTTAATATTGGTATTAAAAATATGGGTGGCTTCCACTGCCAACGGAGAATCCATATAGACAGGGAAATCATCATGTCCCGTAACTAAATTTTCTTCTTTTATTCTTCGAAGGAA
>CAJOGB010000173.1 GCA_905233835.1 uncultured Lachnospiraceae bacterium
CCTTCAAAATCGAGTAATAGAGAGTATAACAGCTTTTTAATTGGTGTGTGCATATGATGACTTTGAAAAACTGCTACAACGGCATCGGTGACTATGATACCATCAGTTCCCTATTCCGTGGCGAAGAAAAAATCAAAAAGTTTTTAACCCTGTTTTTACAGGATGAAAATTATAAAAAATTGGAACAGGCTTTAGAAGCCGACGATGTGGATACCGGGTTTGTATCTGCCCACACACTAAAGGGCGTTTGTCAGAATCTGGCACTGTCGCCTCTTTATGATGCGGACGTGGAAGTCACGGAAGCCCTTCGTGCAAAAAATCTTTCTTTGGCAAAGGAAAAATTCCCGAAGGTAAAGGAAGAGTACGAAAAAGCGGTGGAGCGAATTACTCAGTATGTTTCCTAGAAGTTAAATATTACAAAAGAGCTTGGTGAAAGGAAGATATGCCTCCTTTCAGCCAAGCTCTTTTTTAAGTTAAAAATCAAAATCAGTACTGTAACTGATTCTTTGCGCGAAGGAAGTAGTAGGCATGATTTGATAATACTTCCTCCGGCGGAACTTCCGTGGCATTTACCTGACGCACCATTTCACTTAGGGTGTTTAAATCGATGTAATCCGCCATGGGTACAATTAAAACCTCATGAATGGATGAAGGAATGATGTAGAGATCGCAGTTTAATTGTTCTGCCAGAGATTTTAAATACTGTGGATAGCAGATAACACCTGCTCCGTGAAACCGCTTTTTGTTGGACAAAATGTAAATGGGAAAAGAGGGGATGCAAACACCCCAAAGATCCTTATCCTTTTCATCAAACATCGGCGACACCACATCTTCAATGGAACAATACTCCGGTTGCAGATTTTTATATGTGTTTTTCTTTGCGATTTCAAAAAGCTCTTCATTTTCGATATTCCACTCAGGTAAGAATTCCTTTCGAATCAAAACGCATCCGAAGTTGTCTTTTGAAATTTCAATCATGACGGAAAATACGATGGCCAAATCCAAAAAGGGCAGATAGGGAACGTCTTCCAACAACTCGGAATTTGTGCTTTGATTGATCAAACGAAAGATAATCTTATCCTTTACGGCAGAAAAATCCGAAAAGATATCCGGGTCAAACTTCGGAATACTTTTTGTTTGTTCGTACTTTTTTAGAATCTTATTCAAAACGTCTTCCTTCGATTGACCTTCTAAAATCAAATCGTAATAATCGTTTAGATACAGATTCGGTGAGATGCGAGAATCATCTTCGCAAATGACCAGTCCGTCCAACAAAACTCCGTTATTTTTTGTAAAAGTGGAAAGGTGCACAGTGGCACGTGATTCGTAGCGAGATGCTACTTCTTTATAGATATAATCTTTAAAATCCTGATATGTCATAGGTCCTCCGTATGGACATATCGATGGGAAATGGATTTTTTGTGAGATTCATTTTAGCATCGATAAATCGCTTTGTCTACAACAAAAAATGATTGAGGTATATCCCGCCAAAGAATATAATATATTTTAGAGGTTTTTTGCATGATTAAGAATTGTATTCGGTGCGGGAAAATTTACGATGATTATCTGAACTTATATAAGCTTTGTCCGGATTGTCGAGATCAGGAATCTACACTTCTTCGAAAGGTAAAGGATTATCTCTGGGATTATCCGGGTACCACGGAGGCGAAACTTCGGGAATTATTCGGAGTAACTCACGAAGAAGTGACGAAATGGCTTCGTGAGGAACGGCTTGAGATTACGCCGGATTCCAGTATTAAGCTTACCTGTTGTCGCTGTGGCAGTATGATATTAAAGGGAAAATACTGCGACCACTGTAAGAAGAAGGTGGGGGATGAACTGGATATGCTTAAGAAAGAACTTTCACCAAAGCAGGAGAAACAAATTTACTCCATGGTAATTGACAAGGATATGTCCGCTGCAGGAAAGATGCATTTTATCCAGGGCGGTGCAAAATTGAGTCACGTATCAAAAGAGAAAGAGAAGGAAGAAAAAAAGAGGGGATAAGAATGGCGGGGACCATTTTGTATAAATTAAAATAACATATGAAAAAGTAAAAGGAGTTTTTAAAACATGCAAATATCCGAAATTAAAAACGGATCGGAGGTTTCCATAGATATT
>CAJOGB010000174.1 GCA_905233835.1 uncultured Lachnospiraceae bacterium
TTTCCCTGCATCCGTTTGGGAAATCGTCTTGTCCGGATTTCAGGGTCGCATGGGACTTCGCCCGTTTTATACTTCGGCAGAGAAAGCTGAGGCAAAGGAAAACATGAATCGCCTTGGCATCACGGACTTAAAAAATCGATGCTACCGGGAACTCTCCGGAGGCCAGCAGCAGAGAGTCTTGTTGGCCCGTGCCCTTTGTGCCACCAAGCGAATCCTTCTTTTGGACGAACCGGTGAGCGGCTTAGATCCTTCGGCCCAGACTCAGATGTATCGCATGATTCGAAGCTTAAATAAAGAAGGGGTAACCATTATCATGATTTCTCATGATGTTCACGCATCCCTTCATTTTGCCAGTCATATTTTGCACATGGGAAGCACTTACTTTTTCGGAACTACGGAAGAGTTTGAGGAAAGCCCCATCGGACAGCACTATTTATTAAAAGAGAAAAAGACCTTCGCAGACACCGGAGTATGCGAGTTAGATAACGTGGCGCGAATCAATATTGTAGAAAAGAAAACGCCGGAAGAGAGCGCGCATAGAAAGGCAGCAGCCAATTTAAAACCGGATGCTTTCTATGACGCCACCTACAAGCGAAAGGAGGAAGACTAATGTTAGAGACATTACAGATGTATTTTTCTTACCCCTTCGTTCGCTATGCATTTATCGTGGGGGTATTAATCGCTCTATGTTCCGCCCTCCTCGGTGTCACTCTTGTTTTAAAGCGCTTCTCCTTTTTGGGAGACGGTCTTTCTCACGTGGCCTTCGGAGGCATCGCTATTGCAAGCGTACTGAACCTATCCAATAACATGTTAATCGTACTGCCCATCACCATTATCACGGCCGTGCTTTTACTTCGCACCGGTCAGAATAAAAAGATCAACGGGGATGCGGCCATCGCCATGTTTTCCGTAGGCGCCTTGGCCTTAGGTTATTTACTCTTAAACGTGTTTTCCACTTCTTCCAACGTGGCGGGAGATGTGTGTACCACACTTTTTGGCTCCACATCCCTTCTTACCATCACAGGAACGGAAGTGATGATTTGTATCGTGATGGCAGCCATTGTGCTGGTTGCCTTTGTGCTTTTCTATCATAAGATTTTCTCCGTCACCTTCGACGAGAATTTCTCCAAGGCCGTGGGAACAAAAACCGACACCTACAACTTACTGATTGCCATCCTAATCGCAGCGGTGATCGTTCTTGCCATGAATTTGGTGGGCTCACTTTTAATCTCCGCATTGGTAATCTTCCCGGCACTATCTGCCATGCGGGTGTTTAAAAGCTTTAAATCCGTAACTGTTTGCGCGGCAGTCTTTTCTGTTATTTGCGCGGTAGCAGGACTTTTAATCTCCATCTTAGCGGGCACTCCCGTGGGCGCCACCATCGTAGCGGTGGACATGGTAGGATTTGGACTGTTTACAATCGTGGGGAAAGGGGTCTGACCCCATTACAAAAATGTTACAGAACCCGTAAAATATTGCAAAAACCGTTATATGTGGTAAAATTACTCTGTATGTTTATGCCTATGTGCATAAGCCTGCGGAGTTTTTAATTTGAAAGAAAGAAAAAATAATCTAAGGAGTATAGCATATGTGCGGAATCGTTGGATTCGTAGGAAAAAAGCAGGCAGCACCGGTGCTTTTGGACGGTCTGTCAAAGTTGGAATACAGAGGATATGATTCAGCCGGATTGGCTGTTCGCGATGGCGAAAAGGATCCGGTTATTGTAAAGGCAAAGGGCCGTTTAAAAATCTTATCCGAAAAAACCGCTGACGGAAATGCAATAAAAGGTGGATGCGGTATCGGTCATACCCGTTGGGCAACCCACGGTGAGCCCTCCGAGAACAATGCCCATCCTCACTGCTCCGATGATATGAACGTTGTGGGTGTTCATAACGGTATTATAGAAAACTATCAGGAATTAAAAGAAAAGTTAATGCGCCACGACTATAAGTTCTATTCCGAAACCGATACGGAAGTGGCCATTAAGTTAATCGATTACTACTACAAAAAATATCAGGTTGGTCCAATCGATGCTATCGCAAAAACCATGGTTCGTGTCCGTGGTTCTTATGCCATTGCTGTTATGTTTAAGGACTATCCGGGAGAAATCTTCGT
>CAJOGB010000175.1:0-1803 GCA_905233835.1 uncultured Lachnospiraceae bacterium
AAACCACCGCAGGCTTTGACTTGGTGGCCTTAGGAGAACAGGAAGGCGAGTCCGCCACACTGTTTGCCCGTTGCTTCTATCAGGATACGGAAGTTGGCATGAAGGATTTAAAGAAGTTAATCGATCTTACCAAACATGCAAAGTCCGGAGAGAATACTTATTATGTAATCTTTTCAAAATCCGGATTTGCTCCCAGTGCAAAAACGGCAGCCGGTGCCATTAAAAATATTATCATGATTTCCTTGGACGAAGTTTGTGCTTGGAATCAAAAATAAAAGAAAGGGGTCACAATGACAAAAAAGGAATTACAACAAAAAGCGACTGAAGTTCGCATGGGTATCATTGAGAGTACTCATTCGGCAAAATGCGGACATCCGGGCGGATCACTTTCCGCAGCGGAAGTATTTACCTATCTTTACTTTGAGGAGATGAACATCGACCCGAAGAATCCAAAGAAAGCGGATCGCGACAGATTCGTTCTTTCCAAAGGACATACGGCTCCGGGACTATATTCCGCTTTGGCTTATCGCGGATTCTTCCCGGTGGAAGACTTAAAGACCCTTCGTCATGTGGGAAGCCACTTGCAGGGACATCCTTGTGTTCAGCATACTCCGGGAATTGATGCTTCTTCCGGTTCTTTGGGACAGGGCATTTCCGTAGCGGCAGGTATGGCACTTTCCGCAAAACTTTCAAACGAGAACTATCGAGTTTACACTCTCTTGGGAGACGGAGAACTCGAAGAAGGCCAGGTTTGGGAAGCTGCCATGTTCGCAGGTCACAGAAAACTGGATAACCTTTGTGTCATTGTAGATAATAACAATCTTCAGATTGACGGTGCGATTACGGAAGTAAACTCACCCTATCCAATCGGAGAAAAATTTAGCGCGTTTAACTTCCATGTCATCGAAGTGGAAGACGGAAATGATTTCGATCAGATTAAGGCTGCCTTCGATGAGGCAAAGGCCACAAAGGGTATGCCCACTGCCATCGTATTAAAGACCGTAAAAGGTAAAGGTATTTCTTATATGGAAAACCAGGTTTCATGGCACGGTAAGGCACCGAATGATGATGAATACGAAACAGCGATGAAAGAGTTAAAGGAGGCTTATGAAGCTTATGGCAGAGATTAAAACAGTTGCAACGAGACAAAGCTATGGCGAAGCCTTGGTGGAACTCGGAAAAGCACATGATAACGTATATGTTTTGGATGCGGACTTAGCGGCTGCTACCAAGACGGATATTTTTAAGAAAGCATATCCTGAAAGACACATTGACTGTGGTATTCAGGAATCCAATATGATCGGTGTGGCAGCGGGACTTGCTTCTACCGGAAAGGTGCCTTACGCATCTTCTTTTGCAATGTTTGCAACAGGACGTGCTTATGAGCAGGTAAGAAACTCCGTAGGCTATCCTCATTTGAATGTAAAAATCGGAGCTACCCACGCAGGAATCTCCGTAGGTGAAGACGGTGCCAGCCATCAGTGTATCGAAGATATCGCTTTGATGCGAAGCATCCCGGGAATGATTGTTATTAACCCTGCGGACGATACGGAAGCAAAGGCTGCGGTTTTTGCGGCATACGAACATGAAGGTCCGGTATACATGCGATTCGGACGTTTGGCAGTGCCGGTAATCAACGATCCAAAAACATATAAATTCGAAATCGGAAAAGGAATTGTATTAAAGGAAGGTAAGGATCTTTCTTTAATCGCCACCGGTTTGGAAGTATCCGAGAGTTTAAAGGCAGCAGAAATGTTGGAGGCTGACGGCGTCAGCGTGGAAGTCATCAACATCCATACCATT
>CAJOGB010000175.1:1878-6327 GCA_905233835.1 uncultured Lachnospiraceae bacterium
CTTGGTTCTGCAGTAGCGGAAGTCCTTTCCGAAGAGTGTCCTACCAAGATGAAACGCATCGGTGTTTTTGATACTTTCGGTGAGTCCGGTCCCGCAAAAGAACTTCTTCATAAGTATGAATTGGATGGGGAAGGAATTTATAAGCAGGTAAAAGCGTTTCTTGCTTCTTAAGTAGCAAATGATTCGTGTTTGTGGTAGAATATGCCGTGTGTGCACGAAAGGGTTCCGCATAGCGGAATAGCGAAAAACAGGTAATTATTATGAAACGAAAAAATGCAATAAAATGGGGGTGCGCGCTTCTGGCGTGTGCCCTTTTCTTTGGGAATGCCATGACATTACCCATGACAGCGAATGTGGTACATGCAACGGAAGATACATCAACAACGCCGGACCCGTCTGCAACCGGCGGAGATGACGGAAATAACGGCAACGGAGATAGTGGCGGAGTCGCCGGAGACAATAACGGTGCAGCGGATTCTACAGCCCAGACTTCAACCGAAACTCAACCGGCAACTACAGAAACCCCTACCGAGGTAGTGGAAAATCCTGTGGGAGACGGTGTGGATGAAGTAGCGGTAGCAAATACAATCGCAGCCATTGACGCCATCGGTGAAATCACTGTTGATAGCAAGGCATCCATTCAGAATGCCCGTAATTTATATAACAGCTTAAATGACGCATCCAAAGCACAGGTAACAAATATCGATACCTTAATCGCTTCCGAGAATCATTTTGCGGCTTTCTTTGCAGAGGAAGCAGCGGCAAAGGAGGCGGAAGCAGAAGCCCAGGCCGCAGCAGAACAGGCGGCGCTGGAACAGGTAGTTTCCGCTGAGAACGATAACACCGATATTTCCTATGCAAAAGAAGGAAACGTAACCTTAAAAGGTACGGATGCATCTTACATCTTTATCGGAGATTCCCGTACGGTTGGTATGGCACAGTATGTAAATACCAATCAGCACATTTGGTCCGCAAAGGTTGGTGCCGGACTTTCCTGGATGAAATCCGACGGTGTTCCTGCCGTGGAAGGAAAGATTGAATCCGGATCCAACGTGGTCATCTTAATGGGTGTCAACGACTGCGGAAATACTTCTAACGAAAAGAAGTACGCTACTTATATTAACGAGAAAGCAAAGGCTTGGGTCGCAAAGGGTGCCAACGTTTACTACGTATCCGTAAACCCGATCACCCGTGTAACGCCAAGATCGAGACTTGGAATGCAAATATGCAGGCGGACTTAAGCAGTGACGTTACTTATATCGATACTTACAATAAATTAAAGGGCGAATTGGTGGCTACCGACGGCCTTCACTATACCAAGCGCGGATGTCAGTTGATCTACAATGCCATTTTGGAATTTGTGGAAGCAGACACCGTAGAAGAAGTGGATGAAACCGATGAGGAAACCATTGTCGCATATCAGACAAAGATTACGTCTGCAGTTCGAAATAAGGACGATAATACAGTGACACTTAAGGTTACAAAACCTACAGGTATTACAAACGTAGGTTGCCAGGTGGCACTTTACAATACCGAGACCTCCACATGGGACATCGTTACCGAATCCAAAATGGATTCCATTACCATTGAAGTTCCGGAGGGAAAGGTTCGGGTTCGTGCCCGTGTTTATAAAAAGTACGACACGGAAACAGCAGAGGGCAAATGGTCTAAAACCGTGACCATCGATGCAAAGGGCTCCGCAACCGGAGTGGAAAAAGAAGATTCCGGAATCGTGGGAAAAGTTATCTTAGGGGTCATCGGTGCAGTTGTGATTTTCTTTGGCGGATACTTTTTCCTCCGAAAAAAGAATTTCTTAGGACCCACACCTTTGGATAACGTATTTAATTTTGTGGCAGAGTTATTGGAAAAAATCAGTAAGAAGAAAAATAGGAAGAAATAAATGAAGCGTCAAGACAGGGTTATGGGTTTAGACGGTTTAAGAGCCTTAGCCATAATCGGAATTGTTTTTTATCATATGGTTCCAAACGTACTTCCCGGAGGATTCTTGGGAGTAACGGCGTTTTTCACCATCATGGGCTATTTAATGATTTATTCAAGCCCCGGAGAAGCGTCAGTAAGTTACGCATGGAATTATTATAAGAAAAAGGTGAGTCGATTGTACCCGCCTCTTCTTGTGATGCTGATTTTGGGACTTATCGCACTGTTTGTGCTGGTGCCTAATTACGGAAAGGGCATGCTGCCGGAGATTTTAAGTATCATCGGCGGATATAACAACTGGTGGCAGATTTCCCAGAACGCGTCCTATTTCGAGCGAATGTTAAATTCTTCGCCATTTACCCATTTGTGGTACATGGGACTTACTATTCAGTATTATATTTTATGGCCCTTTATTTTCGGATTGGCCTACCTGGCGTATTCCGCATGGAAACGTGAGGGACAAAAGCGACTTCGCGTCGTATTTATGGTGGCGCTATTTGCACTTATGGCATTTTCTGCAGTGGAAATGTCTTTGTTGTACGATCCGAAGGCAGATCCTTCCAGATTGTATTACGGAACGGATACCCGAGCATTTTCTCTTTTCTTGGGAATGCTGATTGGTGTTCTTCCCATTCGTAGTTTAAAAAAGAAGATTTCTCCGGTGGTTGCACGAGTAATCGCGGCAGTGATGCTAGCTGGAATTATCGTTTCCTACTTTTTCGTTCACGGTGAATCCGCAGCAAACTATCGCTACTTGATGCAGATTGTTTCTCTGGCTTTTGGCGTTTTAATGCTTACGTTTTTGTTGGATCAAAGAGGCCTTGGAAAATGGGCGGATATTCTGCCTCTTCGCATCATCGGTGAGTTTTCTTACGAAGTATATTTGGTGATGTATCCGGTAATTTATTTCGTCCAGAAAAAGCGTGGCGAAATGTGGCCGGCCATTTATGTTTTACTTTGCGTTCTTTTAATTATGCTTTCCGCCATGGCGGTGCATTATATCGCAAAATTTTTCCGTTGGATCTACGGAAAGATGGGCGAACGAAAGATTCGCGTGGTACTTCCCGTATCTCTTTTGATTCTTTGCTTGGTGTTAACGGGAGCACAGACCGCTATTTCAAGATCTCATGACACCGGTGATATGGATGTGTTAAAAGACGAATTGTCCACCAATGCAAACACCCTAGCCATGACAAACGATGAGCAGTTAAAGACCGAGCTTCAAGCTCAGCTTTCTTATGTAAATTACATGATGGAAAAACAAACCTCCATCATCGGTATGGCTGCGGAAACCAGAGCGTCTTCCGGTGCGGAAGCAGCGACCACACAGTTGCAGTCTGGCGGCTCAGGCAGAACTTACTTCCTACGAGCAGACCAGAAACAATGTTTCTATTACCTGTTTGGGAGATTCTGTAATGCTTGGTGCTACGGGACAACTTCAGGAACAGATTTCCGGCGCCTATGTCAGTGCGGCAGTCAGCCGACAGATTGACGCGGGTCCGGAGATTTTAAATAACTTGTCATCCCACGGATTGTTGGGAGATATCGTGGTGGTTCATTTGGGAACCAACGGTGTATCTTCTTTGGCAAAATATCAGGCCATTGTAGATGCCGTCGGCCCGGATCGACAGATTTATTGGGTAAACTGTCGCGGAGTTTCTTGGGCAAACGATGTAAATATCAATATTCAGGAAATCGTGGATAAAAATTCCAATGTAAATCTTGTAAACTGGGTGGAATTCTCCGAAGGTCATCCGGAGTATTTCTACAGCGACGGAATTCATTTGACCGTAGACGGACAGGCAGCATATGCCTCCATGATTAAAGCTGCCATTGCGCAGTAAGGAGTAATATGAGTTTTTTTGAGAGACATAAACCGATTCTTACAATTTTTATCGCCATCCTTTTACTGGTTGCCATCGGCGGTGTGTTTTACTTTTTGCGACAGCAAAACGAGGAAGATGATTTGTCCTCCGTTCAAACCGTAGTGGAACAGACGGCTACGCAGTTTGCGGAAGCGCTAAAATCCGGTGATATGAAAAGCGCAAAAAAGTTTTGCTCCAAAGAAGGAGCGGACCAGTTAGTGCTTTCTTCCATGGATGCGGATGTGTATAAAAAGACACTTTTGGAAGGCTTAAGCGTTGAGGAAGGATATCTTCCTGATGATTCAAAGGTGTATTTAAATTCCCTTTTGGATACGTTGCAGGCAAAGGCAGTTACAGATACTTCTTTTAATGCTTCAAAAATGGAAGTGGAGAAAAAAACCGAGGAAGGCTATTTGGTGACACTTCCCATGACCATCACAGGATGCGGCTCCTTTAACGCTATTGATTTTTCAAGTGAGATTTCTTTTGCGGATCACGCCATGGTAGATTTTGCTAACGCAAATCAGGAAGCTTTAATGAATCATAACGATGCTTTCGGCGAAGAAGGTGTTCGTTCTCTTTTGGCACAGCAGGCCTATAACAATTTGTTTTCCACCATGCAGGCAAAGGCAGATGCTTACGAGCC
>CAJOGB010000176.1 GCA_905233835.1 uncultured Lachnospiraceae bacterium
TGCATAAATACAACTTCCAAATAGGTAGGGGTCCCGCCTCCGATATAAACGGAAGTAACCGTCTCCTTAGCAAGACGCTCCTTATAACTTTCAATCTCGGAAATCAGAGCATAGGTATAACGCTCCCGAAGTTTCACATCGTAGTTTCCGGAATTAAAATCACAGTATTTACATTTTTGTACGCAAAATGGAATATGAACATATAATTCCATAGCACACTTCCCCCTTATATAAAGAAAAGATACTTAGTCTTCGTCTAATTTTAAGACGCTCATAAATGCTTCCTGCGGGATCTCTACATTTCCAACCTGACGCATTCTCTTTTTACCTTCTTTTTGCTTTTCAAGAAGTTTCTTCTTTCGACTGATATCACCGCCGTAGCACTTTGCAAGCACATCCTTTCGCATAGCTTTCACGGTTTCACGGGCGATAATCTTTGAACCTACCGCCGCCTGAATCGGAATCTCAAATAAGTGACGCGGAATCTCCTGTTTTAACTTCTCGCACATCTTTCTTCCGCGATCATATGCGGTATCCTTAAATACAATAAAGGATAAAGCATCAACCATTTCGTGATTGATTAAGATATCAAGTTTTACAAGTTCGCTTCGCTCGTAGCCGCGCATCTCATAATCAAAGGATGCATAGCCGCGGGAACGGCTCTTTAATGCATCAAAGAAATCGTAAATGATTTCATTTAAAGGAAGAACATACTTAAGTAATGCTCTGGTTTCTTCCATATATTCCATGGATACATAAATTCCGCGACGCTCCTGGCAAAGATCCATAATGGATCCGATGTAATCCTTTGTCACCATAATCTCCGCATCCACCATAGGCTCTTCCATGTAATCAATCTCGGAAGGCTCCGGCAGATTTGAGGGATTGGTAAGTTCAATCATGGTGCCGTCGGTTTTATGTACACGATATACTACGCCGGGAGCTGTGGTTACCAAATCCAGATTATACTCTCGCTCCAAACGCTCCTGAATTACATCCAAATGCAACAGTCCAAGAAAACCGCATCGAAATCCGAATCCCAAAGCGATGGAAGTCTCCGGCTCATACTGTAATGCCGCATCATTAAGTTGTAACTTTTCAAGCGCATCTCTAAGATCCGGATACTTTGCACCATCCGCCGGATACATACCGCAGTACACCATGGGGTTTACTTTCTTATAACCGGGAAGTGCTTCCTTACAGGGATTTGAAACGGAAGTAACCGTATCACCCACTCGGGTATCCCGTACATTTTTAATGGAAGCGGTCATATAACCTACCATACCGGCAGATAACTCATCACAGGGAATAAACACTCCCGCGCCGAAGTATCCTACCTCTACCACGTCAAATTCGGCACCGGTGGCCATCATCTTTACCTTATCTCCGGCTTTAATGGTTCCTTCTTTTATTCTAAAAAATACGATTACTCCAACATAAGGATCGTAAAGGGAATCAAAAATCAAAGCCTGAAGCGGTGCATTTTTATCTCCCGTGGGTGCCGGGAGTTTTTCAATAATCTGCTTTAAAACTTCATCAATATTAAGACCGGTTTTTGCGGAAATCTGTGGTGCATCCTCCGCTTCCAAACCAATCACATCTTCGATTTCATCAATAACACGTTTGGGATCCGCACTGGGAAGGTCGATTTTATTAATAACGGGAAGCACTTCCAAATCGTGATCCAATGCCAAATACACATTGGCTAAGGTTTGCGCTTCAATTCCTTGTGCCGCATCCACCACTAAGATTGCTCCGTCGCAGGCTGCCAAGGAACGGGATACTTCATAATTAAAATCCACATGTCCCGGGGTATCAATCAAATTTAAAATATATTCTTCTCCCTCCGGTGTTTTGTAAATCAAACGCACCGCCTGGGATTTAATGGTAATTCCTCTTTCTCTCTCCAAGTCCATATTATCTAAGACCTGGGACTGCATCTCACGTTCCGTTAAAAGTCCGGTACGCTCAATCAATCGATCCGCAAGGGTGGATTTTCCATGGTCAATATGGGCTACAATACAAAAATTTCTGATTTTACTCTGGTCAACGGCCATTATTTATCTCCATGTTTCTTTCTTTGTTTTTCTTCATACATACGGTCTAAAGCGGGACTGTCAATTCATCAATCGGAGAAATCTCCAACACTCCGATGGATACTTTCACATCAAAAGGATATTGGCGAAGCATATTCATCTTTCCTACTTCCTTTTTAATAAGTTCAGAGAAGGACTCTTCCTTCTTTTCGCAAAGCACAATAAACTCATCCCCACCGATGTGGGTATCGTCGTCAATGACTACCTCCAAGAGAACTTCAAGGAGATTATGGACTACGGCTTCACCGCCGATGTGGAGAAAGAATTCGATGATATTGCCGAAGGCAAGGCCAACTGGCAGGATATGATGCACGATTTTTATGGCGATTTCCATCAGCAGGTGGAAACGGCCATCAACTATTCCACCAAGGCCAGTGGTGAGCGTTTGCTGGGTTATGATCCCAAGACCAACGAGAAGGTTTTCGCAAAGCTGGGTAAATATGGTCCTATGGTGCAGATTGGCGAGTCGTATGCTGACGCCAAGCCGCGTTACGCCCGTCTGCAGGCCGACCAGTTTATCGACACCATCACCTTGGAAGAAGCACTTGACCTTTTCCGTCTGCCGCGTAATCTCGGCGAATGGAACGGCAAGGAAGTTTCCGTGGGCGTGGGGCGTTTTGGCCCATACGTGCGCTGCGACAACGTTTTTGAGTCCATTCCGAAGACCGAAGATCCGTACACGATTACGTTGGAACGCTGTATAGAGTTGCTGGAAGGCAAGATGCAGAAGACCGCTGAGCGTACGCCTCATGTGGTGGGTTACCTCGACGGCAAGGAGATTCTGGCAGCTGCTGGCCGTTATGGTCCATATATTAAATATGATGGAAAGAATATCACCCTGGACAAGGGGATGGATATTAACTCGTTGACCGAAGAGCAGGCCATTGAGTACATCCGCAACAAGGAGACCCGCAATGTGCTGGTTTCTTACGAGCAGGATCCTTCTCTGAAGGTGATGAACGGTCGTTACGGCCCCTACATCACCAACGGCACGGACAACTTCAAGATTCCCAAAGATATGGTGGCCAACAAGTTGACCTACGAAGAGTGTATGAATATTATCGAAAATACCGCCCCGACGGCGAAAAAACGTACAGTCA
>CAJOGB010000177.1 GCA_905233835.1 uncultured Lachnospiraceae bacterium
TAACATCCTACTTGTTTCGGACATGCAGACGGAAAAACCTGCATTCGCTTTACTGACCTTGCCCATTTATTTTGCATTCGCATACACATCATTTTCTTACTACACATGCTCATCTTCTGCATCTCCTTTCTTTTTGATGGTCATATCGTATCACCGGATCCTGCATTTGAAAATTACGAAGAATTGATTGCCGGTGATAAGTTTTATTTATAACAAAAAGCCTGCAACAAGGTGTAAATCCTTGTTACAGGCTATTGCCAAACTATGACCGCCAACATTTGCTTTTGATTCATCTGTCTTTGATCATTTTGATAGTTCCACCGATCGTATCAATTATTACCAAACCCAGCAATACGTACATCGGCCATCCGATTCCCCGACCATTTATCATGCAAAAACCGATATAGGCAAACATTGCTGCCATGAGGATTTTAAGCACTCCCAGCATGATAAAGCCGTCTTGGACCAGTCGTCCTCTGTTTTTTGCCGTTACCTTCACCGGAAAATTCCATATCCGGGGAAAACACTCCGCAATCGCCAGTCCCACGCAAGTTATGACAGCAACCACAGAAATGATGATCAGGTTTTTCTTATCACCATAGGCATTCGCATCTCCGCTTACGCCAAAATGCGTTGCCACAACGTCCGGAACGTTTTTCCATTCCATGATCAAATAAACAATAAATACCGCAAGAATAATGAAAGTAATGATATTTGTAATTGTGAGGGTGTAAAATAAAGTGTGTAAGTTCTTCCAAAACCTTTTACTTATGACAACATTACGATTATGATTTATGAAAGGACTACTTATGGAAGGAACTACATTAATGGCTAAACGTGAAAAAACACCTGAGGAAATCTTCGCAGACCAATTCGTCGAAGCTATCCAGCCCAAATCAGTTGAAGACGTCGAAAACGGTCTCAAGAGAATCTTTGGACCCATCTTCGAAAGTCTTCTTAAAGGAGAGCTTGAAGCCCATCTCGGATACGAGTCAAACGATCATGGCCCAAAGAGCACCACGAATCGTCGAAACGGATCCACAAAGAAAATCCTTAAATCCACCGCCGGAGAGATTCCCATTAAATCTCCGCGTGACCGTGATGGAACTTTTAATTCCAAGCTTATTCCAAAACGAACGACAGATATCAGCGGTTTGGAAAGCAAGGTTATGGCAATGTATGCAAAAGGTATGAGCCAACGCGACATCACCGAAATCATCGATGACATGTACGGATTCCAACTCTCTGCCGCTCAAATCTCCATCATTACGGATAGCGCTGCTGAAGAGTATATCAAGTGGCAAGAACGTCCTTTGAAAAAGATGTATGCCTTCATGTTCGTTGATTGTCTCTACGTTAGCGTTCGTACTGAATATGAAACAAAGAAACATGCCATCTATACGATTGTTACTTACGACCTTGAAGGCCGAAAGGATATCCTCGGTCTTTGGATAGCGGAAACCGAAAACAAAAACCAATGGCTCCAAATCTTCGACGAACTAAAACGACGTGGAGTCGAGGATGTAGGCTTCATATCTATGGATGGTTTGCCCGGTTTAGAAGATGCGGCGAGAAGCATCTTTCCAAACGCCGTGGTACAACGTTGCATTGTACATTTAGTTCGAAATTCAATTAAATATATACCTTCAAAGTTCCGCAAAGAATTCGCCAACAACCTGAAGCTTCTTTACAAAGCACCAAACAAAAAGGTTGCTCTTCTGGAACTCGAAAAATTTAAAGAGCGATGGGAAGAGTATCCCGGCGCTGTGAACGTATGGGCCAGCAACTGGACTCATGTGGAACAGCTCTACAATTACACCGAACCCATCCGAAAAATCATGTATACCACAAACACCATAGAAAGCATCAATTCCAGTTTTCGTAAAGTAACGAAAAAAGGTGCTTTCCCAACGGAAAAATCCGTTTTTAAGATACTATTTCTGCGAGTCCTGGAACTCTATGATAAATGGATGGATAAATCCTATCCAAACTGGCCTGTCATTCTAAATCAGTTACTTTTGATTGAAGGACTTGGCACTCGCGTTGAAAAATATATCCAATTCGAATAGTCATAACTTATAAGTTTTGGCT
>CAJOGB010000178.1 GCA_905233835.1 uncultured Lachnospiraceae bacterium
GTACCAGATGTCATCTAAGAGCATGGTAAACTCGCCCTTTTTCGCTGGGCGAATCTTATCCGGTACACTCTTACCGTCTCCCGCTTCCGCAGTATCTAACACATTTGCCACCCCTTGGATTTCTTCTAAAAGTTCCGTAGGTGCATAGCCATTTAAGTCCTTCAATACGCGGTTATAATCTAAAATCTTAAGCTCCTGCTCCGGGAATAACACGGATAAGAAATAATTAAACTCTTCCGTTCCCTTGTAAGCCGGATGCTCTTTTCTTCGCATAAATCCCACTTTTACGGCAGAAGCCGCTCTGTGGTGACCGTCTGCGATATAGATTTCATTACATCCGCTAAAACTATCACGAATGGTCTCGATATCGGAAGCCCCATCAATCACAAACACGCGATGACGAATGCCGTCCGGTGACGTAAAGTCATACAAAGCTTCCCCCTGCTTTACGCGACTAACCACTTCATCGATCTCGCTTCGATTTCTGTAGGCCAAGAAAATCGGTCCCGTCTGTGCATTACAGCTGTCCACATGATGAATGCGATCCACTTCCTTTTCCGCACGGGTATTTTCGTGCTTTTTGATTACGTTATTCGCATAATCATCGATGGAAGCACATGCCACGATACCGGTCTGAGTACGGCCGTCCATGGTAAGCTCATAGATGTAATAGCACTCTGCCTCTTCTCTTACAAAATCCCCACGTTCAACCATCTCCCAAAGAAGGTCATGGGCTTTAATATATACACGCTCGTCATAGGTATCCACATCGTCGGAGAAGTTTGTCTCCGCTCTGTCGATTCGCAAAAAGGAAAGCGGCTTATCCTTTACTTCCTCACATGCCTCTTTTCGGTTGTAGACATCGTAAGGCAGTGCCGCGATCTTGTCTGCTTTGTCCTTTGCGGGCCGAATGGCCGCAAACGGTTTAATCGTTGCCATATTTCGCTCCTAAATGTAACAATTTTATAATGGTTCAGACCTCTATTTTACGACGCGGACGCGGACTACTTCTTCAATCTTCTCCAGCGCCTTAACTGCGTCCTCGGTGATGGGTGCATCCAAGTCAAGTAACGCGTAAGCCCAGTCGCCTTTGGTCTTGTTGTTCATGTCTGCGATGTTAATGCCGGCATCACCTAAAATGGTGGTGTACTGGGCGATAACACCCTTAACGTTATGGTGATAAATCGCTACACGGCCGGCAGTCTGGCAAATGCCCAAATCGCAGTTCGGATAGTTGACGGAGTTTTTGATGTTTCCGTTTTCCATGTAATCCATAATCTGCTGCACCGCCATTACCGCACAGTTATCCTCTGCTTCTTCGGTGGAAGCTCCCAGGTGCGGCAAAGTAATTACACCCGGCTGACCTACGGTGGTTGGGTTTGCAAAGTCGGATACATACTTTTTCACTTTGCCCGAAGAAATTCCGTCTAAAACCGCCTTTTCATCCACCAAAAGATCTCTGGCAAAGTTTAAAATCACCACGCCCTTTTTCATCTTTTCGATGGCATCACGGTTGATCATCTCTTTTGTAGAATCCAAAAGCGGAACATGCACCGTAATAAAATCACACTCTTTATAAATGTCATCCAAGTTATCGATATGACGTACACTACGGGACAAATTCCAAGCCGCGCTAACGGAAATGTACGGGTCGTATCCGTATACTTCCATGCCGAGATGTACCGCCGCATTTGCCACTAATACACCGATGGCACCAAGTCCGATGACACCCAACTTCTTTCCTGAAATTTCGCATCCCGCAAAATTCTTTTTCGCCTTTTCCATGTTCTTGGAAATCTCGGCATCCTCTTTGTTATCAATCGTCCAATTGTATCCACCGATAATGTCACGGCTGGCAAGGAGCATTCCCGCAAAAACCAGCTCCTTTACACCGTTTGCATTGGCACCCGGTGTATTAAATACCACGATTCCCTTTTTGGCACATTCCTCCAACGGAATATTGTTTACTCCCGCTCCCGCACGGGCAACGGCTACCAACTTATCCGGAAGCTCCATGTCATGCATCTTTGCGGAACGCACCAAGATGGCATCCG
>CAJOGB010000179.1 GCA_905233835.1 uncultured Lachnospiraceae bacterium
AAGACGAATCTCATCCGTTGTGTTATAGATAAGTGGGAAGAAGTAGGAGGACAAGAACAAAAGAGTCCCCGTTCCAACGCACATCAGCACCGAAAAGGTACATAAGCGCATGGAGTCTTCCTTTGCTTTCTCAATCTTTCCGGCTCCCAAAAGCTGACCTAAGATAATGGCAATTGCACTTCCCATGGCAATAAATGCTACGTTAAATACATTGGCAATGGTATTACAAATATTCAAAGCCGTTACTGCAGAAAGCCCCCGCAGAGAATAACTTCTTACCAAAACCGTCTGTCCCGCAGACCAAAGGGTCTCGTTTAACAAAAGAGGCAGGGCCTTTGGAATAATGGTAATCACCAAACTTCCCGGAACATCAAACAAATGCTTATAAGCACCCACAATAAACTTGTTTTGCGTGGTGTGGGTATGGGTCCAAAGGGCCACCACAAAAAACTCCACGCATCTGGAAAGTACAGTTGCAATGGCAGCGCCCCGCACGCCAAGGGCCGGCGCACCAAACTTTCCGTATATCAACACATAGTTTCCAATTAAATTTACAAATACCGCAACGATTCCGGCACGCATGGGGACCACAGTCTCACCGGTATTTCGGAGGGTATTTGCATATACCTGAACAGCAGTAAACGGAATCACTTCCATCATCAAAAACATCATATACATGTGGGCATATTGCAGTGTACCCTCAACACTTCCGCCACCACTATCCTCTGTTAAAAAGCGAAGCACCATGGCATCGCCAAATTTCCAAAAGGCAAACAGACCAATCAAAATCACAATCGCACCCGTAATTACCTGCATGCGAAAGGTATAGCGTACACCCTGATGGTCACCTTTTCCGTAATACTGCGCAGTAAAAATTCCAATACCTGAAAGCGCACCAAACAGACACAGGTTAAATACAAACATCAGCTGATTAATAATGGCCACTCCGGAAATCGGATCTGTTCCCAGCTGTCCGACCATGATGTTGTCCAGCATGTTCACAAAGTTTGTGATTCCGTTTTGAATCATAATCGGAACTGCAACCGCAAGTACTCTTCTGTAAAAATTTTTATCTCCAAAATATTTGTTCATTTTCCTACCTAAAGTCTATAAATAATCATAAAATAAACTCCATATAAAATGGAGTTTATCCGTCGGTTTGTTATCATAACATATCTTTATATAAATTGATATAATTCATTTACAGAATCTATAATCGCGATATGCTTTTGCTGTTCCAAAAGCGCTCTTTCTCGGAAGCCCCAGGTTACAAGCACGCAATCAAGATTTGCGTTTTCCGCAGTTTTTGCATCCACATCGGAATCTCCCACATAAAGGGTGGTCTTTGGATCCGCGCCAATGCGCTTCATCGCTTCAAGCGGTGCATCCGGCGCCGGCTTTACGGTTCTTCCTTCGCCATCACCCACTGCTGCATCAAACATTCCTTCAAAATAATAATCCGCAAGCTCTGTAACTGCCGGCTGTTGTTTATTGGAAACTACTGCAAGCTTTACACCACGGCTTTTGCATTCTCTCATAAAATCCAAAATTCCATCATAGGGTTTGGTTTTGATTTTTGAATGAGGCGGATAATAATCCTGGTACTCTTTAAACTGTTTTTCAAAAGTAGGGTTTTCCTCCCCACCGGGAATCGAACGAATCATAAGCTTCTTCATTCCGTTTCCCACAAAGGAACGGATTTCTTCCAAGGAATGCTCCGGCTCGTCATTCTGACGCATGACGTAGTTTACCGCATCCTTTAAATCCTCCAATGTATCTAAAATGGTTCCGTCCATGTCAAACAATATAGTTTCGTATTTCATCGGCTTTGTCTCCATATATTTTTCTTTCAGAGCTTCTAAGTCATCAGGCTTTTTATTTACAACCTTCTTTTTGATTCTTCGAAAAGTCGTCTTTCCGAACTTGTTCTGCTCTTTTATAATCTCATAGGCTTCTTCCGGCGCATTTTTTTCTTCCTCATAGGCATCGATTACTGCCTGAATATCTTCTTTAGGCGCAGGCTTTTTGAATTTCTTCCACAGAATACCCCAAATCATACAAATGACGAATCGCTCCGCCGTTTGCGCTGTCCTTCATAAAGTTTTTCAACGCTTCGTTAAAATGTTCATTTGCCATACGCCTCTCCAACTAGAAAGGTATTATATCATAATTTGTAGATATTACATCTTATCGTATCGAATTTCCTCTCTATTGAGTCGTCTAAAAAATTGTGATAAGATGTGGAATGCTTTGAGTGCAAGGAGGAAACGAAATGATTTGGTTATGGATACTTGCCACCGTTATGGCATTTTATATAAAAGGACTTTGCGGATTTGCAAATACTCTGGTCTTTGGATCCATCGCAGGCTTCGGTGCCTCCAACGTGGAGATTACTCCGGTAGAGCTGATTTTGGGATTTCCCGCAAACTGCGTTATGACATGGACAAATAAAGAGCACTTAAAAAAGAAGATTTTTTTACCAATCCTTCTTATGGTCTTGGCAGGAAGTATTGTCGGTGCATTTTTATTAAAAAACTTGGATGCACGTTTGGTAAAGTTAATCTTCGGCGGCGTTGTTATGGCCATCGGTCTTAACATGTTGCGCAAAGAGTTTCAAAAAGACACTCGCAAAATGCCACGCCCGATTCTGACTCTTATCGGAATCGCATCCGGACTTTTATGCGGTCTCTTCGGTGTCGGTGTTTTGGCCGCTGCTTACGTATCCGAAATTACAGAAAACACCACGGAATTCAAAGCAAACTTAAGTGTGATTTTTATTATTGAAAACATCGTTCGAATCATCACCTATATTTCTCTTGGAGTGATTTCTTTTGCGACGCTAAAGCAAGTGGCAATCCTACTTCCCTTTATGCTGGGTGGATTGTTTGCCGGCATTTTTAGTGCGAAAGTGTTGAACGAAGCTATCGCAAAGAAACTCGTAATCGTTTTATTAATTATTTCAGGCCTCGCACTTGTTCTCATGAATAGTTAATTCTGGAAAGTTCTCGTTTTATCCCTGCTTGTTGCCGGTGTTGTTACCGGTTTGCTTGCTTAATTAACGGCATCCATTTTGTTTTTGCCTGAATTCTTTTGTTATTATAGCAATCTATATATTCTTCAACTGAGGGAACGGACCTAAGTATACATATCATCCAATGTAACCAATTTACACCCTTTTGCATTTTCTTTCACATAATCTGAGAATCCTCCAAGGGAAAATACACATACCAACGGATTACTTGTAGGAATATACTTAATTTTATCCATTAGTTTTTCGTACTCTGTTTTATCAAACTGCGCGTTTTTGAATTTACATTCTCCAACAAGAAGGATCTGTTTCCCATTCCTTCCAAGTAAATCCATTTCAATTTGCTTCTGTTTTCTGTCCTCATCTAATACTGTGTCCTGATAATCAGTAATATCCGTAAGAATAGGGAATCCATCTAATCCTGCACGTG
>CAJOGB010000180.1 GCA_905233835.1 uncultured Lachnospiraceae bacterium
AATAAACGGTAGAGAGAAAAGCATAAATCCCGCATTAAAATATGGTCTGTCGTGGGTTAGTTCCAGGCAGTCCAAATTATTTGCTTCCAATCCAAAGTATACGCCGAACACATCCGCACAGGCAGCTATCCCCACATTGGAAACATCTACCGAAAATACTTCCGATATGTCCCCCTTTACGGACATATCAATATCCATGCAAAGAATCTGATTCAAATCCTGCGGCAAATAGTCCAAGCCCAAAAGTTTAAAATAAATCTCCTTGGGGAACTCCTCCGTCACAGGCAACCCCGCCAACATCTCCGAAGAAATCGGCATCAAAACAATCCGCGCATTCGGCCAGCGAGATGCAAAAGAAACCAAATCGCTCGCTTCTTCCTCCGATAAATCTTCATAAAACAAATAGAAATCTATCCCATAGATATTGTAAGAAAAAAGAGACGTCCACATTACTTTTAACGGATCGATATATTTTTTATTTACAACTGACATAACTGCCCTTTGATTTGGCATTTTCCTCTCCTTGGTGCCTGACCCCATTACAAAACTGTTACAGGTTTTCTTTCAGTCTTTTTTTTACTTCTTCCACGTAGCGAAGAAGAATCGGGTCATAGATTTTATTACAGTTTACAGATGCTTCATATACTTCTTTTGCATCATCTCGAACCAAATCGCCCACCGGCCAGCCACGGCGATTCTTAGCGATAATCTCCTCTTCGGATTTTGAGAAATAATGATTGATGCGAAGCTTTTTGCACTGTCCGTCATAGAAATACAAAAAAGGAATCAATGATCCATGTTCGGAGATCGTGTAATATCCATCGCGATAATGTCCATTATGCGGATTATCCACATAGTTCGCTACACGCGGATTATAAATCGTTTTGATATGCACATTTTGATAATAGTCATCTTCTCCACGGTAGAGATAGTTTTCCATCACCAAACCTTCCGGTCGTGTTTTATGATTGCTTGTTCCGTAATCTCTCCAGTTAATTCCAACACCACCGGCGAAACCACCCGGATGATAGATACTCTTGTGATAGGTTGTGATAATCTCATCCACAACATCCGGCAGCAAACGTCCTTCTTCCACCGGAACAATATATTCATCCCCATCGATAATCGCCAAATATTTTGTTTCATAGGCAAAGTTTTGAATCGCATCATTGATGGACTTATCCTGCATTGCTTTCCCCGGATAGTAAATGTAGGTTACGATTCCGTCATCAATATACGCAGACAACTTTTCCTTTAACCCATCCGTGCTTTCATTATCATAAATATAAAAATGCTCCACGCCTACTAATCGATGGTATTCAATCCACTCCAAAATATCCGGTTCATTTTTGATGATGGATGCGACAGAAAACGAATACATCTCCTTCGTTTTACTATAGAAAAAATGATATAACAGTTCCTTACAGGAAATCACAAGACTTCGCTTGAAAATATTCACATCCACGCCGGGCTGTGTTAATTGATAACAAATCTCGCAAAGCACCTCTAACTCATGCACGACGTCCGTGTCTTCGTATCCGTTTGCTTCCAAGAATTCGCCAAGTTCAATAAAACTCTGCTGCCACTTCGCACTAACTTCGGTCGAAAATTCGCCAGGGCCTACCATCCCATTGATTTCCGAAATAACACTGCTTGTCACACGCTCTATTTGGTTTACTAATTCGTCATTCCGATTATTTGCCATTTCCCCTTACTCACTCATTTCCAACAAATGTCCAAACACCGTTTGCATTCCTTCGACAGTTTCCGTTACTAATTCTTTTTCGTAATAGTTTAGCTTATAGATCGATGTAGTTTCTTTTGCATTTTCAAATTCCTCATTGGGATAAGGTTCATTTAACACCGTCTGAAGCAAAAAGCACTTCGGCTGTTCCGGCAAAAGCAAATCAATTTCTTCTCGGATATAATCCACGTAGTTGTAAAGCATTCTAGCAAAGTAATCAACCATAAAATAATCATACGACTCGTTATAGGCTGCATAGTAATAG
>CAJOGB010000181.1 GCA_905233835.1 uncultured Lachnospiraceae bacterium
GTACCACTTTGGGGAGGAAAATCAAATGGCAAAAAATCAAACACATCATCGTTCTCTGCAGGAATGGTTTGAGTTAGTAACTGAATGTCGGCAAAGCGGACTGTCTGATACAGAGTGGTGCATCCTGAATGGAATATCAAGAAGCACATTTACAAAAGCTACAGAACGACTTCGCCACAATGCCTACGCTCTTCCAGAGAGAAACACTCTTAAGAATCTTGATTTCACTTCCAAACAGGAAGTGGTAAAGATTAATATTTCTGAGGAGGAAACTCCTCCGGCGGTTATACCGGCACAACCCGGTCCGCCATTGTACCTTGACAATTCACATACAGTTGAAGTATCCATGGGAAATATTAACATCAAGTTTTGCAATGATGCGGATCCCAGGCTTGTAAAGGTAATCCTTAATTCTCTTTACGGAGGTAACGGTTATGTTGGCTGATATTTCTTGTGTTGATGCAATCTATATCGTCTGTGGCTACACCGACATGCGTAAGTCAATCGATGGTCTTTGTGCAATCATTCAAAATGAGTTTTACATGAATGTTGATCGTAATGCCATTTATCTCTTCTGTGGTCGCAAACGCGACAGGATAAAAGCGATTATTCAGGAGCCGGACGGAATGGTTCTCATTTATAAGCGTCTTTCAGTAGAAGGTTCTTATAAGTGGCCGAGGAACAAATCCGAAGTCCGAAACCTAACATGGAGGGAGTTCGATTGGCTTATGTCGGGCATCGATATTGACCAGCCAAAAGCAATAAAAACGGCATAAAAAGATGCACAATAAAACCTGTGGAAAGCCTTTATTTTCGGCACTTTTCAGCTCTTGAAACACTGTTAAAATCCTGCAAAAAATGGTATAATAAATGTATCATTTCAGAGGAGAAATCCAGTGGCAAAAAGTTCAAAAGATACTCAGTTAATCGAGTTAAAAGACACCATCTTAGAACTGAATAAACTCGTTAAAACGCTTCAGGAAACCCTTGCGTCTACCAATAAGCTTTTGGCGGATACTGCCCTTGAAAGAGATAATTATAAGGAGCAGGCTGAGTATTTTAAAAGAAAACTTTTCGGTGCATCCAGTGAGAAACGGGATCATTCCGTCGAAGGTCAACTCTCGCTCTTCAATGAGTTTGAAGAAGCCGATTTCGATGAAGCTGCACGCGAAGCGGAAGCTATTGCTGAAGAACTATCCGAAAAACCAAAAGCCAAGAAGAAACGATCTACTAATCTCGAACGATTCAAAGGTATTCCCGTCAAAAAAGTGGAGCTTGAACCTGACAGTAAAGTTTGCCCGGATTGCGGAACCGAATTAGAACGTATCGGAACAGAACTGGTCCGCCGGGAACTCGAATACACTCCGGCGAAATTCAAAGTGGTTGAGTACTACAGCGTGAATTATAAATGTCCTTCCTGCACACCCGATAAGGAAACGCCGGTTATCATTAAAGGCAAAGATGGAAAAGCACATATGCTTCATGGTATGGCTTCCGCATCTACTATTGCCTGGGTCATTTATCAGAAATTCGTAAACAGTATTCCGTTATACCGGCAGGAACAGGATTGGAAACAATACGGTGTTCCTCTTACAAGAGCAACATTCTCTTCCTGGGTGATTAAAAATACGGATGAATTTTTAAAACCATTCTATGAATATCTTCACAAGAGGTTGTTGGAAAGAGACATCATTATGGCAGATGAAACTCCGACACAGGTGCTAAAGGAACCGGGAAGAAGACCGGAATCCAAGTCATATATGTGGCTGTTTAGAACCGGCGAAGATGGAAACATTCCCATTGTTCTTTACAAATATTCACCAACCAGAGCCGGAGAAACTGCATACAACTTTCTGGAAGGTTTCAGCGGATATCTGATGTGCGACGGATACAGCGGTTACAACAAAGTTCCGGATGCAGCGCGCCTTGCCTGTTGGGCACATGTACGACGATACCTTTATGATGCAATCCCGAATGGCAAGCAGTACGATTACCAACTACCTGCAGT
>CAJOGB010000182.1 GCA_905233835.1 uncultured Lachnospiraceae bacterium
GAGAAACAGGCGAGAACCACCGCCTCGCCTGCAAAGAGTGTATCACAGGTGTGGATATGAGCGCAAGTGTGGATTTGATCTGCTATGGCCAGCATCTCGTCAACAAGAAGCTCTTCACTCTTCGGCTTGACATTATACACATAGCTGGTCAAGCGGTCGATTCCTTTCGGTGAGCCGATTTGACGGGCGCACAATTCGCCCAGTTCGGCGGGAAAGCCGCAGGAAATCACCGCTTGGACAAGGCGGTCGCGGGCACGGCAGAATTGGACTTGTTGTTCAGCCATTATCTTACTCCGTTAATGTTCTTATGGCTTCCAAGTAAAACGGCACCAACGTTGTCTTCTTCCAGGTTCTGAACCATTCCGTAGACTTCGCCGGGGAATTCCAATAATTCGCCCTGCATGGCATTTTGTAAACCATGAATACGGGCAATACCGTCTGCTACCTGAATAACGGTTCCCACTTCGGAAACCTCAAGATCAGAGGCATATCGTTTCATTTGGCTCTGGATTACCGAGCTGATTTCTTCCGGTTTTAAATTCATGGAGCGCGTTCACCTCTCTTTTATTACTTACTCGCTTGTAAGCTGTACTTTTGATAATTCGCGAGACAAATTATAAATCTTTGTGCGAATGCTGGAATCCACGATGCGATCTCCGATTCGAATCACCATACCGCCGATTAAATCCTTATCGATGTTATAGTGGGTCTCAAGGCTTTCGTATTTCGTGGTTTCAAGAAGTCGATTCTCTACTTCCTTTTTCTTCTGATCGGAAAGTTCAAGCGGAGTTGAAATAAAGCAAACCCCGATATTTTTGAACTCTTTTACCGAAGAAACAAAGTATTCAAAGATGTCTTTCATTTGTCCAAAGTGGTCTTTTTCTACGACCATTCGCATAAGTCCTATAATTTCGTCCGAAATTTTTCCTTTGAAAACGGTCTCCACTGTTTGAAGCTTTTCCTCTTTGGAAATATGAGGATGTGTCATCATCTGTGTAAGATTCGGATTTTCATCCAATACTTGGATGAGCCCCTGCACCTCTTCATAGATGGCATCTACCTTGTTTTCTTCTTTGGCAAGTTCAAACAGTGCATCACCGTAGACATTTTCTACTAGCTTTGCCATGTCGAACCACCCATTTCTTTCAAGGTTTCCTCAACTAAAGAATCCTGCATGGTAGTATCGATATTCTGCGCTACCACCTTCTGTGCCATCATGGCCGCAACGGTAATCATCTGCTGCTTTACTTCGTCCGCTACGCGCTTCTTTTCAAGCTCTGCCTGTTCCTGAGCGTTTTTAATGATTCTCGCCGCTTCTTCTTTAGCTTCGTTTACAATATTGGTTTCGTTTTGCAGTGCTTTCTTTCGGGCCTCCGCCAAAATGGCATCCGCCTCTTTGTCCACACTTTTCAGCTTTTCCTCGTACTGTTTCTTTAGCTCTTCCGCTTCTTCCTTATCCGTCTTCGCAGTAGCCAAATCCGCTGCGATTCCGTCGGCACGGTCCTGCATAAACTTACGTACCGGATTAAACAGTAGGTAAGATAAAAGGATACCTAAGAATAAAACTGAAACAGCTAACAATGTAGCATCATGGAGCAGCTGAAAATCAAGATTAAATAATCTTTCCATCTGCTATACCACTCCTTTGTAACTTAGCCTACCAACGGTTTTACGAAAAGTAATAACATAGCTACCAACAAACCATAAAGACCTGTGGTCTCTGCTACGGCCTGTCCAAGTAACATGGTTGACATAATCTGTCCCTGTGCTCCCGGGTTACGTCCAACGGCTGCTGCACCGTGACCAGCTGCAATACCTTGTCCAATACCAGGACCAATACCTGCGATAACTGCAAGACCAGCACCAATTGCTGAGCAAGCCTTAATTAAATCTGTACCTGAAATGTTCATAAAATGTTCCTCCTAAAAGTTTTTTTGTTTTCGCCTCGTCGTTCATCTGTTGTGAAATGTAGGTCATCGTCAACATACAGAATACGTACGTCTGAATCGCTCCGGAGAACAAATCGAAGTACACGTGAAGGACGGCGGGCCATACCAAAGCTATTTTTGATAACAATCCGTATACAAGCGCCATCATAACCGTACCGGAAAGTACGTTTGCGAACAGACGCAAGGATAAGGAAATCGGCACTGCAATCTCACTGATTAAGTTGATTGGGAACCAAATCGGCAGCCACGGTGGGAGCGGCGAACACATATCTACCCAGATGGATTTTAAGCTGTTGTGCTTAAACTGGTTAAAGTGAATGATCAAAAAGGTCATCACACCCAACGCAAACGTGGTACCGTAATCCGCGGTAGGTGGTCGTAGTCCAAAAATACCCGAAATATTGGAAATCAAAATAAAGATAAATATGGTTCCAATGTAGTTCCGGAATTTCGGAGCGCTCTTTCCCATTGAACTTGTTACGATTCCATCCAAAAAACTAACGACTACCTCAAATACGTTTTGTACCGGTCCGGGAACGGCTGTTGCCTTCGCCAT
>CAJOGB010000183.1:0-1933 GCA_905233835.1 uncultured Lachnospiraceae bacterium
GACTATGCAAAAGAGGGAAAAATTGCCTGTATCGGTGAGTGTAATCCTATGCACGGAGAACGTGTGGCGGATATGATTGAACAACTGGAACGTGGGGAAAAGATTGAAAAGTTTAACTACGTGGAGGAGCAAATTTTTTCTTCCTTGTCGGATGTGACCGAGATTACAGTGGACGGCGCCACGTATTCCGTGACAGCTCCATAGAGACCTATAAACAGTAAATATGATATAATGGTGTATCGGCGTTTTGCCGGTACACTTTTTTTGTTAGGAATTTTTTATGACAGATAGATATTTATTGGTGGCAGTTTCCACCGATGATGAAGATACAACTTGGAAGTCTTTGGAAGAGCTGGCGCTTCTTTTGGAAACCGCAGGCGGAGAGGCGGAAGAAAGCTTTATCCAAAATTTGGATCATCCGGATCCCGCTACCTATGTGGGAAGCGGAAAGGCAAAAGAACTTCGGGACTTGGTACATGCCTATGAGGCAGACGGCATAATTTGCGACGATGAATTATCTCCCACACAGCTTAAGAACTTAACGGAGATTTTGGAGTGCAAAGTCTTAGACCGTACCCAGCTTATCTTGGACATTTTTGCCCAGCGTGCCAAAACCAAGGAAGGTAAAGTCCAGGTGGAGATGGCACAGCTTCAGTACCGCATGTCTCATCTTCGCGGCATCGGAAAAGATTTATCCAGACTGGGTGGTGGTATCGGAACCAGAGGTCCCGGTGAAACAAAGTTAGAGACGGATCGTCGTGCCATTCAGCGAAGAATCGCATCTCTTCGAAAAGATATCGAGGATATGAAAAAGGTGCGGGAAACCACACGAAAGAAACGAAGCAATGCCAGAAGTATGGTGGCGGCTATCGTGGGCTATACCAACGCGGGAAAGTCAACTCTCTTAAATCGTTTGACGGGAGCGGATGTCTATGCGGAAAATAAACTTTTTGCTACGCTAGACACCACCACACGAATCTGCAAACTCCCGGAGGGAGAAGAGATTTTGTTTACGGATACCGTTGGTTTTATAAGTAAGCTTCCCCATCAACTAATCGATGCCTTTAAGTCTACGTTAGAAGAGGCAAAGTATGCGGATATCATCATCCATGTCATTGACGGAACCGACGAAAATGCGGACATGCATATGGATGTGGTTTATAAAACTTTAGCGGATTTAAAGGTCAGCGGAAAGCCCATTGTCACTCTTGTAAACAAAACGGATTTACAGGTTGAGCCTATGAAGTTTCACGATCCCAGGGCGGATGAAGTCATCTATATTTCCGCAAAAACCGGAGACGGTATTGAAGAATTTTACGATGCACTTCTTAAAATCTTTCGTGAAGGAAGAGAGTTTATCGATGAGGTGATTCCCTATACCGAGGGAAGCCGATTGGACCGACTTCGAAAGTTCGGACAGATTTTATCTGAAGAGTATACTCCGGAGGGAGTTCATGTCACCGCATATGTGGAAAAATAAACAGAGGAAAAAACCATGAACATATTCGATATCATCGGACCGGTAATGGTGGGACCTTCCAGTTCTCATACCGCCGGCGCCGCAAAAATCGGAAACATTTGCAATAAATTGATGGCAGAACCAATTGAAAAGGCGGAAATCTATCTCCATGGATCCTTTGCCCAGACGGGAAAGGGACACGGAACGGATAAGGCCATCGTAGGAGGACTTTTGGGTATGTCCTGCGATGATATAAATCTTCCAAACAGTTTTGCTATCGCAAAAGAAAAGGGCTTTTCTTTTACTATCAAAGAAGCGGACTTAGGGGATGTGCATCCAAACTCCGTAAAGATTGTAATGTACGGGAAAAAGGGACACAGCTTGGAAGTGGTGGCTTCTTCCATCGGTGGCGGACGCATTCAGGTTTGCCGCTTGGACGGGGTAAATGCCAACTTCTCCGGAGAAAGTGCCACA
>CAJOGB010000183.1:1940-2574 GCA_905233835.1 uncultured Lachnospiraceae bacterium
CAGCCGGGCTACATTACCGAGGTAACCAGCCTTCTCGGAAAGCAAAGCATAAACATCGCCACCATGCAGCTCTATCGAAAAAAACGAGGGGGCGAAGCGGTGATGGTCATTGAGTGTGACGAGAAAGTGCCGCAGGAGACTATCGAGGAACTTGAAAAACTGGAGGGCATCTTAAAGGTGTCTTATTATTCGCCGGAGTAGAGGATAATCAAAATGTTTGATTCAATGGAAAGCATTTGTAAAAAAGAAAAAGAATCAAGTGTTCCTTTTTGGAAAATCGTGCAGGCAGATGATGCAAAAGAGCGTGGTGTTTCCGAAGACGAAACCTTTCATATGATGAAGCAGATGTATTTGATCATGAAAGAGTCTGCGGCGTCCTACGATAAAAACCAAAAGAGTAACAGCGGACTTGTGGGCGGAGAAGCCGGAAAGTTTCGCGAGTATTTAAACAGCGGAAATGCTCTGGTGGGAGAATACACCGGTCGCATTATGGAATTGGCCTTACAGGTGGCAGAAGGAAACGCCTGCATGAAGCGAATCGTAGCGGCTCCCACGGCGGGATCCTGCGGTGTGGTTCCTGCGGTCTTTATCGCCACCCAGGAAAAGAAGGGCTTTTCCGATGAGAAAATGACGG
>CAJOGB010000184.1 GCA_905233835.1 uncultured Lachnospiraceae bacterium
ATTCAGAGGAAGAACTTTAACGGATCATTACAGCGATGTCTTAATTTCAAAAAGTTATGCGATGTTGCCTGACGAAAAGGAAAAGCTACAAAATTATCGTATTGAACTTGAAAAGCTTGCTAAGTCTGGCGACGAAGAAGAGTACCTTAAACTAAAGCGCGAGGAACGAAAATATAAGCGATACCTGCGAGAAAAATATTCTAATCTCATTATTCCGCCAGATTGGGCAAACAAAGAAAAATATCGTTTTACGTTAAAAGATGATGTAAACAAAAAAATTCTGCTTGACTTAATGGATTCAAATTTTAATCCTCGGCAAACAGTTATGAGCATTCCCAATAATGCCTGCTTGGTAGAGTTCTTAAAAATCTCCGATGATTCCATTGTTATATTTGTTGTACATAACGACAACAGCATAAAAGCAGTAAATATTCCCACCGACAAAAAATTTTACGACAATGTACTACTTTATCACGATCTCAACGCTTATCCTGACATAAACGCTCTACACAGAGATGGAAAATATTTTTGGAGTATGGCGGACCGCACGTATAAAATTACAGTTGGAAGAAATTCACCCAATTCTTCGGCAACAGCTGTAAATGACAATGCTAAGTGGCTCGAACTACGTCAAACATTATCGGTAGAAATTAGCCAGAAAATTCTTCAGCCTGTCGAACAACTCATAGGTAGTACCGCGCATTGGATAATTTCGCCCGACGCAGAATTAAACCTAATACCCTTTGAAACTCTTACCTATCACGATAAAATGTTGGTGGAGTCTGTGAACGTTAGTTATGTACCGTCGCTTGCTGTGTTAAATATGATGCAACATAGGGAGCGGAAAAATTTTTGTTTGGGCATAGATAAAGATTTATTCGCGATGGGCAATGCGGTTTACGGCGATAATACAGAAGAAACTTCGCGAGGCAGTCAGGCAGATTTTTTCAACAGCTTAAGGGGTAATAACGACGATGATTTTGTTGATATAAAATCTTTGCGCTGGAACAACTTGCCAGGAACGGATAAAGAAGTTGACAAGGTAGCTGCATTATTTGAAAGTAAAGATATTTTTAAACAAAATGACGCCAGCGAAAAAAATTTAAAAGAGATGAATGAAAAAGGTGAATTGGCGCAATATAAGTACTTGTTATTTTCAACTCACGGATTGTTTGTTCCGACAAAGCCTGAATTGAGTTCAATAGTTTTGAGTCAAGAAGTAAATGATGAAGACGATGACGGCTACGTTACAATCACCGAATGGATGGGCTATGATTTGAGAAGCAGTTTAGTTTATCTTTCAGCTTGTGAAACTGGATTGGGAGATTATCAAGTTGGCGAAGGAATTGTGGGAATACCCTACGCTCTGACAGTTGCTGGAAATAAAGATACTGTTATGAGCTTATGGAAAGTTGACGATGAGGCAACAGCAGAATTTACTGCAGCTGTTTTTGAAAAACTTCAACGTGGAAAATCAGAAGTTGCAGCCTTGAATGATACCAAGCGCGAATTTTTAAAGGATATCGTAGATTCTGTACTCTATCAGTCCTATGGAAACTGGGAACTTTGTTTGGCAGACGGAAGCACCACCGATGCGGTTGGAGACTATATTAAAAAGAATTACAACGACACCCGCATCGTGTATAAAAAGTTAGAGAAAAACGAAGGCATCGCAGGAAATACCAATGCGGCGCTTTCCATGGCTACAGGAAACTTCGTGGTATTATCCGATCACGATGATATTTTAGAGCGTGATGCCCTTTTTGAAATCGTTAAATTATATAACGAGAATCCGGAACTGGATATCATCTATACCGATGAAGACTTAACGGATGAAACCGGAAAGCGGTTTTTGTCACCGAGATTTAAGCCGGACTATAATCCGGATTTTTTGTGTAGCGTAAACTATATCTGTCACATTTTTGCGGTGAAGACGGCGCCCAGGATTGGGATTTGATTTTACGCTGCTGTGAAAAGAGTGAAAACATCGGTCACGTGGCGAGAATTCTCTACCATTGGAGAGCCCATCAGGAATCTACCGCAGGAAATATCGACAGTAAGCAGTATGCTATCGACGCAGGACGAAAAGCGGTGGCTGACCATTTCGAACGTATCGGCGTAAATGCAGAATTAGACTATACAGGAATCTTTGTGATGTTCCGCCCGAAGTTCATCCCTAACGGAGAACCGAAGGTATCCATCATCATCCCCAACAAGGATCAAAAAGATACCCTAAAAACCTGCATCGACTCCATCATCGAGAAAACAACTTACAAGAACTACGAAATCATAATTGTAGAGAATAACTCCACTAGTGATGAAATCTTCGATTACTATAATGAATTAGTAAGTGAGGGGTCTGGCTCTCTGAGCGTAGCTCAGGTGCCTGACTCCCGAACGAATATTAAGGTAGTTAAATACGAAGGCGACTTTAACTACTCAAAGATAAATAACTTTGGTGCATCTCATGCCACCGGAGAGTATATGATTCTTCTGAATAACGATACGGAAGTCATTAGTCCGGATTGGATGGAGCGCATGGTGGGCCTCTGCCAGAGAGAAAACACCGGTATCGTAGGTGCGAAACTTTACTATCCGGATGATACGGTACAGCACTGTGGTGTTGTCGTAGGCTTAGGCGGCTTCGCCGGCCATGTGTTGATGCTTGCTTCTCCACAGGATGCAGGATATTTCGGCCGCTTAAAAGCGGTCCAGGATATCAGCGTGGTAACCGCAGCGTGTCTTATGATTAAACGAAGTGTATTCGACGCGGTTGGCGGATTGGATGAGGATTTCATCGTAGCATTAAACGATGTGGATTTGTGCTTAAAAGTTCAGAACCTGAACAAGCTCGTGGTCTTAGATCCCGGCATCGAACTCTATCACTACGAGTCCAAGAGCCGCGGTTTAGAAGAAACTCCGGAACG
>CAJOGB010000185.1 GCA_905233835.1 uncultured Lachnospiraceae bacterium
TACATCGATGTCATGAACATTGATTTAAAGGGATTTACGGATGCAAACGGAAAGCAAATCGGAAAAGATATCCCGCTTCATTTATCCCGCTTTTTTCCACGATTCCAAATGACGGATCGTGATGCCACAAACGTGGAAACGATTTATCATTTACGAGATGTGGCCATGGAAATTTTAACTTATGTATATACAGGAAATTGTTAAAGGGGAAGGAAAACTATGAGTATTGAAGCTGCCTTTATGGTACCGCATCCACCTATGATTGTTCCGGAAATTGGACAGGGTGGTGAAAAACAAATTGAAGAAACCATTCGTGCCTATGAGACGGTGGCGGATGAAATTGCGGACATTGCTCCGGAGACGATTGTTATTACCAGTCCCCATAGCATTATGTATTCCGATTATTTCCATATTTCTCCGGGAAGCGGTGCAAAGGGAAACTTCGGACAGTTCCGTGCTTCTTCTGTAGCATTTGAAGAAGAATATGATGAAGAACTTCGGGATAAGATCTGTGAACTTGCTGATGAAGAAGGTTTCCCTGCAGGTATTCTTGGAGAACGAAGCGCGGAGTTAGATCATGGAACCATGGTTCCTTTGTGGTTTATTCGAAAGAAATATACCGGTGGAAACATCATTCGTATTGGTTTATCCGGACTGGGACTTATGGATCATTATCGTCTTGGTGAAATGATTCAAAAAGCGGTGGAAGAAACCGGACGAAAGACAGTTTTTGTGGCAAGCGGAGACTTGTCCCATAAGCTTCAGGAATACGGACCATACGGCTTCGCACCCGAGGGACCGGAGTATGACAAGCGTATTATGGATGTGGCGGAGCGCGCAGCTTTTGGTGAGATGTTTTCTTTTGATGAAAATTTTTGTGAAAGGGCAGCAGAATGCGGTCATAAATCCTTTGTGATTATGGCCGGTGCACTGGATGGCTATGATGTAAAAGCAAAGGTATATTCTCATCAGGATGTGACCGGAGTAGGATACGGAATCGCATCCTTTTATCCGGAAAAAGAAAACGAGAATCGAAGATTTCGCATCGCTTATGAACACGAATTAAAAGAAAAGATGAAAGGCTTGGCAGAAAACGCAGATGCCTATGTAAATCTGGCGAGACAGACCATAGAAAGCTATATCTTAAGCAGAAAGGCTTTGGAGTTTCCAAAGAATCTGCCGGCGGAGATGTTCCATCAAAGAGCCGGTGTGTTTGTATCCATCCATAAAGAAGGACGCCTCCGCGGATGTATCGGAACTTTTCTTCCTACCACAGAGTGTGTGGCGGGAGAGATTATTCAAAATGCCATCAGTGCTTCCACTAAGGATCCAAGGTTTTCACCCATTACTCCGGAGGAACTTCCCTTTTTGGAGATTAACGTGGATGTGTTAACGACACCGGAGGAGATTTCCTCCCCGGATCAGTTGGATGTAAAGCGCTATGGCGTTATCGTATCAAGCGGTCAAAAACGCGGCCTTTTACTACCGGATTTGGAAGGCGTGGATACGGTGGAAGAACAGATTGAAATCGCCAGACAAAAAGGCGGAATCCGTGAGGATGAAGATATCAAACTTCAAAGGTTTGAAGTGGTGCGACATAAATAAGGGAGAGAAGTTATGGAAGAAACCATAATCGTAAAAAAACTGTCCCGCATCGGCATATTGGGAAATGTGTTATTGGCGGGATTTAAACTATTTGCCGGAATCTTTGGTAGATCCGGTGCTATGATTTCCGATGCGGTGCACTCGCTATCGGATGTATTTGCAACACTGATTGCTTATATCGGTGTGCGCTTATCAAAGCAACCGGAGGATGAGGAACATCCCTTTGGACATGAACGATTGGAGTGCGTGGCATCTCTAATCTTGGGACTCATCTTAGCAGGTACCGGTATCGGCATCGGATATGCAGGATTTCAAAAATTATGGTGGCTGCGGTGGTATCCATCGTCGTAAAAGAAGTGATGTATCATTACACCATGCACTTTGCAAAAGTCATGGATTCTCCGGCCTTTAAAGCGGATGCCTGGCATCATCGTTCCGATGCACTTTCATCTGTGGGGTCTTTTGCGGGTATCGGATTGGCAAAACTGGGATTTCCCATTATGGATCCCATCGCCGGATTAATTATTTGTGTTTGTATCTTAAAGGTCGCAGTGGAGATTACAAATGATGCATTTATTAAAATGCTGGATACCTCCGGCGGAAAAGAGTTTGAGGCTAACTTAAAAGCATTCGTGGAAAAACAGGATGGTGTGGTACAGGTGGATTTACTTCGTACCAGACAGTTTGGAAATAAGATTTACGTGGATTTGGAAATCGCAGTGGATCGAAACATTTCACTGATTGATGCCCACGATATTGCAGAGCGTGTTCATGAAAATGTGGAAAAGGAATATGCAAACGTAAAGCATGTCATGATTCATGTACATCCGTCGGAAGAATAATATTTGGAGGAAAATAATGCGAGCAGTGGTAACCAGGGTGCTATCCGCATCCGTAGAAATAGATGGAAAAGTTGTTTCATCCATCGATAAAGGTTTTTTGGTGTTACTGGGTGTTCATAAGGACGATACCGAAGCACAGGCAAAAAAGATGGCAGATAAAATCTGCGGACTTCGTATCTTTGAGGATGAAAACGAAAAGATGAATATCAATCCAAAGGATGCAGGCGCAAAGCTTTTGATCGTAAGTCAGTTTACACTTTTTGCGGACACGTCCTCCAGACGACCGGGGTTTTCCGATGCGGCACGTCCGGAGATTTCTATCCCTTTGTATGAGCTAGTGATTTCGGAATGCAGAGATCGCGGATTTGAAGTGGGCACCGGTGAGTTTGGTGCGGATATGAAAGTAACCTCCGAAAATGACGGACCGGTTACCATTATTTTGGACGTATAAAGGATGAATAAAATGAATACAATTATTCTGGCATCTGCTTCACCCAGAAGAAAAGAAATCTTGGGAAAACATGGGATTCCGTTTCAAATCCAAGTATCGGATGTGGACGAATCTCATGAGAAAATGCCTCCCGCAAAGTTGGTGGAAGAATTATCCAAACGAAAAGCAAAAGCAGTATTTGAAAAATTTCCCGATAAAGTGGTTCTTGGAGCGGATACGGTAGTTGCTTACGAGGATGAAATCCTGGAAAAACCAAAGGACGATGAAGATGCCTATCGCATGATTTCTTTATTACAGGGCAATGTACATCAGGTCTATACGGGAGTAACCATTTGCTCTTCAAAAAAAGAAACCACTTTTTCCGTAAAAATACGAGGCAGATCCTCATGTGAAAAAGCTGCACAGATCGATCTGACAAGCGGAGAAAGCGTCCTGTTGAAAATTGATCTCCGTTTGAAAAGCAAAGCCCGGAAGGCGCGATCCTTCCGGGCTTGATAAGAATTTATTCTTTTCTGCGATCATCTCAATGACCGGCAGCCTGTCACTTTATCGTTATCGACTTAACTGCGCTGTAGGTGCCGTACCTTGTAGAGGATATTTTTCCGTCCAGTGTGTAGAAGGAGCGTACCTTTACA
>CAJOGB010000186.1:0-3531 GCA_905233835.1 uncultured Lachnospiraceae bacterium
CTATCGCCTTCCCACATAGGAAGATTGAGAAGTTTATCTTTTGATACCCATTCCAGTTCACCCTCATCACAAGAATAATCCAATTTGCCCTCAAATGCATCCGCTGTAAACAAATGCATATTTTCAGTTTCATATACATCTGAAACGAATGTAATCAATGCCCTATACTGATAAGAAGTAAGGGTGAGATTTGTCTCTTCTTTTACTTCTCGAAGTAAGCACTCCTCCGGACTTTCGCCCTCTTCAATATGTCCGCCCACACCAATCCATTTTCCTTCATTCGGATCGTCTTTCTTTTTTGTTCGATGTAGTAAGAGATATTTATCATCTTTTTTAATATAACAAAGTGTCGTATTTTTCATAAATCTACATCAAGCTATCTACGATAGACATGATTCTCTCCATATTTTTCAAATCGGTAGCAACATCTCCTGTTTCAAGGGAATGATTTGCATCCGGAATCACTGCATAGGTAAGTGACATTTGTTCGCAAAGTTGCACACACATATCCGTATCACAAAGTGGATCTGCAGTTCCATGGAAAACAAATCCATCACATGGATTCAAATAGGAAAATGTGACTTCAATCGGCGTAAAAACTATTTGCTCTGCATCGATTTCGAATGTTTTTCCATATTTTGCAGCTATAGCCGTACCAATGCTTTTTCCAATAAACACGACTCTATCATAAGTACTAAAATCAACATCCTTTAACTGTTCGGTTACTCGTTCTAACCCGAACTCCAGCGCCTTTTGTGTCGCTTCGGCATCTTCTTTTATGTTTTTTACAAATTCACGAAAATCATAATCCGCTTCTATGATTTCATAATCTTTATTCTTTGCTATTTTCTTTGAATAATACAAAAGCGGCTTATCACAATGATATCCCGCTCCGGGAAAAACTATTGCTAACTTTTTACTCACTTTATAACACTCACTTGTCTTTTATTTCTTCTTGTAATTCAAATCGATACTTCTGCTTTACATCCGGATATTTTTCATGATCCACCTCAGATAAAAACATATTCTTTGGGCGCACCCATAAACCGCCATCATCATATAATTTCCGATAAACCACCATTTCTTCCTGAGTCTCGGAATCCAATGCAACATCCTCTACCAGATAATACTTCCCTTTGAAATGCCTATATATACCGTGTATTACTAATTCTTGCATGTTATACTTCCTCTATTTTTCGCAAAAGAATTCCACTTCTTCACCCAACGGTCCATAACAAAATGCCATTCTGAAAGGATACACTGGATTTGACTGCATCTCTTTATCCGTCGGCTCGATGAATACTTCATATCCGGCATCTTTTACTCGCTGTATGATTCCGTCCACGTCATCCGTCGCAAATGCGATATGACGTAAGGCGCCAATTTCTTTTACACCGTCACCGTTTGTAAAAATCTCCAGCAAACAATTTCCGGCATCAATCATTATTCCATCCGGCCACTCTCTGCAAATCATCATTCCAAGGGTGTCTATGTAAAAATTTCTGACTCTTTCAATCTCTTCTTCTGTCCCACATTTCATAGCAATATGGTGTACACCAGAAATCATCCTATACCTCCTTTAAGCGTTCAATGATGGAATCATAATTTTTCTTCTTGTGTGGAAATGTACACTTCTCGCATGACTTCACATCATTGTCTAAATACTCAAAATTCCCACCGCATTTTTCACCGAGAGCATAAAGCGGGCAATAACAAAACAGACAATTAAAATCGTCCGTATCCTTCACTTTATGGCAGGGAAAATATTCACATTTTGTGTTTTGAAAAAACTTATAATTCTCCATTAATTCCCCTTCAACCGAAACACTTCTTCCGCTTCTGCCATTTCACTTGAGCCAATAGTCCGGATAATCGGATATGAATTTCTCGTATGCACGCAAACACTGCTTCGCAGATTCCTTTGCAGGATGGTCTAAGTTTCCTCCAAATATCCCTGAACTGATTAACGGAAAAGAAATGCTGTGATATCCATTTTCCATTAAAACAACAAGGGACTTATAGTATGCATCAAACAGTTCTTTAAATGCCTCGGGAGTCACTGAGAAATTCGGACCCACAGCGTGTATAATTGCCTTGACGTTTGTCATTTTAAACGCCGGTGTAATCACGGCATCGCCGTCATTTAACGGTGTCATATATTTCTCGCAGGCCTCAGTTAATTCCCGCATCCCAGCCTTTGAAAAAATAACTCCGCAGATGCCACCACCTGCCTGCAAATATTTATTTGCCGCATTTACAACCGCATCCACTTTTTGATCCGCACAGGATGCATGGCACAATCTTAATTCACTCATACTCGCACCTTTGATCTATTTCGTGTCGATTCCTTCCTGTTTCAACATACCTTCAACTTTTGATTTCAACTCCGGGATATCTTCTTTAACAGTCTCCCAGATTCGTTCATCATTTACCTTTTCATATCCATGAGCAATGATATTTCGCATTCCATATATTTGATGCCATGGTACATCACCGGCTGTTTCTTTACAATCCTCCGACAAATTATTTACCGTTTCTCCGATTTGAAAAATATTCATTTTAACAGCATCCTGGTAATCAACGTCTTTTATAAACGAACCAAGACTATCACCAAACCGATAGACAATCTCATCGATTCGATCGCAATAATCCAAAATGCGAAGTAGGTTATCAATATCCCTTTCCGAAATACTAGCCATACAACAACACCTTATCCCTTTCTATATGTTCACGAAAACGCTTGCCAACTCTGGTATTATCCTTTTTCATCGCACCATACTCAACCAGGTCGACGTCTTTACCTACCTGTTTTTTTATAGCTTCTTGAAGTTCCACAAAAGACATTAATCCCTTTGCATTATATCCATCAATTAAAAGATCGATATCGCTGTCTCCCCTCGCCTCTCCTCGAGCATAGGAGCCAAAGAGGTAGATTCGTTTAATTCCGTATTTCTTTATAATCGGTAAAAGAAGGGTTTGAATCGACTCAATAGAAAGCACCTCTCCGGATCCTCGCACATCATTTCTGATTAATGTTTTTATATAACCCTGTTTGTTCGTGACTTCATTTAAGCGCGACAAAACATCCGCATCGGTGGTCAGATTAAATTTAAGCATCACCGAGCGTGTATTGTTCTTATCATACTTTGCCTGTGCTTTTATCTGTGCTGCAGTAGCCATAACAGATCCCTTTCTATATCCTATGTGTATATAAGTATATACCTATATGTAAAATACGTCAACAAAACAATCTCAAGCAAAAAGACTCCGGAGAATCTCTCCGAAGTCTTACACTTCATTTTTGTTTAAAAACAGTTCCCTAAATTCCTTCTTCCCCGGAACCCAGGCCTTTTCATAGATATGGGTAAAGTGGTTCTTTACCGTTTGCTCCGAGATGCCCAGCATATATGCAATACGACGATTAGAAAACCCGGATACCTTTAGGTATCCGAGTTCCAATTCCCGTTTGGTAAATCCGAATTTCTTCGCGACTTCAAGATATCGCTTTTTGGATATGGCATTCTCATTCAT
>CAJOGB010000186.1:3546-5350 GCA_905233835.1 uncultured Lachnospiraceae bacterium
ATTTAACTTCAACGGTAAAAGGAAGAACTCAATAATCACAGCATAAAATCCCGAAAGAAGACATACAGCCAGATTCGGTCCTATCGTAGATATATCACTCAAGCTTCCCAACACTGCAACGCCCGCAATAATAATGGAAAACAACGCGGAACAAACCACAAGTTTTTGTGCCACACCCACAGCTCCGATAATATTTTTTAATTCCAGCAAACTGTATGGTTTAATTCCGACAGAAAAAGCTTTTAAAAAGTTTTTCCATTCCCCCATAATCATAAGTCCCGGAACTAGGAATACAAACATTAAAACGATGGATGGAATATCCAAATACCAACTGAAGCCGTAGCCTCCGCTGGTTACAATGACATTAAATGCAAACACTGCCACAAGCAAAATCAATTCCCCAAGTAACACTATTCTGATATTTTTCTTCATAAAACCGCTCCTTTCAAATAAGGTTTTTTCGTATTTTCTACACTAACCTTATCACAGGATTTTGCTGATTTATATAGTACCTTTTTACTATTCTTTTTCCTCGGTCTTTGAGGCTTCCACCAAGGAATTTGTAATGGAATCGATATTTGCCTGTCCTTCCACTACCGCGTCCATATTTCCGTTTAAGTTGGAAACACTGGCTGTGATTTGTTCCATGGCTGCGGATGTGGAATTAATACTGTCTACAATATTTTCCGCATTTCCTAAGGTATGATTTAAAAGTTCGGACAATGTCTTTGCCTGAGTTTCAATATTTACCGCCTCGTCATAAACTTTCTTCGTATGTTCCGAAATTCGGTCAAAGGATTCATCCACATCGGAAGCATGTCCCACACAGGCATCCACCATGCCCATGCCTTCTTCGATTTCTTTAAAGACATTTTTCGTCTGCTCATTTACACCTTCGATAATGGAATGAATCTCGGAAGTAAAGCTTGCAGAGTTTTCGGATAAGGTTCGAATCTCAGTGGCCACTACCGCAAAGCCGCGTCCCGCGTCTCCCGCACGTGCTGCTTCGATACTTGCATTTAAAGATAAAAGATTGGTCTGAGAAGTAATCTCATCTAAGGTCGCTAAGATATTTACGATTTCATTTGTGGCTTCATTTAGTTTTTTAACCGTCTCGGAAACGTTATCCATCTTTTCCTTTAAGGAAACCATCTCCGCAGAAAGTTCGGATACCTTTTGTCCTCCTTCATCCACGATTGCACTGGCATCTCCCGCCACAGTTCCCATTTCGGAAGAAGATTTTTCCACCATTTCAATCTGGGAAACACTTTCCGCCACCATCATGCGAATCTCATTGGCGTCAGATGCTTCCGTATTGGTAACACGGCTTACGTCTTCGGTGGCTTCTGCAATCTGCAACGAAATCTGATTTGTAACACCGATGGAGTCGGAAATCTTTTCATTGGTCTCTCCCAAAACTCCAACGGACTTTGAAATCTCTGCCACAAGTTCATTTGCTTTTTTTGATTCCTCTTCACTCTTTTTACTTGTTTCCTGTAACTTTGCAAACTGAGCTCTTGTCATACGACAAAGTGAAATATAGATAAGCATGGCACTGATTACATAAACCACACACATTACAAGGGCATCCGTTGTCCAAGTAGTTGCCAATTTGTCCGCATAGGTCAAATATGCCCAGATCATTCCGATTCCGGACAGTATACACTGCACCACGATGGGTTTAATATCCTCATACAAAATCACCATGAAGATGGCTAAGAAAAACATTAAGAAGTTGGTGGTACAAGGAAAGGCGACCATTAACATTACACACAAGGTAGTCATCACAAGTACCATTAAATAC
>CAJOGB010000187.1 GCA_905233835.1 uncultured Lachnospiraceae bacterium
ACAACTTTTTTCAAAAAATTTAATTTATTTTTTTAGTCCTAAAAATCAAGGTTTTATAGGATTTTTAAATATAATGCTTTCATATTTTAAAATCCTATATCTCTCTCATATTTATTTGAAAACGTCCATACGAGTCGACTTCTAAAATTGCATAGGTATGGGCGCCACCGGGCTGGCGAGGAGAAGAAATACTTCCGGGATTTAAGATAGTCATTCCCTTGTAATTTCTTTCATATAACGGATAGTGGGTGTGCCCATAAAACACCATATCGCAGTCCCGATTCATGGCAGCCTCAATAAGCTCCTCCAATTCATAAACATCGGTACCCACGCCATAGTAGTGTCCGTGAGTCAAAAGCACCTTATGGTGTCCCACTTCCTCCACCACTTCCGATGGCAAAGAAATATCGTGATCGCAGTTTCCCCGAACCACCGTTACCGGCACTTTGCAGGTCGCTTCCACCTCTTCTTCTCTTCCCAAAATATCTCCCAGTAAAAACACCTTGTCCGGCTTTTCTGCCTTCACCGCAGAGATTAAAGGTTCAATATTATCAGATGCCACTAATATTTTCATATTTCATGACTTCCTTTCTCATGGCACGAAGTGCCTGTCCTCTGTGGCTGATGGAATTCTTTTGCTCCGCAGACATTTGAGCCGTAGAACATCCGAACTTGTCGATATAGAAAATCGGATCGTATCCGAAGCCGTTTTCACCTGCGATCTCATAGCCGATATAGCCTTCCATCACGCCCGTGATATTCTTTTTGGTTCCGTCCGGGAAAATGCAGGCAATAGCACAGGTAAAACGAGCGGTTCGATCTTCTTTTTTCACCCCGTCCAGTCGCTCGATTAAGTTTTTATTTTTAATGTCATAGGAAGTATCTTCTCCCATGTAACGTGCGGAATAAATTCCCGGTTCGCCCCCTAAGGCATCGATGGAAAGTCCCGAATCATCCGCCATCACATACACCTGTCCCTTTAAATCCTTTGGAAGCGCGTCGTAAACACTTTCCGCTTTAATCATGGAGTTTTCCTCAAAGGTCTTTCCGTCCTCCACGATGTCCACGTGGATTCCGGCTTCCTTCATGGTTAAAATTTCAAAATCCAAATCCGCTAAGATTTCATGAATCTCCCGAACTTTGTTTTTATTTCCCGTAGCTAAAATTATTTTTCTCATAGCGCTCCATTCTCTGTTAATGTAGTAATCACCGCTTCATAAAGGGCCTTTGCGGCAGCATCCTGATAGGTTGCATCCCCTAACTTGTTTCGTTCCTCACGGTTTGTAATAAATCCGATTTCCGCCAATGCCACCGGCACTTCGGATGTACGAATGATATAGATATTATCTCCTGCCACCAAACCTTTGGAGTTACTCTCCAAAGCAGTAAGCATGGAATCCAAACAATGGGACGCAAAGGCTTTTGAAAGTCCGGATTCATCGGAGCTTCGATACATCACTTCCGAACCGTTAATGGATGAGGTTCGTCCGCTGGAGGTGGAATTGATGTGTACGCTTAAAAACAAATCCGCCCGTAAATCATTGGCCAATCCCACACGGCTTTCATAGGTTGGATTAAAATCCCGCTGTCTCGTATAGTATACGCCGATGTTTCTCTCGTCGGCATCAAAATAAGTCTTCATCTTTTCCGTTATGGCAAGATTTAAATTCTTTTCAATCAGTCCGCCGCCGGAGCATCCTCCGTCTTTTCCGCCGTGTCCCGCATCCACTACCACGATGGCATCATAAATATCATGAGGGTCCGCGAAATCCAAATATACATATTGATTTTCCGGAGTCACCTGAAGTTCGTATACATGATCCGTTATGATTTGCAAAATACCGTGCTTGTCCGCCACACCAAAAGTAAAGTCTTCGATATGATCGCTTTGTCCCACCAAAGGATAATTATAAAGATAATTTTCATCCAATCCGGGGATGGAAATAGTGATGGTATGATACAAATAATCCTGAGAAATCTCCAAGTCATCCACCGACATATTTGCCGGCAACTCCAAACGAAGCTGGTGGGCACTCTCACCTAAGTTTTCGTCGGAAACCAAAAGAGAAGAATCCCCGTGAATCAGTTCCATCACGGAATGCACTCCCTTCTCTTTTCCGTTATCAAAAAACGCATAGTTGTGTAGATCCGGAAAAAAATAAATAAGGGATGTAACCAATACGACCACGATCAAAAGAGAAACAATCAGGTAATTTTCGATTTTCTTTTGCATTTATTTTTCTTCCTCTTTTCTGTAGTCCCCGTATATTTTCAAGCAAAGATTTCCCTTTGCG
>CAJOGB010000188.1:0-1678 GCA_905233835.1 uncultured Lachnospiraceae bacterium
AAGGATAAAGCAAAACGTACAAGAGATGCCATGATTTCCGAAGCGGACGATCGCGGCGTTCATGAAAACTTGAAAAACTACGATATGGTTTCTTTCTCCATGCATAGACACTAAGTTTTTAAGAAATAAAAAAGAAGAAATAATAAAAAGAGACGGTTTCGAAACAGAAGCCGTCTTCTTATGTCAAAAAGAGGTAAGAGATGGAAAAAAAGGAAGTACTTGAATTAAAAAGAAGATTGAAAAAAGAAAGCTGCACCATTTCCAAGTTGGCGGGATGCTATGTCAATGCCGCAAAGGAAAAGGTGTGCATGTTTCAGGAAGATTTCTTAAGTTTAGAGGAAGAAGAATTCTTTAAATACTTAGAAATCGCAAATAAAACTTTATCCGGAACCGTGGGAAATAACCTAATTCAGCTTTCCTTCCCAAATGAAGAGGAAATGGAAGGTGGCGCACAGCATTCTCTTTTGGGACTTAAAAACTCAAAACTGGAAGTGCCGGAAGTAAACGAGGCATTTTTTGATTCCGTAATTAAGAGTTACGATTATGTGGGAAACTATTTGATCCTTTTGTTCTACGATGTATATGATGTTCCCACAAAGACCACGGATAACATGAAATTGGATGAATCCGAAGAGGTCTATGATTATATCCTTTGTGCGGTTTGTCCGGTAAAACTTACCAAAGCAGCACTTGGATATCGTGAAGAAGAAAACCGTATCGCACCGCGTATTCGTGACTGGGCGGTGGATGCACCGGACAGCGGATTCTTGTTCCCTGCATTTTCCGACAGAAGTACGGATATTCATAACGTGATGATGTATACGAAAAATACCAAGGATCCCCATAAGGAGTTTTGGGAGAATGGACTTGGTTGTGCATCAAAGTTTACTTCCACAGAAAAGAAGAATGCCTTTGAGCATATGATTGTAAATGCGGTAGGTCCGGAAAACGAGGAGTTAGAGGATATTATCGCTGATGTAAACCAGAACATTTCCGACTTTATCGACAGCGTAAAAGAAGTTCGTGGCGATAAGGAACCGGTTGTCTTAAATAAAAAAGACGTAGAGGAAATCTTATCCGATGCGGGACTTTCCGATCAAAAGGCAGAGCATGTGGCAAAGACTTACGAAGAGTTTTTCCCTGCAGAGGAACTTCCGTTGGCGGATGAAGTTTTGGATACAAAGGTGATCAAAAACAACGAAATTCGCCAGGAGAAAAACGCATTAAAAGAGCAGGTTGTAACTTTGACACAGAAGTTGGAGCAGGCCGGCGTGATTAATGAAAACGGTGAAAATGTGGATGTTATTCTTCGTGTCAGCGAAAAGAAGGCAGAAGAGATTCACACCACAGTCATCGACGGACAAAAGTGTATTGTAATTCCAATGGAAGAAGACGAGTACGCCACCATTAACGGTGAAGTGAAGGACTTAGATTAGGAGAATTCTTTGAATAAAAAGATTGTATTTTTTGATATCGACGGAACCCTTTGGGATGAGAATAATTATATTCCGCCGAGTACAAAAGAAGCCATTTTAAAGCTAAGAGAAAATGGGCATTTGTCTTTTATCAATACGGGACGTGCCAGAAGCTTTGTGCGAAGCAAAGAACTTTTAGGCCTTGGATTTGACGGTATCGTATCCGCCTGTGCAACCCGAATTGAATATCACGACGAAGTGGT
>CAJOGB010000188.1:1715-3535 GCA_905233835.1 uncultured Lachnospiraceae bacterium
ATTTTAGAAGGGGTTCATCATTTGTATATGGATGATGAAGACTTTGACGAAGATTTCTACGGATTAAAAGTTCGACAGGAGATGGGAGAAGATCTTCGTACCATAAAAGATGAGTGGGGACGATGGGAGATTTCCAAGATGTCCTGTGCCACGGAAGAATGTGATGTGGAAGGCTGCTACGAAGCGGTAAAGGCAGACTTTGACTTTATGATTCATAACCCTCAAGTGGTGGAAATGGTGCCAAAGGGATTTGATAAAGGTGTGGGTATCAAAAAGGTTTGCGAAATCTTAAATGTACCCATGGAGGATACCATCGCTATAGGGGATAGTATCAACGATTTGGAGATGCTGGAAACTGCCGGTTTTTCCGTATGCATGGGAAACGGTGCACCGAAGGCAAAGGAGATTTCCGATTATGTGACGGCACCCTTGCATGAAGACGGAATCTATAAAGCCCTTTCTTATTTGGGACTGATTTAGGGATTTAAAAGGAGAGAATCATTATGAAAGAACAGCATACGTTTTTTGCGTTATTATCCAGACAAAAATATATTAATCGTTGGGCTTTGATGCGAAATTCCAGAGAGGAATCTTTGGCGGAACACTCCTATGAAGTATCCATGCTTGCACACGCACTTTGCGTGATTGCAAATACCAGATACGGACGTGATTTGGATGCAAATAAAGCGGCGGTAGTGGGACTTTACCACGATTCTTCCGAGATTATCACAGGAGATATGCCTACACCTGTAAAGTACTACGGAGAGGAAATCAAAAACGCCTATAAGAATGTGGAAGCCATCGCGGAAAGTACGCTTCTTACAAAACTTCCAAACGATATGCGTCCGTCTTATGAAGCGGTATTTCGTCCGGAGGATGATGAAAAAGAGCGTTATATGAGACGATTGGTAAAGGCTGCGGATAAGATTTCTGCATATATTAAAACCATCGAGGAAGAAAAATCCGGAAATACCGAGTTTAAGACCGCAAAGGAGAGTACCGAAAAGGCGTTACAAAAACTAATGGCGGAACTTCCGGAGGTAAAGGACTTTATGGAAGAGTTCATACCGGGATATGGACATACCTTGGATGAATTAACCCGATAGTTTTGTTTAATTTTTACATTGCAAATCTATTTTAAAAGATAGAAAATGAAAACTGTGTGAGTCAAGGCGGCTTACATAAAAAAGGGAAAGACGAGGAAAGAAAATGGGAGGATTTTTTGCTTCGGCATTAAAGGAAGATTGTGTATTTGATTTGTTCTTTGGTACGGATTATCATTCTCACCTTGGAACGAGACGTGCCGGTATGGCAGTGTACGGAAAAAGCGGATTCAATCGTGCAATTCACAGCATCGAGAACAGCCCTTTTCGTACAAAGTTTGAAAGCGATGTAAACGAGATGGAAGGAAATCTTGGAATCGGATGTATTTCCGATTTTGAGCCACAGCCTTTAATTGTTCGTTCTCATCACGGCACCTATGCCATTACGACGGTTGGTCGTATCAATAACATGAAGTCTTTGTCGGAAAGCATTTTATCCGGAAGAAGTAACCATTTTCTTGAGATGAGTGGTGGCGAAATCAATGCAACGGAATTGGTGGCTGCCTTAATAAATGAAAAAGACAACTTGGTGGAAGGTATCAAATATGCCCAGGAGCAAATCAACGGCTCTGTTACATTGATGCTTTTGACGCCGAAAGCTAGGGCGAGGAATGCGCGTATCTCGTTGTTGGCAACGAAGTCATAGTCCTTTGAGTGAGGCTGTATGCCGAAGTAGTTGGTGAACGAGGCGAGATAGTCAGCGGTGACTTCTTCTTC
>CAJOGB010000189.1 GCA_905233835.1 uncultured Lachnospiraceae bacterium
AACTTAGCGAAGTCCGTAACGGTAGAATAGGAAAAATGCAGATAATTAAAAAAGTAAAAAATTTCATAACCATCCGCAGCGTAGTATTTCTTGCCCTGGCGCTAGTTTTAACCATTGCTGCCGCTAAAGAGTACTATTGTTGGTCTACACCTCTTCGTTTCACCATGCCTCAGGAAGACGATTTGTTGGATACCTTACATGTTTCAAAAGACATGGTAACCAACAACCTGATTGCAAAAGATGACGGTACCTTAGAGTTAGACGGCGAAGACTGCTACTTTGAACTTACGGATTTAAAAACCACGGGAAGAACTATCGTTCTTTGGTTTAAAGAGCCTTATAAGGATGTGGCTCCGGCTTACTCCGTTACTTTGGATCGTGGGGAAGGCTACTACGAAGAAGATCCGGAAAAGGTAGTATATGTGTCTGCAAACATTTTGGCGGATTGTGTATGTATTCCCCTTCCCGATGCGGATTATACGGCGGTTCGTATTCGACCGAATATGTCCATGGAGTTATCCAAAATCGAAATCCATGAAAAAGAACCGGTAACCGTATTTAAGACGTTTTGTAAAAGGAATCCTGGTTGGATTTTTGGCGTGGATTGTAATCGCCGTAGCGGAATTTTATTTCGGAATCAGTAAAGCCTTTTTAGAATTTGTAAAGAAAAACAAATGGATTTTACTTTCGGATGCCATCGCCATCGCGGTATCATTAGGAATTGCAAACCTTTGCAATCATCACTTCGGTCACGGCGAATATTCTTTTGCGTATAACGTATTTATCGCCACTGCGATTTTGGCGGGATTTGTTTTAATCCGAAATGCCTTTTTAAAAAATGTTCCGGCAGAGCAAACATTTTTCACGTTGATTCTTTTAACCGGCGTGTGCATGACTTTTTGCTGTTGGCCAAATGTATCCTGGGATGCCATGATGCATTATGAGTCCACGCTTCAGGCCACCGAAGACGGAAGTCGACTTGGTGTTACTGACGGAAATGCGGCCTTTTTGGCGGCAGTGGGAACAGACGATACCTATGCCAATACGGTAGAAGCCATTAACAACAGAGAAGGGGGCGTAAGCTTTTGGTTGGATAACGGATTTAATGCGGTTCGTCTTCCTGCGGCCTTCTTCATGATTCTTGGAAATATATTCGGCGTTGGTGCCTTTACCAATTATTTCATTGGTCGATTGGCACAGCTTTTTGTATATTCCCTGTGTGGCTATTTTGCCATGAAGCGGCTTCACAGCGGGAAAATGATATTTGCCGTGATTTATCTAATGCCGGTAAATCTTTTCCTCGCTTCCAATTTTTCCTACGACTATGTGGTTACCGCATTTTTAATGCTTGGTATGGCCTACTTCGTGGGAATGTGCCAGGAAAAAGAAGTAGATGTTGAAATAAAAGATGTAATTGTAATGCTTGCAGCCATGTTCTACGGCTGTATGGCAAAGCAGATTTATATGCCCATTTTCTTCTTTACATTTTTCATGTCGAGGGAAAAGTTAAAGAAGCATAAAAAACTCTACTATTTCTTATGTGCTGCAGTAACAGTAGCAGCCTTAATCGCATTTGCAATCGCCAGCCTCGGAAACGTAAACGGCGAGCAGGACATGCGTGCGGGCCTTGGAGAAGTAAACGGAAAAGAACAGTTTTACTTTATTATACATAATGTTTGGTGGTACTACATCCACTTAAAAGAGTACATGCTCATGTGGTACAACCCGAAGTTTAATGCCACAGGAACCTTTCTTGCATACTTAGGAAACGGTGTAGGATATACGGTGACCTTAGTGCTTTTGGCCTTGGTTACCTTGTTTGATAAACAGACAGAGTTTGATAAACAGACCTATCCGATTTTGGCGAGAGTTTATAGCGTGCTCTTTTTTATCGGTGAGGGGGCACTCATTGTAACTGCCCTTTATATGGCCTTTTCTCCTGTGGGAAGCGACTATATGGCAGGGGCGCAGCCCAGATATTACATCCCTACGGTTTATCCTCTTTGTGCCTTGTTATGTGGCCGGGGAATTTCTGTGGAGAAGTTTCTTTCGAAGAAAGTAAGTCATACCATTATCATGGGCATCATGGTTTATATCGCGTTTTTAAATGTGTACACGTTGATGCTTCCCATGACTTTATATTAAAAACGAAAGTGATCATTGATGAAAACAGCAGTGATAAAAAACGAAACAGAAGTATATGAATCCGATGCCTTCCATATCTATTTGGAAATGGCAAAGCGTTTTTTTGAAACGGAAGAAACATCTCTTTACGTCATAAAAGGCTGGGGATTTTCCAATGACGGATCTGCCGGAAAAGTAAAACTTAACTTTGACGGAGAAGTCTTAAAGTTA
>CAJOGB010000190.1:0-438 GCA_905233835.1 uncultured Lachnospiraceae bacterium
GTTCCTATTACATTGATTATTTTCTCCATATAGGAATTTCTTGGGATGAGCCTCATAATATCCATTTCTCTCCTTCTGTTTGATGAGATTATTCTATCACGTCTATTAGCCATTTTCAATATTTCTTCATTTTTGGCTAATAGAAACGTAGCATTAAAAAAATAGCACCGGATATTTCATGTGGAACAATTTCTTTGACAGTCTTTACAGAAGGGATATTTTAGAAAAAGGAATATCGTCATAAATTTATGCAGGTTTATGCAGGTTCGTTCTTTTAAACGCAAATAAAAAAAATCTCCAAAGCCTTATAATTAAAGACTTTAGAGACTTTCATCGAAGAGCGCGAGACGGGACTCGAATTTTGAGAATGGCCAAAAAGCTAGTAAAATAGGAGGTTTGAGTAGCGTCTAACCTTTAGTAAACCCACAGGTAAACCCG
>CAJOGB010000190.1:468-2256 GCA_905233835.1 uncultured Lachnospiraceae bacterium
TTAAGTCTTGGATGTCTTTTTGTTTTAATGAAAAGAGCGCGAGACGGGACTCGAACCCGCGACCCCCACCTTGGCAAGGTGGTGCTCCACCAACTGAGCCACTCGCGCATAACCTGTCGCTTTTTCATGTCTTTCTTGACCAGCGACAAGTGATATAATAGCGAAAATCTCCATCAATGTCAATAGAAATTTTCATATTTTTTTAAAAAATTTAAAAAACTTTTTACTCCCCGTCAGAAGACAAATCTTCAGCGGTTTCTACCTCGTTTTCTTCTGCAGTTTCATCTGCATTTTCAACTTCGGTAACGTCTGATTCTTCAGAACCTTCACTGACATCTTCAGCAGATTCTACCGCATCTTCTTCCGGTGCAATCTCTTTCATATATTCGTTAAGCGCATCCATATCAATCGGAATAGACTTCTCAGCTGAAGCATCATTTGACTTCGCCTTTGTAATGGTCTGATATCCTGAGAATCCCAACCATCCAATCATGCCGCATACTACTACAGCAAATACAACTGTTCCGATAACATGAGAAATTTTTCTCTTTCTAACGATCTTTTTTATATTCTTTTTCTGCTCTTTCTTATAATCAACTTTTTCCTGACTCATCCGTATTTACCTCACAAAATAATCCTTTGCCGCGCCTACACGCGACAAAGGATATTATAGTTTATTTGATACGATTTTTCCAGTACTTATTCTCTTCCGTCCCAGCAGTATGTACAGAGGTTATCTTTATCGATTCCTACCGCCTCTAGCATATCATCCAGGCGGTTATAACGAAGAGAGGTAAAGCCCATCTGCTTATTGATTTCCTCTAACATCTTATGATATCTGTCGCTGTCCGGATTTGCATAGTCCGTTAAAATGCTACGTTCCACATTATCGCCCTCTTCTTTTGCGATGACGCGACGGGCAATGAGTTCCATCTCGGAAGTGGAACGTGAGAAGTTAATATACTTACATCCGAATAAAAGCGGAGGACATGCCGGACGAACATGTACTTCCTTTGCTCCGCTGTGATATAAAAATTCCGTGGTCTCACGAAGCTGTGTTCCTCGAACGATGGAGTCATCTATCAAAAGGAGTCGCTTATTATCGATAAGTTCGTGTACCGGAATCAGTTTCATCTTTGCGATCAAATCACGCTTTGACTGCATGGTTGGCATAAAAGATCTCGGCCAGGTCTGTGTATATTTAATAAACGGTCTTGAAAAGGGTACGCCGGATTCATTGGCATATCCTACGGCATGGGCGGTACCGGAATCCGGAACACCTGCTACTGCATCGATTTCATTAATGGTCATACCATCACGACATGCCAATAAAGATCCGCATCTTGTACGCATTCCCTCTACAGATACTCCCTCGTAAGAAGAAGCCGGATATCCGTAGTACACCCAAAGGAAGGTACAGATTTTCATCTTCTTTCCGGGCTGTGCTAAGGTGGTTACTCCTTCCGGAGTCATGACACAGATTTCGCCCGGTCCAAGTTCCTTATAGTCTTCGTATCCAAGGTTTAAATAAGCAAAAGCTTCAAAGCTGGCACAAATTCGGAAGGATTATTGAAGCGTATTTCGCGCATGACATTGATGAATTCGGACAGGATATCCGTAATCTGGATCTCCTGCTTTCCGATGCGGATAAAAGATATTTCATAAAGATGCATCTTTATAATGTTCGCGGTAAGCTTAGCTTTGATACTCATAACGGATTTGCATCCGGGCTGGAGATCGAGGATCTGAGCAGTACCGGTTGTGAGAAAGAAAACAGATTTCATATTT
>CAJOGB010000191.1 GCA_905233835.1 uncultured Lachnospiraceae bacterium
TAAGATCATCTTCACCCGGCACATTTAGTTTTCTGTGCTCCGCACCGGTGGCGATGATAACTGCCTTTGCCTCGTACTCTTTGTCCTTATCGGTGACCAATACCTTTGTCTTTCCCACACTTTTTATTTCTTTAATTCGTCCGGTCTCATATTCCATGTCGAAGTTATCCGCATGTTCTTTCATCTTATCTCCCAGATCAAAGCCGGAGATTTTCGGAAGGCCGGGGTAATTGTCCACTTCATAAGTAGAAGTAATCTGCCCTCCCGCCAAAGGAGAATCCGAAATCATTAAAGCATTAAAGCCTGCTCTTTTTGCATAGATTCCCGCAGAAAGTCCCGCAGGTCCGTTTCCTATTATAATCACGTCATACATATCAAATTCCTCCCATATAAAAAATACGAGTACCGTCGAAATAAATTGCGTACAATTTAATTCAATGATACTCGCATTCTTATAAAAAGTCAATTTTTAGTTTACAAATTTTTCCTTCATCTGCTGAGGCACGATAACAGGAATTGCAATCAGCACCAAATATAAAAGTGCTGTTTTAAACGGATATAAAGCAACCGCCTTGATAATCTTCGGGGTAAGTACCGCGATAAATCCGTTTCCATATAATATAGAAAGATTAATGGAATTTAAGATAAGAGATACCACCACAGATTCCACTGCCTGTGCTAACATTACGCGAGGGATAGTGACTTTCTTCTTATATAAAAAGAAGCCGTAAATCACACCGGAAATAGCGGTGGCGATGGTAAAGCCCGGAAAGAAGGGTCCTGTAGGGTTTACCAAGTATCCCAAGACATCCGCCAAGGCTCCTACGATTCCTCCGATTACCGGACCGAATGAAGGCAAACCGGATTTCGATTAATTCCGGAACCACGATGAGTTTAAAGAACCCAAGGACTGTGGCGATGGCCACCAACAACGCACAAACCGTAAGCACATACACGTTTTTTAATTTACTCATAAAAAAATACCTCCTTTACATATCCTACGTATACATAAAGAGGTATCTTTAATCTCCATATGTAACAGCGGGATGCGACTCTAAAACCGCAAGAAGTTTTTCTTTTCGTCCGGGCATCAACTCCCTGTATGCTCGGCACTTAACGCTTTAGAATCTACTCTGTAATTTTTCTTTTTGATTCATGTCCGTGTAAACATAAATCAAGTCGGAGTGACAGGACTTGAACCTGCGGCCCCTAGACCCCCAGTCTAGTGCTCTACCACCTGAGCCACACCCCGATTCGGAAGGCAAAAACATGAAAAAAATCTCATGCCCTCACCAACCCTCGTCACATTATATTATTTTCTTTCTGAAAAGACAATCTGTTTTTTTATTCGTTTTTCGGCTTTACTCCTTTCACGAACATGCAACGGATGGCATTTAATACCGCCAATACCATGACACCTACGTCCGCAAAGATTGCCACCCACATATTAGCAATTCCTAACGCTCCGAGCAAGAGGCAGGCTAATTTTATTCCGATGGCAAAATAAATATTTTCCTTTACAATACGAAGGCACTTTCTGGAAATCTTAATGGCGGTAACGATTTTTAAAGGATCGTCGTCCATTAGCACCACATCCGCAGCTTCAATGGCGGCGTCAGATCCCATGGCACCCATGGCCACACCGATATCCGCACGGGATAATACCGGAGCATCGTTAATGCCGTCGCCCACGAAAACAAGTCGATCGTCTTCGCTTCGTTTCGCATTAAGCAGTTCCTCCACTTTTGCCACTTTATCCTGTGGCAGAAGTTCGGAAAATACCACATCAAGTCCCAAATCCTCGGCCACTTTATCCGCTACCCGTTTTAAATCACCGGTAAGCATAACGGTTTTTGAAACTCCGTTTTTCTTTAAATCGAAAATAGCCTGTTTGCTGTGGGGTTTGATTACATCGGAGATTACGATATGTCCCGCATAGGCTCCGTCAATGGATACATGTAAAATACTTCCGTGATGCTGATGCTCCAAGCACCGCTCGCACTCATGGGCATTTGCTCCCACCTTATCCATTAATTTTTCGTTTCCTACGGCGATTCGTTTTCCGTTTACCGTAGCCATAATTCCGTGGCCTGCGATTTCTTCCACATCGGAAATATCACAGTCATCCGCTTCATGGGCATAGGCCAAGCGTACGGAGTTTGCGATGGGGTGAGTGGAATGGCGCTCCACGTGAGCCGCCATATGTAAAAGTTCTTCTTCCGAAATCCCGTCCGGATGAATGGCGGTTACTTCAAAGGCCCCCTTTGTTAGGGTTCCTGTTTTATCAAAAACCACCGTCTTAGTTTCGGATAGAATCTCAAGATAATTAGATCCTTTTACCAGTACCCCCTGTCGGCTGGCCGCTCCGATTCCCGCAAAGAAAGATAGGGGAATACTTACCACCAATGCACATGGGCAGCTGATTACAAGGAAGGTTAAGGCTCGATATACCCAGGTTCCAAAGATCGGATCTTTTCCTAATATAAGAAGAACAATGGGTGGCAAAAACGCCAAGGCCAATGCAGAGTATACCACCGCCGGAGTATAAACTCTGGCAAACTTTGTAATAAAGTTTTCGGATTTG
>CAJOGB010000192.1 GCA_905233835.1 uncultured Lachnospiraceae bacterium
AAGCCTGTTCCGCTGATTGCTAAATCCGCAGGCTTGTCTGTAAGGCGAAAACTTCCTTGGCTGTAATCGGTATAGGTTTCACCGATATCCACGCCCATATTAATCACGCCGATTTTCTGTGGCATTACGCCAACCGATGAATCTTTAATCTTAATCGCTAAGGTGTCATCAAAGGATTGAGCTGTCGCTCCTTCTTTCTTATATCCGATGGTGTTGGAGTTGGCGAGATTGTTGGTTAAGGTATCCAATCGTCTCTGCTCGTTAATCATACCGGTATAAGCCGTATATAATCCTTTTACCATTTGGCCTCCTTCGTGTTTTACAGTCTCTTCCTTGAAAAGATTTATCTTCCTGATAAAAAACCATAAAACATTTCACTTATTCTATCGGCTGTTTTTCATTAATACTTTAACACAAAAATACCAATTTGAAAAAAATATTTCAAATCGGTATTTATAAACTACTCTAAAATTTTTACTCCGGTTTCTCCGGCCATGAACTCTACATATTTTCCTGTTCCCACAGCTACGCAGGTCATAGGATCTTCTGCGGTCATGGTGTTGATTCCTGTACGATCTTCCATAAGCTGTTCTAAACCGCGAAGCAAAGCACCGCCACCGGTAAGGATGATTCCGCGATCTGCAACGTCCGCTGCCAATTCAGGCGGAGTCTTTTCCAAAACGGAGTGTACCGCTTCTACGATGTTTGAAGTCGGCTCACGCAGAGCTTCTTCCATTTCTTCGGAAGAAATCTCGATGGTCTTCGGCAAACCGGTTACAAGGTTTCGTCCGCGAACGTCCATGGTTTCCGGTTCCGGAAGCGGGTAGCAGGTACCCACGTTAATCTTAACATCTTCTGCGGTTCTTTCACCGATCAAAAGATTGTGTTTCTTTCTCATAAAACGAACGATGGCTTCATCAAAATCATCACCCGCGATTTTAATGGATGTACTTACTACAGATCCGCCAAGTGAAATAACGGCGATATCTGCTGTACCACCACCGATATCTACGATCATGTTTCCGCATGGTTTGGAAATATCGATGCCTGCACCGATAGCTGCTGCGATAGGCTCCTCGATAATGAATACTTCACGAGCTCCTGCTGCATACGCTGCATCCTCAACCGCACGCTTTTCTACTTCCGTAACACCACTCGGTACACAAACGGAAATTCTCGGCTTACGATAGCTTCTCTTTCCGAGAGCCTTCTGGATGAAGTACTTAATCATCTTCTCGGTAACGGTATAATCGGAAATAACACCCTGACGAAGAGGACGAACCGCTACGATATTTCCCGGAGTACGTCCGAGCATCAAGCGGGCTTCTTCACCGATGGCTTTGATCTTATTTGTATCTCTGTCAAAAGCAACAACTGAGGGCTCTTTTAACACTACGCCCTTTCCTTTGACATATACTAAAATGCTGGCTGTTCCTAAATCTATTCCAATATCAGCTGAATTAAACGGCATGACATTACTCCTTTCAAATACAATAAGGCACTATTTCCATTATATCCATTTGATTTCAATTTTCAACAGGAAAATTATTTCAAATATGGCTTTAAATATTGGCCGGTATAGGACTTTTTGCACTTGGCCACTTCCTCCGGTGTACCGGTGGCCACGATGGTACCTCCTCGGTCTCCGCCATCCGGTCCCCAGTCGATAATATAATCCGCTGTTTTTACCGCCTTCCGAAAGTTTATGCAAAATCTGCACCAGCTTGTTTACATCTTCGAAGTGAAGTCCCGTGGTAGGCTCATCCAAAATATAGATGGTCTTTCCTGTGCTTCTTCTGGAAAGTTCCGTAGCCAGTTTGATTCGCTGAGCCTCACCGCCGGATAATTCCGTGGATGGCTGGCCAAGTTTGATATAGCCAAGTCCCACATCGTTTAAGGTTTCGATTTTTCGGCGAATGCTCGGTACGTTTTTGAAAAACTCCACCGCTTCTTCCACCGTCATATCCAAAACTTCGTAGATGTTCTTTCCTTTATATTTTACTTCCAAGGTCTCACGGTTATAACGCTTTCCGTGACACACTTCGCAGGGAACGTAAACGTCCGGAAGAAAATGCATCTCAATCTTTACGATTCCGTCACCGGAGCAGGCTTCGCAGCGTCCGCCTTTAACGTTGAAACTGAAGCGTCCCTTTTGATAACCTCTGGCCTTTGCATCTGCTGTGGAGGCAAAGAGATCTCTGATTAAATCAAAGGTACCGGTATAGGTAGCCGGATTGGAACGGGGCGTACGTCCGATGGGAGACTGATCGATATCAATCACCTTGTCCAACTGCTCTACGCCCAAGAGCTTCTTATGAGCTCCCGGAATCTTATGTGCATGGTTTAGTTTCTTTGCCAAAGACTTATATAAGATTTCATTTATTAAAGAACTCTTTCCGGAACCGGACACACCGGTGATGCAAGTAATGACTCCCAAAGGAATCTCTACATCAATATTTTTTAAGTTATGCTCCCTCGCTCCCTGAATGGTTAAAAATCCCGTAGGCTTCTTTCTCTTCTTCGGAACCTCGATTTTCTTTTTACCGGACAAATACTGACCCGTAATGGAACGAGGTTCTTTGATTATATCCTCTACCGTTCCGCAGGCCACCACTTCTCCACCGTTCTCTCCTGCACCGGGACCGATATCCACAATGTAGTCCGCCTGACGCATGGTATCTTCATCGTGTTCCACTACAATTAAGGTGTTACCCAAATCGCGAAGTCCGCGAAGAGAGTTTAATAACTTATCATTATCCTTCTGGTGTAATCCGATACTGGGCTCATCCAAAATATAGCAAACGCCTACCAAGCCGGATCCGATCTGTGTCGCCAAACGAATTCGCTGGGACTCGCCTCCGGACAATGTGCCTGTGGATCCAAGCCAACATCATTTAAGAATCCCACTCTGGCTTTGATTTCTTTTAATACCAATCGTCCCACCTGCATTTGGTAGTCCGTCAACTTCATATCTTCCAAGAACACTGCCAAATCTCTTACAGGCATAGTGGTAATCTCGTAAATATTCTTATCGCATACCGTAACAGAAAGGGAAGACTTCTTTAATCTCTGGCCTCCGCACACCGGGCAAGGCGAAATCTCCATATATTCCTCGTAATTGGATTTGGACCATTCGGATTTTGTCTCGCGGTATCTGCGCTTAGAGTTTGCAATCAATCCTTCAAACTGCACGTCGTAAATTCCTTCTCCAAACTGTCCCTTATAAGGAACTTTTACCACCTTATCAAAGCCGTAGATAAACTTTTTTCGAATGTCCTCCGGCAAATCTTCATAAGGTGTATCCAAACTAAACTTATACTCTTTTGCCAAGGCTTCCAAGATGGCATGGGTATAACTCTTCTTATCGGAAGAAGACTGCCAGCCCGGCACCTGAACACATCCCTCGTTAAAACTTAAAGACATATCCGGAATCATAAGACGTTCGTCAAACTCCATCTTATAGCCCAAACCAAAGCACTCTTCGCAGGCACCGAAGGGGTTGTTGAAAGAAAAGCTTCTTGGCTCCACTTCGTCTACGGAGATACCGCAGTCCGGGCACGAGAAGCTTTCTGAAAATCGTAACTGTTCTCCACCAATCACATCTACGACGGCCAATCCGTTTCCGAGTTTTAAGGCATTCTCCAAAGAACCGGTTAAACGCTCTTCCATACCTTCTCGCATTACAAGTCGATCGATGACCACTTCGATGTTATGCTTCTTGTTTTTATCTAGCTCAATCTCTTCGTCTAAGTCGTAAACTTCTCCGTCTACCACCACACGAACATAACCGCTTTTTCTGGCGCGTTCAAAAAGTTTTTCCTGAGCACCCTTTCGTCCGCGAACCACCGGAGCCAAAATCTGAAACTTGGTTTTTTCCGGAAGCATCATGATCTCGTCCACCATCTGATCCACGGTCTGCTTGTAAATTTCTTTTCCGCAGTTGGGACAATGGGGAATACCGATTCGCGCATAAAGCAAACGGAAGTAATCGTAAATCTCCGTCACGGTTCCCACGGTAGAACGAGGATTCTTATTCGTGGATTTCTGATCGATGGAAATAGCCGGAGGCATACCTTCGATGCGCTCCACATCCGGTTTTTCC
>CAJOGB010000193.1 GCA_905233835.1 uncultured Lachnospiraceae bacterium
TGGCTTCTTTTAAGTAGTTATCTCCCTTAAAGGTAGAAATCGCACGTTCAATAATCTGCTTTCCGGCGGTGGTATGAGTTTTCATAATCTCAAGCTCTTCCTCCGTCAGTTTCCCCGGTTTATTTAAAATGGAATCCGGGACATTTATTTTTCCTACGTCATGAAGTGGTGCGGAACGAACCGCATCCGTAATAAACTTTGGTGTCACCTTTTCCAAGTAATAACCTTTTTTCCGTAAGCCTTCCAAAATAATTCGAACATAGGCTGCGGTCTTTTGAATATGTGCTCCCGTATCAGAATCGCGGTTTTCCACCATGTCCGCCATGGTAATAATAAGACCGTCCTGCAAAGACTCGGACGCATCGGATAACCTTCGAATGCTTCGCATCTGCTCCGTCTGATTTAGGGTCATTTGGCAAAGAGAAAGGTAGAGTTTTTCCAGCTCATCTCCTGTTTTAATACCAAGTTTTCGAATGGCCTTTACATCCGCATCCAACTTCGCCTGAGATCCTTCCATGGTATAAAGTTTTTCCACCGTATCCGTAAGGCTTCGTACCGGATAGATTAAGTTATAATCCGTAAGCCACATAACCACCGTACATACCAACAAAAAGAAGGATAAAAAGATGGTAATAACCTGAATCAAAAATGCGCCTTCGTTTTTCTTTAGCATCTCCAAATCCACATCCACCACTGCGTAGCAAACGCATTGAAGCGAGGAATTGTAAATAGGCGTCATGGCCGTCAGCAAATATCCGTATTCATTGTTTGATACGATAGGTTCCACATGTTCCCCTGCAAGAAGCTGTGGGATATAAGGCACGAATCCCGGCTCATATTCAATAAAGGTTCCCACCGGATCTCCCGGGTACTCCGGAGTATCCACATCAAATACCACCCGATAGCCGGTTTCTTCCATCTTATAGACATAAAGGAAGGTGGCATCCGGAGATGAATTTAAAATATTGGTAAGGGCCACCTTTGTTTCACGATAACCCTTTGCGGCACCTTTACTGTCGATGTAGTCATCCACACGTCCAAATCCGCCGTTCCCTGTGCTAACTTTGAAAGTTCTTTTAGCATAGTGTCATCATAAACACGAAAGGAAATATAAATACCGGTAACTGCGATGGTTATCATGGAAATAATTAGGGCGATTAACATTTTTAAGCGAAGAGAAACCTTTCGCACCCCCGCTTCTCTTTCCCGAGACACGAGATTTACCACTTCCGCATCTTGTAAATGCAGGGTAAATCCGCAATACTGATATACCTTTTCGGGGATTGCCCGAAGTAATAAAAAGACAAAAGAAACAGAAATAATCTTATCCGGTATGTCGGATACGATATTGATAAACATCTTAAGCCCTGTGGATCCCTCCAAAAAATAGGTAATGATAGAACCCAAACCGCCACCGATTAAGATATAGATTAAGGTAGCACTAATAATACCCCACCATTTTTTCAGCCAACCTCGTCTGGAAAAATATGCGGTAACCAGTGCAATCAAACAATTTATGCATCCGTAACATCTGGAAGTGGGCGTAGAAATGCCTTTGATCAGATTGGTGATAAAACCAACCAAAACGCCCGGAAGATAGCCGCCCATAGCGGCAGAAACAATGGTTCCCGCCGTATCTAAATACAGCGGAAGCCCAAATACTTTCATAAGTCCGTTTAATATGAAATTAATGGAAATACCGATGACACAAACAAGGAGTGCAGCCCTGTTTCGTCTTCTTAGTATGTCTGTTTTCATATACTCACCCATCCCCATAAGTGAATCAAATACACGTTACTATACAGTATAACGACTTTGCGTAGGAAATACAATTATTTCAATACGTTCTTTGCGTACTTTTGCAGTTCCTCAATATACTTTTGTCCCATTTCAGAAATAAGCGCATGCTTTCTTGAAATATAGCCGATGGTCATCTTCTCATCGGTTTTTAATTTCACGGCGCAGTAATCCGAACCGTTTAAGTCCTCACAGATGATACCGGAGCAAAGGGTATATCCGTTAATTCCCACCATGAGATTTAGCATGGTAGCCCGATCAGACACCTTAATCTGCTTTTTGTAATCGTAGGTGGAAAGCACTTCCTCCGCGAAATAAAAGGAGTTATGCTCCCCTTGAGAAAAGGCCATGCAAGGATACGGCTCCAAGTCATCTAAGGTAACGATTTTTTTCTTCGCCAACGGATTTTTCTTACTCATATAAACATAAATGCTGCAGTTAAACAGCGGCGTAAAAGTAAGATCCGCATCCGAAAGCATCTTCTTTAACACCGTGGAGTTATAAGAGTTCATATAAAGCACACCGATTTCACTGCGCTGATTTCTCACGTTATCGATGACGTCATAGGTCTTTGTTTCGTGTACTTCAAACTCGAACTCATCCATACCGTACTCTTTGATCACATTGATAAATGCGTTTACCGCAAAGGTGTAATGCTGTGTCGATACATGAAAGGTTCGCTTTACGTTTTCCTTGGAAATGTATTTGGCATCTAAGATCTCGTACTGCTCTACCACGGATTTTGCATAGCCTAAAAACTCTTCGCCCTTTACGGTAAGCGCCATACCGCTGGTGGAGCGCATAAAGATATCAAATCCCACTTC
>CAJOGB010000194.1 GCA_905233835.1 uncultured Lachnospiraceae bacterium
CTTTCTTAAAGTCTTCGTTTCCGAAAAAGCCCATCAAAAGCTGATTCATATAAGGTGCCTTTACGGAACCAATGAGGCGTAACAGCTCTGCATACATTTCTTCCACATCTTTATCGGTGCACGGAAGATAATCCTCCGGAGCATATTCTCCTTCGGAAGCTTTTCTAATCTGTCGAATATTTACCTGATTTGCTCCATTAAATACGGTTACCTCACCGCAAACCCAGATATAATCTCTTTCTTCAAAATCATCAATCCCCGGCGAATCCGGATCCCAGACTTTGCCGTCCACACAGCCGGTTTTATCCTGAAGTGTAACATTCCAATACGTTTTCCCCGCCTTGGTCTGCGCAGTCACTATCTTTTTGCAAAGATAGATTTCCTTAATCTTGTCCCCTTCTTTCAGTTCGTTAATAAATTTCATAGTAAAAACATCTTTCTAACCCGTACTTTCTACAGGAATTTTATTGTATCAAAAATCACGTCCAAAATCTATGATTCCTTAAAGGTCACAATGGTAACCCCGGCATCTCCTTCGCCGTATTCTCCCAAACGGAAGGAATCCACCACTCGGTTTCTGCGAAGAAAATCGTGTACCGCGCTACGAAGCGCTCCCGTTCCTTTTCCGTGTACCACTCTTACCTGACTAAGGTGAGAAATGTAAGCATCATCCAAGTATTTATCCAAGGCTACGATGGCTTCATCCGTGGTCATGCCGAGAAGCTGAATCTCTGCGGAAATAGAGCCTGCTTTACTGAATGCTCCCGCACCTTTTGCCACACCGGCTTTTCGCTCTTTTTTTGTCGGCTTTCCGTAAGAATTTTTCTCTTCAATGAGTTCCAAATCGGAAATATGCACTTTGGAATGCATAATACCCATCTGCACTTCCAAATTTCCTTTGGCATCCGGAAGAGTATGGACAGTTCCTGTGATATTCATGGATAAAACCCTTACCGCATCTCCCACACGAAGAGACTTCGGATCGATTTCTTTTGTGGGTTTTTTCGGGGTAGATGCCACCGCCTTTGACTGGGTGGATTTTAACTTCTTTCCAAGTTTGGCACGTTCCTGCTCCATCTTGGACATATCCGGATTCATATCACCGTATTTATTGATATTTCGAATGGCAGCATCCGCGTTGTTCTTTGCGTCCAAAAGAATATTGGCCGCCTTTTCGTTTGCCTCACGAATGATACGATCCTTTTGCTCTTCGATTCTGCCGTATTTATCCTTATAGGTTTCTTTTAAGCGTTCCATCTCGGCCTTAGCGGAGGCGATTTCCTCCTGCTCTTTTTCCATGGCCACACGCTTTTGCTCCAAATCCACAAAAAGATGATCAAAGGACTTATCCGTCTCATCCATATGCAGTTTGGCCTGGTCTAACACCTCTTTTTCAAGTCCCAGTTTTTTTGAAATTGCAAAGGCATTACTCTTTCCCGGAACTCCGATTAATAATCGATAGGTGGGGGATAAGGTCTCCACATCAAACTCACAGCTGGCATTCTCCACATCACTTGCGGAAAGTGCATACATCTTAAGCTCGGAGTAATGGGTGGTAGCCATGCACAGGGCGGAATGAACCTTTTCCAAAATGGACTGGGCCAATGCCGCACCTTCGTTTGGATCCGTACCGGAGCAAAGCTCATCGAACAAAACAAGCACGTTATCGTCAGCCGTCTTTTTCTTTAATCCATCAAAGATACGCACAATATTTGTCATATGAGATGAAAAAGTGGACAAGGACTGCTCAATACTTTGCTCGTCTCCGATGTCCGCATAAATCTCGGAAAAGATGGGTATCTCGCTGCCATCCTTTGTGGGTACAAATAAGCCGGATTGGGCCATCAAAGAAAGAAGACCTACCGTCTTTAGGGCCACCGTCTTTCCACCGGTATTGGGGCCAGTTACGATGAGTGTATGGTAATCGCTGCCCAATCGGATATCCAGCGGTACCACTTTCTTTTGATCAAGCAGTGGATGGCGGGCTGCCTTAAACTTAAGTTCCCCACGTTCCTTTACCTTCGGCATGGAAGCGTTTAATTCTTTGGCATATAAAGCCTTTGCAAAAATAAAGTCCATGCGAGATAAAATACGATAATTATTTGCAATCACGTCGATTTCCAAAGCAACCTTTTCGGATAGTTCTTTTAAGATGCGA
>CAJOGB010000195.1 GCA_905233835.1 uncultured Lachnospiraceae bacterium
AGAGAAAACGGGGTTTCCTGGTTCAATCCAGAAGTAAAACGATTTTCCGGTGCAGGCTTCGCATCCGACGGTGGTGTAATCTTTTCGGAAGGAGCCGGCCCACCATTTCCGAAAGTAAATCCTCGCCCGGTTTTTAATTCCGAAAGGTCACCACCGTTTTCTTTTAACAATGACATTTCGGATTTTATACTTTCCGTTGTCCGGTAATAGTTTAAAATATCCATGGTACCAATCAATCCGAAAAGAACCAGTACCACGGATACCATTGCTATGGCAATAAACTTCCGGCGAAGAATCTTAATCATGTTCCGCCTCCACCAAATAACCTACACCACGAGCTGCTTTAATATTAACTTTTGCACCTATTTTTGAAAGTTTTTTTCGAAGATAAGAGACATACACCCAAACCACATTCAGTTCGGTATCGCTGTCATATCCCCAGATTTTATCCATAAACTGATCCGTGGAAATGATTTGTCCCGGGTTGGAAAGAAGCATTTCCAACATCTGAAATTCTTTGTTTGCAAGACGCAGAGAATCCTTCTCCGTAGAAATCGTAAAGGTAGCTCGATCCAATTTTAAATTGGAAAACTCCACCACATTATCCGTCACTTCACCCTGGCGTCTTGTTATGGAACGAAGGCGCGCAAGCAATTCTTTCATAGCAAAAGGTTTTGTCAGATAATCATCCGCTCCCGCATCCAAACCTTCCACTTTATCGTCGATTTCGGATTTTGCGGTAAGCAAAATAACAGGCACATCCATGCCCTTTTTTCGAATTTCCTTTAACACGGAAATACCGTCCATTTTGGGCATCATAATATCCAAAATGGCACCGTCGTAAAGTCCGGTTTCCAAGTAATCCAAAGCATCCTGTCCGTCGTACACCGCATCCACGGAGTAATGCTCATGCTTTAAAACCGCAGCAATCGCATTGGACATTTCCTTTTCATCTTCCGCCAATAAGATACGCATGGCTACCTCATTTTCTTTCTCCAGGGAATCCAATTCCCGGCTTCGTCTTTCTCCAGAATTCGCTGGTTACTGCTGCCTCGAAACTGAAGGGTGATATCCTTTTTTTCAAGAACAAATTCACCGTCCACCAAAATATCAATCAGCCCAAGGAATTCTTCCGTTCCATTAAAGTGTACCTTCCCGGAAGGTGAAAGTAAATCCTCTTCTAAGGTATAACCGGTATAGCACCAAATGTTTTTTCTCGGAAAACGTTTTTTAAATTCTTTTGCAAGAGGGAGTAACCCTGCCTGGTTTACCTCTTCCATGGGTTCTCCGCCAAGGAAAGTAATACCCTCGATGTAACTTGGTTCACAAGCCTTTAAAAACTCTTCCTGAAGTGACGGCGTCCAATCATCCCCTGCATTAAAATCCCAGGTCTGTGGTTGGAAACACCCCTTACAATGGTGGGTACATCCGGAAACAAAAAGGACGTTTCTCACGCCCTCTCCGTTTGCAATATCTTTATACTTAATTGCACTGTATTTCATATTATAAATGTAAAACCCTATCTTTAATTTCCTGAGTTCTGCCCTGATTCCAGAACTGTGTTCCTATATATTCTGGCAACGGACATTCTTTCTTGATCTCTGTTTCCGCAGTTCGGGCACTCCCAAACCAATTTTCCCGCAGAATCTTCCACGATGGAAATCTCTCCGTCGTATCCGCAGACTTCACAGAAATCGGACTTGGTATTTAACTCGGCGTACATAATGTTATCGTAAATAAACTTCATAACAGAAAGTACTGCCGGGATGTTCTGCTGCATATCCGGTACTTCGATATAAGAAATCGCTCCGCCCGGAGAAAGCTTCTGGAATTCGGATTCGAATTTCAACTTATCGAAGGCATCGATTTCTTCGGTTACGTGAACGTGATAAGAATTGGTAATGTAGTTCTTATCCGTTACTCCCTTGATGATACCGAATCTCTTCTGCAATGCTTTTGCAAATTTATAAGTGGTAGACTCCATGGGAGTTCCGTAAACAGAGTAGCTGATGTTTTCCGCAGCCTTCCACTCCGCACACTTATCGTTTAATCTTTGCATTACCTTTAAGGCAAATTCCTTACCCATTGGATCGGTGTGAGAAACACCGAGCATGCGATAGCACATTTCATATAATCCCGCATATCCCAAAGAAATGGTGGAATAGCCGTTGTATAAAAGTTCATCAATCTTTTCGCCTTTTTGCAAACGAGCCAATGCTCCGTGCTGCCAAAGAATCGGTGCAACATCGGATACGGTTCCTAAAAGACGCTCATGTCTACAACGAAGTGCGCGATGGCAAAGTTCCAAACGTTCTTCCAAAATATCCCAGAACTTATCCATATCTCCGTAAGAAGAACAAGCAACGTCAACAAGGTTAATGGTTACAACACCCTGATTGAATCGACCGTAGAACTTGTAAGAACCATCCGGATTCTTCTGAGATTCTTCAACGGTAAGGAAGGATCTGCATCCCATACAGGTGTATACATTTCCCTTCTTTAATTCCTTCATAATCTTAGCGGAAATATAATCCGGAACCATGCGCTTTGCAGTACATTTCGCAGCCAATTCCGTTAAGTAATAATACTTGGAATCCTCATGGATATTATCCTCGTCCAATACATAAATCAGCTTCGGGAATGCCGGTGTAATCCATACACCTTTTTCATTCTTAACACCCTGCATTCTCTGAAGCATAACTTCCTTGATGATAAGGGCCAAATC
>CAJOGB010000196.1:0-1554 GCA_905233835.1 uncultured Lachnospiraceae bacterium
GGTTGGTCTACCTCAGGAGGGTAAGGGGGGCACCAAGAAGGAAATTGATGACACCAGAAATCTTATCGAAAATACGCCCCCTGACGGCATGATTATCACTCCGGAAAGAGTTGCTTTCTCTATAGTTGGTGCCGAAGGAAATGCTCTGGACTTAAAAGATTATCTATCTTATTTTGAGAATCGCGTGTTTACCGACCTTAATACCTCCCAGACAATGATGGGGCGTGGAGGCAGTAAACAAGATGCTGACTCTATGGAAGAGCAGGTTCATAACGCTGTTAAAGATAACCAAGCGGCGTTTGCTATTCAATTTAAGGATGCTGTAATAACTGAGCTCTTACTTGAAGGTGGCTTTAATCCCATCCTAAATGAAAGCGACGATGTTGATCTTGTATTTAATGAGATTAATCTCGATACAAGGGTTAAGCTGGAAAACCACATCACCAATCTCTTCCATGCTAATGCAATTACTTACGAAGAAATGCGAGCCGGTATTGGTTATAAGATTGGCAACATTGATGAGGATAGAGATCACCTGTATTCAAACTTTATCGAACAGGCTAACCAGCTTGAGCAAATCGAAGTCAACCATCAGAATGCTATCGAAATAGCAAAACTAAGCGCACAGCTTACAAGCTCTACTGAACAAGATAGTGGCGGGGGTGACGATAAATCGTCTTCCGCAAAAGCAACAAAGAAAAAGAAGAGCACCTATACAAAAAAGAATACCGGCAATGGCAAGGGTGTAAAAACTGGGAAAAAGACGGGGGCTGTAAAAGCTACCGATTCTCCTTCCAACCAATACGGCACATACAGCGCCAAAATTAAAGAGTCTGCTATTATTAATGAGTTTTCTTCCAAACTTAATGATAGTGGCAGCAACGCTGGAGATATAAAAAACAGAATCAAGTCCTACGTAAATGATATGTCAGTAAAGGGTGCAAAAGAGGGGTATGTAAAGGCTAAGGATACATTGGATCCTGGCAATGAACACAAAAAACCGTTACTTGCCCCGCAAAATAGTGTCTTAATAAACTATTTTAACAAGAATATTGATGAGTTTTTTAGTGATATAAATAAAAAGCTTAGTAATACGGGGGACGAATGCGGTTTTAAACGGCTGTTCGAGTCACAAAAATACAGACTCAATATGCTTACGGATTTTGTTTATAGGAAGTCTTATTGGTACTCTTACTTAAAAACATGTGAGAGCCACGGGGTAAATCGTGTCAAAGTACATTGCCGCGAAGAAAGCCGACATAAAGAAAAATATGACGGCAAGATTATTAATCCGAAAAACTTCAACATAAATGATATTCCGGGATACAGCACGAATTGCAGCTGCTATTTAGAACCACTAGAAAATAAATAGGAAGGTTATCGCACATGCCATTAGCTCTTAGAGAAGTCGAAGGGTATGATGTAACGAATCCTACCGCCCCTATCAGCTCGGAAAAACTCAAAGAGTGGTTTGAGAAGTGTAAGAACTTTACAGAATCCGAGCATACCGCAAAACCAGACGGTTTTTTCACGGCATGTATTGAAGCCATCCAC
>CAJOGB010000196.1:1586-2014 GCA_905233835.1 uncultured Lachnospiraceae bacterium
CAGTTTCAAGAAGGCAATTCCAACATGGACCTCGCCTTATCCGGTCCCTAACATTATGTATCACAACGATTATAACGGTGAAGTTGTTGGGCGGATTATCGAGGCCAAACAGGGAGATTCAAAAAGACTCCCTGGAGCCCAGGCACTTATCCTCACATCTGCCATCCCGGAATGGAAAGACAAGGAAAAGGTTCAAAATGGGCTTTACAGTACGGTTTCTATTGGTGTTTCCGCAACAGATGTCCGTTGCAGTATCTGCGGCGCTCAGCTAAGTGAAGGTGATTTTTGTGAACACCAGCGTGGGTATACTTACAAAAACGAAGAAACCGGCAAGAAAGAAACCTGCTATTGGGACGTCTATGAATGGGAAGCAAAGGAAATTTCGTTTGTCATTGTACCGTCCGACAAATACGCAGGAATCGTATCTT
>CAJOGB010000197.1 GCA_905233835.1 uncultured Lachnospiraceae bacterium
ACGGTGGATGGATTGAATCTCATTGGGGATTATTCATTTGACGGTGTTAAAAATATGGAAATCCGAAACTCTCATTTGGCATCCAAGGATGCATTTTGGAACAGTGAAAGTGTTACTGTGTATGACAGTTTTATTACCGGTGAATATTTGGGATGGAATGCGAAAAATCTGACGCTTGTAAACTGCACCATCGAGAGTTTGCAGGGTATGTGTTATGTGGAAAATCTTGTGATGAAGAATTGCCGACTCATAAATACCACCCTTGCATTTGAGTATTCAAGCTGTGATGCGGAAATTGTCGGAGAAATCGATAGTGTCTTAAATCCGGGCAGTGGCATGATTCGCGCAGAGCGTATCAAACACCTGGTGATTCAGCCGGATATGATTGATCCGGAACGCACCGAGATTATCTGCGATGCAATTGACGAGAAGCTTGACAGTCCTGATCCCCTATGGTAAATACCCGACGCGAGCAGGGGAGTAGATAGAAGGTATGAATATGTATAATTTTGACGAAGTAATTGATAGAAGAAACACGAACTCGTATAAATGGAATGTTGCCGACAACGAACTGGCAATGTGGGTTGCGGATATGGATTTTAAAACGGCTCCCTGTGTTTTGGAGGCGTTGCAGCATCGTGTTGATCACGGAGTATTCGGCTATGCGGATTTGCCGGATGAATGGTATGCGGCCTATCAATACTGGTGGAAGACCTACCATAATTTTGAAATCCAAAAAGACCGCAATTTCCACCACAGTACGAAAGTTTACCACGCCGGCAGAAAAGGTGGTGGTACAGACGCCGGTATACAATATGTTTTTCAACTCCATCATAAATAATGGAAGAGTTGTTCTGGAAAATCCCTTAAAGTATGACGGGAAAAACTATGAAGTGGACTTTGGGGATTTGGAGGAAAAACTATCGGATCCTTTGACCACTCTTATGATTCTTTGCAATCCTCACAACCCGGTGGGGAAGATTTGGAGCAAAGAGGAGTTGGCTAAGGTAGGAGAACTTTGCAAAAAGCATCACGTTATGGTTCTTTCCGATGAGATTCATTGTGATTTGTGTGCGCCGGGAAAGGAATATGTTCCCTTTGCATCGGTATCGGATACCTGCAAAGATATTTCCATTACGGCGATTGCGCCTACAAAGGCCTTTAATATTGCCGGCTTGCAAACGGCAGCGGTGGTTGCTCCGAACAAAGGTATCAAAGACCGTATTTGGAGAGCCTTAAATACCGACGAAGTGGCAGAACCAAATGCCTTTGCGGTGGACGTTGCGGTTGCAGCATTTACGAAAGGAAGACAGTGGAACGAAGAACTTCGTACTTACATTCAAAAAAATAAAGATATTGTGGAAGCGTTTTTAAAAGAAAACCTTCCGAGAGTAAAAATGATTTCAAAAGATGCAACCTATCTTTTATGGCTGGATATATCTTCTTATGCAAACAACAGTAAAGATCTGGCTTCTTTTCTTCGAAAGGAAACCGGACTGTTTGTGTCCCACGGTATGATTTATCGCGGAGACGGAAATCATTTTTTAAGATTAAACGTTGCTTGTCCTAAGGTAACATTGGAAGACGGACTTTCGAGACTGAAGAAAGGCTTGGATGCCTGGGACAAACGCTAGAAGCTTTTATGGAAAATAAAAACGGAATTATCAAAAACTTAATATACTTATCGATTCCTACGGTAATCGAGCAAATTCTCAGTACGCTTTTGCAATATGTGGATACAGCAATGGTGGGACATTTGGGCGAGGAGGCAACGGCTGCGGTTTCCACAACCGCAACCATCGGTTGGCTGGTGGGAAGCCTGATGTACGCGCCCGGAGTGGCGCTTCTTTCTTTGATGTCGCAGGCAGTTGGCCGGGGAGAAAAAGAAGAAATTAAAAAGCTGGCAAGCCAGTCGATTTATCTTGTGCTCGGCATGGCGGTTGTATTGGGAGCGCTTTCTGTCGGTCTTGCTCCTTATATTCCAATTTGGATGGGAACTGCGGAAAATGTTTGTGCGGCAGCCACGGAGTACTTTGTTATTATTTCTTTGCCCATGGTATTTCGCGCGTCCACGATTATCTTCGGCGCCACCATTCGCGCAAATTTGGATACGAAAACACCGATGTAT
>CAJOGB010000198.1 GCA_905233835.1 uncultured Lachnospiraceae bacterium
TCGGAGCCGTGCAAATAAGGAACCAATGTCACATGAATAAAGAGGCTGTTTTCCTTTCCCACTTCCAAAGAAACCTGACGGACGGCCTCCAAAAAAGGCTGGGATTCGATATCACCGATGGTACCGCCGATTTCCGTGATGACCACATCCGCATCTGCTGCCTTTCCGGCGTTGTAAACAAACTCTTTGATTTCGTTTGTGATGTGCGGAATCACCTGAACGGTGGAACCTAAGTATTCTCCTCTTCGCTCTTTATTTAACACATTCCAGTACACCTTTCCTGAGGTAAGGTTGGAAAACTTTGTTAAATCCTCATCGATAAAACGCTCATAATGTCCAAGGTCAAGATCCGTCTCCGCACCGTCTTCCGTTACGTATACTTCCCCGTGCTGATAAGGGCTCATGGTACCCGGATCCACGTTGATGTATGGATCTAATTTCTGAGCGGTTACTTTCAATCCTCTGGATTTAAGTAGTCTTCCCAAAGATGCGGCGGTAATTCCTTTTCCAAGGCCCGATACCACACCGCCTGTTACAAAAATGTACTTTGTCATAGTTTCATCCTCTTATTATTAAAATATTAAATATTTTTAATTCGATTTAATGCTTCTTTTGTTTTTTCTCTGTCTCCAAAAGCAGTCAGACGGAAATAGCCTTCCCCGTGGGGTCCGAAGCCGCTCCCCGGAGTTCCCACCACATTTGCTTTCGTAAGCAAATAATCAAAGAATTCCCAGCTTGTCATGTTCTTCGGAGTCTTTAACCAAATGTATGGCGCATTGATACCGCCGTAAACATCATACCCCAAAGATTTTAATTCTTTCAATATGATTTTTGCGTTATCCATATAATAAGAAATCTGCTCATTTACCTGGGCTCTTCCTTCTTCGGAATACACCGCTTCACCGGCACGCTGAACAATGTAAGGCGCTCCGTTGTACTTGGTTCCGTGACGTCTTGCCCAAAGGTTCCAAAGGGGTGTTTTCTCCACCTTTAAATCCTTTGGAATCACGGTATAGCCTAAGCGCAGTCCCGTAAATCCCGCGGTCTTTGAGAAGGACCGAAATTCAATGGCACACTCTCTTGCACCTTCGCATTCATAAATACTGTGAGGAATATCTTCTTCGCAAATAAATGCCTCATAAGCTGCATCATATAAAATCACGGAGCCGTTTTTTCTTGCATAATCCACCCACTGTTTAAGTTTGCTTTTTGCGATTACCGCTCCCGTAGGATTATTCGGGAAACACAAATAAATTAAGTCCGGCACTTCCTTCGGAAAATCCGGAACAAAACAATTGGAGGCATCACATGGCATATAAATCACATCGGAGAATAACTCATTTACCGGATCGTATTCTCCCGCACGTCCTGCCATCACATTGGAATCCGGATATACCGGATCGCAGACTGCGATTTTATTGTCTTTACTAAAAATCTCCTGAATGTTTCCGCAGTCGCACTTTGCTCCGTCGGACACAAAAATCTCCTCCGCGGAAATATCGCATCCTCTGTCGCCAAAGTCTTTTTGTGCAATGGTTTTACGCAAAAACTCATAGCCCAAATCCGGTGCGTATCCATGGAAAGTCTCAGCGCTTCCCATTTCATCCGTTGCTTTGTGCAGGGCATCAATCACCGCCGGACAAAGGGGACGTGTCACATCTCCGATGCCCAGACGAATAATTTTGCTTTCCGGATTTGCCGCTTCATATTCACGTACCCGTCTTCCGATTTCGGAAAACAAATAACTCCCCGGTAATTTTAAATAATCCTGATTTACTTTTGCCATGTTTTACTCCTGTTTATAGATTGGTGTATCCCATCAAATCATAGTCCACTTCTTTTGCAGCCTTACGACCTTCCGCAATGGCACGTACCACCAAAGACTGACCGATATGCATATCCCCTGCGGTATATACCTTTGGAACACTTGTCACGTGTTTTTTTGGTTCTAAGATCCGCTTCCACTGCAAAGGAATCTCTGACATAGGCTTCGCTTCCCAAAAATCCTGCAGCGATTAATACAAGCTGTGCAGGGTATGTCTTTTCACTGCCCTCCACAGGAACCATGTTCATACGTCCCGTAGCCTTGTCTTTCTTTGCTTCCAAAGAAACAACGACCACTTCTTTTAGATTTCCTTTTTTATCTTTTACAAACTCTTTTACGGTTGTCTGATACACACGAGGATCGTGACCGAATTTATAAATAGCCTCTTCCTGGCCGTAATCGGTCTTTAAGATTCTCGGCCACTCCGGCCAAGGATTGGACGCCAAGCGTTTTGCTGACGGTGCCGGCATCATCTCAAGCTGTGTCACACTCTTTGCACCCAAACGAATGCAGCTTCCCACACAGTCATTTCCGGTATCACCGCCACCGATGACAATGACATCTTTATCCTTTGCCATCTCATATGGGAAAGTTTCAAAATCGCTATCCTGTAAGTACTTTGTTACCTGCTTTAAGAAATCCACTGCAAAATAGATTCCTTTCGCATCTCTTCCCGGTGCGGAAATATCTCTTGGATTGGAAGCACCGCAGCAAAGTACAATGCTGTCGTACTGCTTCTTTAATTCCTCTCCGGAAATATCTTTTCCCACATCCGTATTTAAAACAAATTTGATTCCGGCTTCCTTCATCAGATTCACACGACGTGCAATTACGTGCTTATCCAATTTCATATTCGGAATACCGTATTGCAACAATCCGCCCGGTCGATCGCTTCTTTCGTATACGGTTACTTCATGACCACGACGATTTAAAAGCTGCGCCGTAGCAAGTCCGGAAGGGCCGCTTCCGATGACAGCCACTTTCTTTCCGGTACGAATAGTCGGTGCTTCTTCCGTTACCAAATCATGTTCAAAGGCATATTCGATGACTGCCTTTTCGTTTTCCTTTGTGGCAACCGGCTTATCATGCAGTCCTTCCGTACATGCTGCTTCGCAAAGGGCAGGACAAACTCTGCAGGTAAATTCCGGAAAACTGTGGGTCATGGAAAGTCTTCGATAAGCTTCTTCCATTTGCCCCCGATATACCAAATCATTTACTTCCGGAACCAAATTATGAAGGGGACATCCGCTCATCATTCCGGAAATCATGCATCCGGCCTGACAGAAAGGAATGCCGCAGTCCATACATCTGGCTGCCTGCTTTCTTTGTTCGG
>CAJOGB010000199.1 GCA_905233835.1 uncultured Lachnospiraceae bacterium
TGTACCTTTCCTGTCCTATAATTGGTACTTCTATGAGCACAAAAAAGAGAACCCTAATGTACTAAGGTTCTCTATCCTCACAATTTTTATATTATTTTTTCCGATCCATGATTTCCTGGTATTCGGCGATTTTCTTTTCGATACGCTGTTTTGCGTTGATGTCGTCGGTTAATTCATAGAGGCGATAAGCTGCCATAAAGAAGCAATCCGAATCCTTATCGCACATCAAATCATCACGCAAATATTTTTCCGTAATGGCTCTTGCTTCGTCGTACTTTCCGATTTCTGCTTTTAAAAATACGTTAGAAGCTGCCGCATACAAATCCTGTGGGCTGTGAGAAAGCCAATACTCACCGAAATCTTCTGCCTCGTTTAAACGACGGGCTTTTTCCAAAGCGTTTCCTTTGCGAAACATCTACTCAGAGGGAAGCTTTTTCTCCCACTTAAAAAGAGAAATCATCTCTTCTGCGGAATCAATCACATCGTCCCAATCTTCTTTTTCCTCAAGGAAGTCAAAATACTCTTCCAAGATATCGTAAAAGCCGTAGGTGTTTTCTGTTGCCTCGTCCAAATCGGAAAGTTCCGGTGCAAATGCCGGGTTGTAGCTTCTTTCTTCCTTTATCGCCTTTACAAGTGCGTTAAATGCCTCTTTCCAGTCAGCGGACTTTGCATCTTCCGGGTTTAAAAGGCTTAAATGACATGCCTGCATCTTTTTTACGGCATCGTCCCATTTTTTACTTTTTAACTCTTTATCCATTGGTTCCCTCCCAAAGTAGTTTTAACATCTTTCTCATTATAGTATGTTTGCCTTTTAATATCAGTATACAGTTGGAAGGGGATGTCAATGGTTTTACTAAACTTCCCCGCAGTTTCGGAACGCCGGGCTCATTCGTTCAATCTCTCCACGACTGATTCCATACTTTTTTGCCAATTCTTTCCAGTTATCTGAAACGATGGTCTTTATCCTTTCTACTTCTTTGATGGCTTCTTTTTCTTCTACCCCATAATAACGAGCAGCATCGATTGCTAATTCAAAATCAATTTCAGAACGATTAGAATCAATGTTTAGGGACAAGTCCTCGCCATATATACTCGGATTTACATCATATACAGGCGATAATTCCCATCCGCCTTTTGATAGCAAAAACCCGTGATTTCGAAAATGGTCATCTGTATTCGAAACAGCCATGCTAAATACAATACGTCTCCATAGTTCAATCAAATCACTTTTGGGATGTGCACCATTTGCCTTTAGAAATGACACGATTTCAAGATAACTGCTTCCATCCGTCGCATTCGCACCATCTTGTTTTCCAAGCATAGTCATAGCTGACGAAAAATGAATTCAATCACTATCAAAGCGTTTTACCAAAAATGTGGTTCCAAGATTTGAAAACTTTTCTGCCTTTGCCTCCGGCACATTCAAGCCACACAGTACTGCCAAATCGTGAGTAACCATTTCCCACGCACCGGAATTAAAATCATCATGCTTTGATGGAAATTTTGCAATCCAAAGGGATCCGTCCGGTGCAAGTACAGACGCCTTCGGTCTCGCTCCACCAAGGGAAGATCCCGGCGCCAGTAGCTGTTTTAGCCATTTTTCTCCCAGTCCCGCATCATCGCTTTCAAATGCAATGGATGCTTGCTCCAATTCTCTAAGCGAAGTCCAAGGTGGTGTTGCATTTTCTCTGTCATTTGAGAGGAAATCACCATCTAATTCTGTTTTAAATCGTAATCCTCCCATTCTTGCTTCATCATATACGCCCAAAAGATAGTCACTTTCCAAAAGCTTTCGAGGTTTTTCATCTGCCTTTTTTGCCCGCAGTTCCTCGCTTCGATTTAATAGTTTTCTTCCCCATCTATCCGGACAAGAATCAGCAAATACACCAAAAATGTTTTTGTCATCATTTATATATTGTCTTCCTCGGAACAGTTGTAAATCCGGGTCTAATTGTGTATGTCCTTTTGCAAGCCAAGTTTGGGCATATTCAAAGGAATAGAACTCTTTTCCTTTTGTTTGAGATACATAAATCGTTCCGATTAAATCATTATGGAACGATAAAAAGTCCGCAAACACATATATTTCTTTTTCCATAGATTAATCCTTTTTTGAAACTCGTTTTCTCACCGGCAGATTCAAATCCTGCAATTTACGACCAAGTTCATCATCTTTTGCAACTTTAAGCAAATCTTTATCCATATAGTTTAGTGCATGCAATACTGCCGCATAAAACCCAATAGAAACCGACGGAGAACCTTTTTCTATCGAAACAAGCGTTGCTCTACTGATGCCTGCTCGCTCCGCCACCAAATCGGTAGAAAGCTTTCTTCGTAACCTTGCATATTTTATCTGCATACCCATTTGTTCAAGTATTTCTTCCGTTTCCGGTAACAAGTTAACTGTTTTCTTCGGCATAAAAACCATCTCCTTATGTCAATAATATTATACATAATTGCGTGTTTTGTCAAATTTTATCGACATAGTATATTTTCCCTTGTCAGCGTCCTTGTCAGCATAC
>CAJOGB010000200.1 GCA_905233835.1 uncultured Lachnospiraceae bacterium
AGGTCTTAACCGGTCGACGTGTGGCATTGATTTTTGCGTTATGTGTCAACTTGGGAACCTTATTTATCTTTAAATACTTGGGCATGTTTATCGAAAAAGAAATCGCCCTTCCCATCGGAATTTCCTTCTATACCTTCCAGGCCATCAGTTACGTGGCGGATGTGTATCGAAAAAGAGTTCCGGTACAAAAAAAGATTTCCGAGTTTGCTTTATACGTAGCATTATTCCCACAGCTGATTGCAGGTCCGATCGTTGTGTATAAGGACATTCAGGAACAACTTTTGGGTCGTAAAGAATCTGTAGAGGGATTTTCCTACGGTATCAAACGTTTCTGCTACGGTCTCGGTAAAAAGGTGTTGATTGCAAATACATTTGCTACCGTGGCGGATCAGATTTGGAAGCAGGATATTACGTTAATTGCTGCTCCGGTGGCTTGGTGCGGAATGATTGCCTATACCATTCAGATTTATTTTGACTTCTCCGGTTATTCGGATATGGCCATCGGTTTGGGAAGCATGTTCGGATTCCACTTTAAAGAAAACTTTAACTACCCATACACTTCACTTTCCATTCAGGAGTTCTGGAGAAGATGGCATATATCTTTATCTTCCTTCTTTAAGGATTATGTGTACATTCCACTTGGAGGAAGCAGAGAAGGAACCTTTAAGACTTACAGAAACCTTTTAATCGTATTTGCCTTAACGGGTATTTGGCACGGCGCTAACTATACTTTCTGGTTTTGGGGAATGTACTACGGTTTAATCCTTGTCATCGAGAGATTATTCCTGGGAGATTTGTTAAAGAAGAATCCGGTAAAGATTGTAAACTGGATTTATTCCATTTTCCTTGCCATGGTAGGATGGGTGATTTTTAGATCCGCTAATCTTCCTCAGGCATTTACCTATATTTCAAAGTTATTTGCACCGGGAAAAATCTATACCATCTTAGCCTACATGGATTTAAAGATTTTAATCCTGTTCCCAATCGCCTTCCTTTGCTCCGGATGGATGCAGAGAGCCCTTGGCGGTACCTATGAAAAGGTAAAGGAAACCATGCCGGTTCGAATCTTAGATGCGGCATTTCAGATTTTCCTTTTGATCGCGTCCGTGATCTGCGTGGCAGGAGGAACCTATAATCCGTTTATTTACTTCCAGTTCTAACGATAAGGGGAATCGTTTTGTGGAGAATAAAGTATAGTTAGGGGAAATATATTTATGCAGTGGGAGTTTTTTAAGCAGCATAAGAAAAAATTTATCATCGCAGGAGTGACACTTTTAATCGTTCTTAGTGTCATAAGCGGGAAACAAAGCGCAAGGATTAAGCTTTTGGAGGAACAGAATCTGACGTTATCCGAAGCGGTGGATTCCATGCAGGCACAGATTAACGACTTTACGGGAAAGGTGGAATATCCCGAGAATACCTATAATTATTTGGCTATCGGAAACAGCATTACCGTTCATTCCATAACGAGCTATTGGTGGAACGAGTGCGGCATGGCGGCTTCCCGTCCGGAAAAGGATTTTGTGCATCTGGTGGTGAAATACTTGGAAAAAGAAGAGGGTGACGTATTTTACCATACTGTTAGCTTCAAGCCGTGGGAGATTTCCGTAAACGATCGTGGGGAAACCTATTCACTGATTAATCCCTGTTTGGATGAGAAGTTGGATTTAATTACCATTCAGCTGGGAGAAAACGTGGAAGCAGATGATGAAACCTTTGCCACGGATTTGGAGGAGTTAATCGGTCACATTCAGGCCAAAGCTCCAAATGCAAAGATTATCGTTTTGGATGACTTCTGGGATTCCGGGGAAAAGATCGATGCCAAAAAAGAAGTTTGCGAGTCCATGAATGTGGAGTTTGTTTCTCTGGAAGAGATCAAAGGAAATCAGGACTTTGAAGTGGGCCATTCGGCAAAACTCTATACCGTCTATGATAAGGATGGAAAGAGCCATGTGGTAGAACATCTTGGTGTGAAAAATCATCCCAACGATAAGGGTATGAAATACATTGCAGAGCAGATCATTGCCTGCTTGGAAGAGGAATAAATGATAAAGGGAATTAAAATTTCTGAAAAAAACGATATCATGCTGGATTTACTTCGAGTGCTGGCATGTCTGTGCGTCATCGGAATACATACACCTCCGGGAAGTGTTTTATTTTCCCGTGTAGCGGTGTTGGGACTGCCAATGTTCTTTTTGTTGACGGGATACTTTTTACTGCCGAGATGTAACGGCGATGAGGCCTTATCTTTTTATAAAGATCGATTTGAAAAGATCGTCATACCGTTTCTTTGCTACGGACTTTTCTATCGCTGTTGGATATATCCTGCGGGAAAAATGATTTGCGTACCGAATAAGGGAATCATTCTCTTTGGTTTAAAGTATATTCCAACGGCACTTCTTCAAAATTTTAACGGACCGGTTTATTTCCATTTTTGGTTTATGTATGAATTAATCGCCTTGTATTTGATTTTCCCTTTTTTGGGACAGGGATTAAAGGCGTTATCCGATAAGGCGCTAAGAAGTCTTTT
>CAJOGB010000201.1:0-1289 GCA_905233835.1 uncultured Lachnospiraceae bacterium
CTATAACGGCGTTTTGGGCTCTGGAGCGTTGTCATATACGAAAAACGGCGTGCAGGGGAAATATGGGCTTTCATAAATTCCCTGTGGCGCCGTTTTTTGATAAATGCGTATTCAGTTATGTTTTGGAACGCGAAATCGCGTTATAGGGAGTTTTTGTAAAATGGATGTAACAATGGGTTGATCTTGGCAAGTATTGCGCAATAGAGTGTTAAGTTTGTTAGGAATAATAGTATGCTTTTGGGACAGTAGTCCATTATTTGTGATTTTATTAGTAGAGTGGTGAAAAAGACCGTAGCCAACACATCACTTTTGTAAGCCGATGATATGAAAAAAGACCGAGGTAAAGAGCTTCGGTCTCCTCAAATAATGATTTTGTTTTAATGTTTCCATCCTTTGTCATCAGGACATTTGCTATTTTGGAAAGCATACCAGAATGGATTGCTGACGCCCATGAATTCAGCGCCTTTATATCCATAACTTGTCACTGGATTCAATGCACTGTCTTTATAACCATCCCTAACAAATGTTTCAACTAGCTGGTGAATTGCAGTATCAAATCTGCGTACGCTTATAACAGAACCTACAAAAATACCTTTAGTTCCTCCGCTGATATCGACAAGTTCTGTGTAGAATCCCTGGCGCTGCAGTTTGTTTCCGTTCATATCCAATGGTACTAATTTTAAAATACAGCCAAAACTATATCCAGTTTCGTAATAACTACACCTGTCATGGGTATGGTTATAATATACATCTAACACGCCATCTTGTGCAGTTGTCCCATTAAAAGGTTTCATATTTAGGATGTTTTCCAGATAGGTCTTGTTATTTGGGCCGATAAAACGTCCTAAATATATCCATTCACCATCCGCACTTCCAATCGGCTGTGGTAAAGGCTCAAAGCCACCATAATTATTTACGGGTTTTGGTATATCCTGTTTTGGTATTTCTTTTGTGAACTCCTTATCATTCTTCAGTGAATCTTTAATCTTTAGCATTGTCTTTGCTTCTATGCTTTTTTTATTGAATTCTGCTGCGATTTGCATTTTGGCAGGGTATTCAAAGGAGTCAATAGTGTTCTCGTTAGCGTCTTTAGTAGAGATGGAACGCAGTATCGAAGTGGATTTTGTGGCATTAAATCCCACTTTTTCTGAATGGTAGTGTTTGTTTCCTCTTTGTTTGCAGCTATCTGATTTGCAGATGCCGCTATAAAAATAATCATAGATAATGGCTTCGAACTGACCGGGTCCTGTAACAGAAACAGATTCGGAATCATAGAAGCGCACGTAATT
>CAJOGB010000201.1:1304-2009 GCA_905233835.1 uncultured Lachnospiraceae bacterium
GTCCAGTTTGCAATCTTTCAAAACATCATCAATACTTTCGGCAAAAGCGGAAGAACAGATGGTCAGCAAAAGCATGACTAACAGCATAAGTTTTTTCATATTGGGCCTCCGTATTTATAGAACTGATTTGTTGCTGATACAACAATTATACCATGATTTGTATCGAATTTTTCTTAATTATTTTAGATTTGTCCAGCACTTTTCTTTCAAAAATTTTGTAATGTTGGTTGCGTCATTAGTTTCGTAAAAAGTCACCAGTAGTTTTTTAAATTCCGGAACATCGGGTGCGGGGATTACAAGAAGTCCTTCGCCATGCGCAATTAAAAAGTGATTGGCAAAGATAACGGCGGCGCGTTTGTTGCCGTCGTTGAATATTTGCGTGCGCATGCAGTACAGGCACAGGCGGATAGCAACGTCTAAGAAGTGCGGAGTTGCGGTGGCCGAAGTTTTTTTTGCAAAAGTTTCTGCTGTATCATCAGTAGTCTTACTTCCGGAAACGATTTGCCAGATCTCTTCTTTCACATTGCGTTCGATTGGCAGAGGCGGAACATACGAAGTGCCGCCGATGGTAACTGGGACGCCGCGGATCCGTCCGCCGTACGCAAAGAAGCCTTCGTTTACCAGCTTTGCGATATGGCAGAGAAGGTAATAATCACTGGGGGCACTGATGACGTCCTTATCCAGGACGAATTCCCAGGCATGCTT
>CAJOGB010000202.1 GCA_905233835.1 uncultured Lachnospiraceae bacterium
ATCGGTGCCGGAGATTTGAATTTGGAAAATCTTTCCGGAGAAAACTTTGATGTAGATCTCGGCGCGGGAGATTTCGATTTAAAGAATTCTACCTTTGAAAATATCAGCGTTGACTGTGGTGCTGGAGATATCTTTATGGAAAACAATACATTTGATAGCCTTGATATCGATGCGGGCACCGGTGATGTGAAATTAAACTGTCTCGGTGATTTGAGCCAGTACACCTTTGATATTGATAATGGTGTGGGCGAGACCAGGGTCGGTGGAGAAAAAGTAAAGAACGAATATAAATCCGGAAGCGGAGCCAAGAAGATTGATATTGATCTTGGTATCGGTGAAGTGAATATTATCCAATAATCGATTCTATAAATGGAAGAGGACCTCGGTGATTTACCGGGTCCTCTTTCGTTTTGTATGTAAATGCTGTAAAAAATATCTTAGTAGAAACGGCAGATGCTTTCTCCGTAAGCTTCCAAACCTTCTTTTGCCAATTCGATTAATTTCTTAAACATATCGTATCTCCTTTTTGTTTCAACTGTTTTCTTTCAACGATTGCATTATATTGCGAATTTTACTATAATTCTTGCCATAAAGAGGTAAAAAGTAGCCAAATCTTGCTTTTAATCAATTCTGTTAACGAAAAAAGGAGGGAAAACCGTGTACGCAGTCTTTGAAGATAATAAAGAGGAATTTCGATTTATAGACAAAAAGTCTGTTCATGTCCCTCCTCACATTCATACGGCTTTGGAAATCGTATATATTACAAAAGGAACCCAGGAAGTGGGCGTGGGAACGGAACTCTATCATATGGAAGAAGGAGACGTGGCGGTGATTTTCCCGGAGCTGATTCATCATTATCAGGTCTTTGATTCCGGGACCTGTCGCTCTCGCTATCTTTTGGTGGAAGCTGCTCTTTGTGGTGGATTTCAAAAGACCCTTCATCAATTTGCCCCGGAAAATCCCATTATAAAAAAAGAAAATGTACATCCGGATATTGCTTATGCCTTTCAGACTTTATATAAGGATGAAACGGAAGGAGAGGCGGCATTGTCTTTGCATCAAGCCTTTGTGCAAATTGTTTTAACCAGGGCGCTTCCGTGCCTTACCCTTGTGGATCGATCCTCCATGGAGAGTAAGGATTTGATTTTTAGAACCGTGTCTTATATCGCGGGACATTTTACGGAGGAGCTAAGCCTCACAAAAATGGCGGCGGATTTGTATGTCAGTCCTTTTGCTCTGTCTCGAATTTTTTCCGGAACCTTTCATACCAACTTTAATCAGTACAATACGAGACTGCAGTATGCCACCTACCTTTTAAAGTATACGGATCAGACCATTACAGAGGTCATGGAAAACTCGGGATTTGAAAGCCAGCGAACCTTTAACCGGGTTTTTAAAGACACCTATCATGTTTCTCCCCGTGAATATCGGAATCGTGCAAAGGAAGAACTGCTGCAGGAAAAGAAATAATTAAAATTTCGTGAAAGTTTTAGTTGAATATTAAGACTTCGTAATATAGAATTGTTATGGAATTTCTTTAGAAACTTTAAGGAGGGAAAACATGAAGAAAATTCTTTCATTACTCATGGTAATGGCCCTTACCGTGACTGCATTTGCAGCATGTGGCCAGAAGTCAGACAGCAGTGCTGACGCAAACGGTGTTGAGACAGCAGGCGATGCTTCTTACAAGATCGCTATGATTACTGACTCAGGTGATATCACCGATATGTCTTTTAACCAGACAACTTATGAATCATCTAAAGCATTTGCTGAAGCAAACGGTTTAGACTTCCAGTATTACAAACCAACCGAAGATTCCGATGAAGCTCGTATCGCTTCTTTCAACAATGCTGTAGCTGATGGCTACAATGTAGTTGTTGTTCCGGGATACTTATTCGGAAACATGATCGTAGCTGTTGCTGATCAGAATCCGGATGTAACCATCATCGCTCTTGACGTTTCTGCAGGCGATCTTGGTGATTACACACTTCCTTCTAACGTAGCTTGCTTTACTTATCAGGAAGAGTTAGCCGGATATATGGCTGGTTATGCAGCTGTTAAGGAAGGCTATGAGAAACTTGGTTTCTTAGGCGGTATTGCTGTTCCTGCAGTTATCCGTTACGGATACGGATTTATTCAGGGAGCAAACGATGCTGCTGTTGAACTTGAAAAGGCTGATGCTGTAGAAGTAAACTATGTTTACGGTGGACAGTTCTACGGTGATGATGCTATCAAGGCTGTTATGGATACTTGGTACAAGGGTGGTACTGAAGTAGTATTCGCTTGCGGTGGTGGTATCTATACTTCTGCATGTGATGCTGCTAAAGAAGTAGACGGCGCTAAGGTTATCGGT
>CAJOGB010000203.1 GCA_905233835.1 uncultured Lachnospiraceae bacterium
AGGGTAATCTCAAGCTTATCCGGCTGAGGATATCCTAAAGCCTCAGTAAGAGATCCCTGCGGATCGTTGTCGATAACAAGAACCCTTTTTCCTTTGTTTGCGAGTCCGATACCAAGATTTACAACAGATGTACTCTTGGCTACTCCTCCTTTTTGGTTTGCACAAATAATCACTTTACACATCGCGGTAAACTCTCCTTTCCAAAAACTTATCTTTTCTTCTGTTTCTATTCTTCTTATTCTTTTCTTCGTTTTCCTTAAACGCTTCCAAGATTTCCAACATGGTGCGGATTGGTGTAAACAGCTCTTCGTCTATCTCAGAGGCTTCTTCCAATCGCTCTAATTCTCCAAGGATCCCATACAGCTCCTTTCGGAAATTCACCAGCATCATAGGATTCCCCTTCGCCGTCACCTTGTTGTGTAATACGGAATCAAGAACATAGTCCTGCTTCGTTGCATAGCCAAGCAGTTTCCATCGCTTATCCAGTTCCTTCCTTTCGGCAGGAGAACAACGGTATGCGATAGTCTCACTCCGCAGCCTTCCTTTATGATCAAGATTCTTCGCCGACATCGAATCCCTCCTTCCATTCTTCATCAAGAGCCTCTGCCATATCGTCCTGAATAGACGGCATCATATGCGCGTAACGGTATGTAATCTCCGTACTCTCGTGACCTACACGATTGCCAATAGCTACCGCTGAAAATCCCATATCTATAAGAAGAGATACATGGCTGTGTCTTAAATCATGAAGACGAATCCGCTTTACGCCACTTGCCTTTACACCCCTATCCATCTCATGGTGTAGGTAAGACTTTGAAATAACAAAGATTCTATCGCTCGATTCAATACCATAAATGCTATCAAGGAAATCTCGCATTTCTAATGCCACATTCTCCGGCATGGAAATCATACGTACACTTTTTGGAGTCTTAGGTTTTGTGATGACATCTCTTCCGCTGATTCTCTGGTAAGATTTTGTTATGGAAAGCTTATTCTTATCGAAGTCAAAATCTGCCGGAGTTAAAGCCATCAGCTCACCGATTCGAAAAAGCTCAAATGCCATATAGGAATAGGTTTTATTCGCAACCTCGGGAATGAAGCGCATATACTCTTCCTTTGTCCAAAAAAGCATTTCATCTGCATGATGCTGCCCAAGTGGACCGGCGATTACAGCCGGATTCTTTGGCAGTTCGTAATACTTCACTGCATGATTGAATATGGCTGAAAGTTCCGCCTGCATCTTTCTAAGATAGGTTCCTTTGTATTTTTCGCCATCCTGTGACTCACACTTACGCATCTCGTTTTGCCATGCAATAATATCTCTCGGTGTTATCTCACGCATAACCAGATCTTTAAAATATGGTAGTATCTTTAACTCGATCACATATTCTTTGGACTTCCATGTATTCTCTCTAAGCTTTGGCTTTACATCATCGGTATAGCGTTTGTAAAAATCCCCAAAGGTCATATCCAGACTGCTGGCCTTTTCCAATGAAAAATGTCGTTCCCAGTCCTGCGCTTCCTTTTTAGTCAGGAAGCCGCGCTTTAATTTTCTCTGCTGTTTGCCTGTCCAGTCGGTGTAATATAACGACACATACCAAGTACCTCTCTTCTTGTCCTTATAAACTGCCATCTTCGTCCTCCTTTTCTAATGAATCAACTCCGTAAAATCTCTCTTCGAAATACTTTCTGCTGACTCTTCCCGGGATGACCATGTAGCCCTGATCAGAAAGTTCCTTATTCAAATCACGCACGATGGCATATGACTTGGACTCGGAAACACTCAATACCTTGCATATCTCTTTAACAGAAATAAAAGTTTTGCATTCAAACATATCTTTTACCCTCCGATTACGTATCATTTTCTGTTACGTAATACATTTGGGTTGAAAATTTTCCCATTACTAAACGAGAGCAAAAAAAGTTTGAAATTTTATAATTTGTGGAAAATAAAAGATGAAAAACAGATTTGGACTTTATTCCGAAATAATTCCGATACAGTTTTTTCTGAGAAAAATCGTATCATAATCGTAT